>NZ_JBVJND010000043.1:0-73582 GCF_055583825.1 Streptomyces sp. NPDC104367 | reverse complement strand
CCAAGGAAAACCGCACACACCGCGACTGAACCAACCCCAGGGGGTCAATTCTGCGGGAGCGGAACGTGCTCAATTCTGCGGGAGCATTGACAGGATAGACGACTAATACGAGTCCGCGCCCCTCGCACAGTTACAAGGTGTCTCCTAGCTCGACCCGGCCGGAGGACAGCTCGGCGCACCGTCCACAAGACCTGTCACACGTCTACTTTGCGGCACGGTCCCTGCCTTCGTACGCCAGACGAAGCCCAGCCGTACTCTATGGAGAGTTCGGCACCTCGGCCAAACGCCGAGACGCGCCGCTGTCCAAAACTCACTGGATCACCGAAGCGATATCACCGCCGTGATGTGCGACCGGTTGCTGCCTGAAGCAGGTTGAGCACAGGGGTGAGCAAGGGACGGTGCAGGACGGCGACGATCAATGCCCAGCACCGAGACAGCCCGACCTCTGTAGTGCCAGCCAGAAGCCTCAACAGGTTGGACTCCGCCCCGAAGACAGCCCATCGGAGCCCCGGTGGGCAACCCCAGTGGAAGGAGTACGCGGTGGACGACAACGCAACCCCAACGCCTGGTGGCCTACTCGTGGCCGTCGAGGTCTTGACCTCCGTACACGACCGCAACGACACCAGCGCTTCGGACCCGTCGCAGGGCGGCGGCGGTGACGGCCCCTGGCCTGGCGGCGACGGCCTGAACCACCCCGCGTAACACCCAGCGCACGACCAGACGGGGACCGTGTGATCCTGCACGGTCCCCGTACCGCGCGACCCATTTCCATTCGAAAGATGGGGAGAACATGGAGCACCGACTGATCCGTGGCATCGAGCGGGCGCTGGGCTGGAGCGGCCCGGCCGGTCTCGGAGGAGCCTTCACTCGCGGCAGCATGACGGACACCGCCCTGACCGAACGCATGCTGACCCCGCAACGCCTGTTGGACATGACGATGCGGCGCAGCCTCGCTTCCCCGCAGTTCCGTATGTTCCGTGACGGTGAGGAACTGCATCCAAGCCAGTACCTCGACCTGGAGGTCAGCCGGCGCGGCCAGAGCGTCGACATGGTGAACATGCGGCTTCTGGCCAGTCTGCTCCGCGAGGGCGCCACGATGGTCCTGGACCAGTCCAACGTATTCGATCCCACGATGGAGGTGGCCTGTCGGGCCCTGCAGTGGTGGTCCCGAGAGCACGTCCAGGCGAACATCTACCTCACCACGAATGAGGCCGCCGGCTTCAAGCTCCACTGGGACGACCACGACGTCGTGATCATTCAGCTCGCGGGAGAGAAGGAGTGGGAGGTCCGTGGAGTCTCACGCCCGTACCCGATGTACCGCGACGCGGCACGCAACGACTCTCCGAGCGAGGAGATCGTCTGGGCCGGCACCATGAAGACGGGCGACGTCATGCACATCCCACGGGGCCACTGGCACCAGGCCACCCGCAACGGACGCGGCTCCGGGCAGAGCCTGCACATGACGCTCGGGTTCGAGAAGCGCACCGGAGTGAACTGGCTGTCCTGGCTGGCCGACTGGTCGCGCGAGACCGAGATCTTCCGCCACGACCTCGACCGATGGGGTAGCACGGGCGACCAGGAAGCCCAGCAGCAGCAACTGGCCGAAGCCGCGATCTCGTTGATCGGCTCACGCAGCCCCGCGGACTTTCTGGCCGCCCGTAACCAGGAAGTCCGTCCGCCCCGGCATGTGCCGTACCTCGACTTTTTCGGGTCCCTGGCATCCGTCGTCTGCATCACCAACTTCCCGCCGCGCATTGTGGAGCACGACGACACCGTCGAGGTCGTCGCCGCGCGCAGGAAGCTGACGTTCGCGGTCAAGGCACTCCCCGCACTTCGCCTCCTGCTGAGCGGCCACCCCGTGCATATCGACGAGGCAGCCAGCGAGGTCGGTGCCGAAGTGGAACAGGTCGCGAAAATCCTGATGAAGGAGGAGCTGTGCGCGCCCCTGACCGCCGAGTTGTCCTCGGGCTACACCAATCTCGTCACCTGCGTCCCCAACTGACCAACGCGCTCGACCTCGGGGTCACCACGATCGACACGGCCTTCAGCTACCGAGGGTTCACCTCCCATGCGACCCTCGCGGACATCGGGCGCGGCTTGCTCGACCGCTTCACGATCTCTACGAAGGTTGGCTTCTTCCCGCGGTCAACCGGGGCCGAGCACTCCCTCGCCCCGGCCCGCCTGTTGGGGGCGTTGGAACAGACCAACCAAGAGCTGGGCCGCGCTCCGGACCTGGTCTTCCTTCACAACCCGGAGCACAGCCTCCGGGACACTGCTGCAGACCGTGCCCACGACGCGCTCGCCCAGGCGTGTGCAGAACTGGAGGACGCCGCGGCCAAGGGCCTCTGCGGATCGTGGGGCGTCTCCACCTGGAACCCGGCTCCGCTCCTTGAGGCGGTAGACGACACCGTGGCCAAGCCGGCCGTACTCATGGTCAGGTGCGGCCTACTCGTCGGCATCCAAACACTCCGTGCTGCCGAGTCACTCGCCCGTCAATGGAGCGATCAGAACACCGAGGTGTGGGGCATGAGTCCCTTTAGCGGAAATGCCCACGATCCCGTATGGAGAAGATTCGACGCCCGTGTCTTCTTGCGAGGCGATTCGGACCACCCCAACCAAATGCAGTCAGCCTTCAGAGCGGCCTACGACCTGCCGACAGTGAACACAGTGGCCGTCGGTACGGACAACCCAACTCACCTTCGCGAAATCGTCGACTCGCTGAATTTCGAGGTTGACAAGAAAGCAGTACTCCGATATCTGGATCTGCTGTCGAGCGAGGCAAGCCAGGACGCTCATAAGGCGTCGACAACCGGCTGATCACTTCCTCAGGCTGCGCCCCATCGAGCTTGGTCGTCGCGGTTTTGGAGGGTGGTGATGCGATGGGAAAGCTGCTGAGATGCCGCGATGTCACCTCGATCAGCGCGTCGAATGAATGAGCCGAGGGTGTGCACGTCTCGAATAGCGCAGAGCACAGGCAGCCCTGGCCACTGCCTGATGTCGTATCCATACCGAAGGCTAAATTCGTCAAGCTCTGAAGCGCTGCGCCCGAATCGGACCCCTTGGAAGGTGTTCGCCAGGTCGATCTCACGTGGGCCAACTGCTGCCTCATCCCAGTCACCGAGCCGTACGCCGTGGTGTCCCCAGAGAGTGTTTCCTGGATATGCGTCACCGTGGACATGCCCCTCTCCAAGAGGGAATTCAAGCCCCCGGTATGCCTCCATCAGTTCCTCTCTCCGTTCGGCCAGCCACTCACGCTGGGCCGGTTCCAGGGAGGTGCTTGACTCAATGGCGCCCTTAAGTGAGACGAGAGGCTGATAGTCCGGGAGAGGAATCGGGGGCCGCGGCAATGAGTGCAGAGCACGGAGCAAGGCGCCCAGTGCGCCGGCTGGCGGCCCGGCGCCCTCGCGTTGAGGGTAGTGGCGCCAGAACGTAACAACGTGCGGTAGATAGGTGAGCGGTTGCGGAACATCCGCGGGCTCCGTCGCCGGGAAGTTGTTGGCGACGAGCCACCGAGTGAGGGCTACTGCGGTCTTGAGACGCCGATGCTGATCAGCCGGACTGACCCGGACGACCAGGCCCTCGTCCGCGAGTATGTACACGGACGTAGCGTGCTCGTGAAGGCGACTGAGCGACCTGTCTGCCAGGCCGGATGCCCGGCAGGCCATGCGGGCGGCGGACTCAGGAGAGGCCGTCATAGTCATGGAGCAAGGACCTTCGTTCGGGTATCTATCGCTTCGAAGCCGCGAGCTGCGTCGGCCAGTTCACGCGCGACGGGGCTGCGAGCGATCCGCGGTTCCGCCAACAGCCTAGCCACTGCCTGTACGGCGTCGCCGAGTTGTCGAATCCGTCGGTCCGCTGGGAGCTCCAGGACGAGCCGAAGCTGCTCTCCGGCGCCCTCAATCTCCCCCGCCACGATGCGTGCTGTCGCGATGTCGAGGCGTGCCAGGGCTTCATCGCCGTACGACCTCTGCTCCGGAGGGCCAGCCTCATAAAGCTCGATGGCCACGGCTGCATGCTGCTCAGCCAGCTGATGTTCCCCAAGGAGCGCGAATGTCCCGCCGATGTAGTAGTGCTGCTTCGCTTCGGGGAACGTGAGCAAGCCTCCGAAACGAGTGAGCGCATCCGGAGCACCACCCCTGTCTCGGGCTCGTTTGAGGTCCTCGATGGCAGCCAAGGCTGTAGCGCGGTCGCCGATACGCGCCGCCGCCCGAGCTTCGATGGCCGCGATCCGGATACGTGTTTCGCCACCGGGTGACAGCAGGGCAGCCTGTCGCGTGTAGTCGAGAGCTGTCTGCCGTCGCGAGGACCACTCCTCAATGAGTGCAGCGGTGCCCTTCACCCAGGCCCGGAGATCGTTGTGATCGGCCTGTTCCGCGAAGGTCCACGCCGTTTGGAGCTGTGCGATGGCAGCGTCTTCGTCACCGAGGTTCTGCGATGCATGAGCGAGCAGCAGGGAGTTGATGCCGGCGAGCAACAACAACTTTCGAGTCCGGCCGAGCGGCTGGCGGCCATTCAGTAGAACGAAGACGCGATCCCGTGTCGATACAAGGTCCAGAAAGATCCGCTTCAACGGAGAATGGACGTAATCGCTGGCGATCTTGGCAAGCGTGCCTTCGATCTCTTCAAGCTCGGCCTCGCTCACGTTGCTCTTCGCGATGTTCGTGGCGAAGTGTAGTGATTGCGCAGCGGCCTGGGCCGCCAACTGATTCAGGTCAGTGGTCTCGTCTGCTCCGGAACGGGCGTCTATCGGAGCCGACTTAGTCTGGGCAGGTGCGAACGTGGACGAGGCTCCGTACTCGCGGAAGGGCGGAGCCAGCAGGGCGTCCGGTGTTCCGATACCTTCGAGGAACCGCGCGACTTTGTCGAGACTCGTTAGCCGTCGGTTGCCGGCTTCGAGCATTGACAGGAAGCTCTGACTAAGGCCAGCCATGGACGCCATGTCTTCTTGGCGAAGATCAGCTCTTTCGCGGATAAGCCTGCTTGCGCGACCGAAGTCCCATGTCGCTATGGCTGTTTGTACTTCGAGGTCAGTCCACACCACGTCCGGGACACTGGGGGCAGAGAGCGGTTCCTGCCCTCTGGCGCGAACGCACGCCGCGCACCGTTCGCCCAGGTTGTACTGGCTCAACCGGCATCCGCAGCTGGCACATGTGCGGGGACCCTTCGGCATCGCACCCCCCGTTCCTCGTCTGCAACTGCAGCGTACGAGCAGGTGCGGTGTGCGGATATCACTCTGGTGATAGGTACAGGTGGGAGGCATCGGAAAGCGCTCACAGGTCAGCCTGGGTCACCTTCAAGAGCTGGGGCACGCCGTCGAGGCTTCCGAGCACACATCCGCTTCCGGCCGCTGCTAGTTCCAGCGACCGAAGTCTTGACGGCTACAGCAGCGATCACAGGTACTCCACCTGCGAGACCAGCCGTGCCGTTATCCGGAAACCCTCGAAGCTGGAATGGGATCACCTCAGTGATATCACCTTCGGCATGTGCGTAATCACCTTTCACTGAACAGTCTTGGGGATCAGCCCACGTCCTGGTGACAGACGTTGCTCGGTCAAGCGGCCCAGTCGGTCCATTCGGACACACAGGAGACCCCGATGCTGGTCACTTCAGAGCGAGTCGCGACTGCTTCTGATCCCTTCCCTCCGCGGTGGCCAGCCGACACTGCGGAGCCGTCGCAGGGCTGGAGCCTTCCGCCCCGCCGGCCGTTGTTATCGCAGACGCAGTCGCTCACTCCCACGCAGTCGGAGTTGAGCTGGGGCGTTCAACTCGCGGCGTTCCCCCGGCCCCAGTTGGGTGCGGTCGATGTCGTGCAGGCCGGGCTCGGTCTCGGACTACGCGCGATAGAGGGCGTGCGAAGAGACGGATCTTCGGTCGGCCCGGTCCTCTGCTGCGAGTCTCACGCCCGGATACACATCCCTGTCGAGGCTGACACCGCCTACCGGTGGCACGCTCCGCAGACCCTGTGCCGCCCCGGAAACTGGGAATGTTCAACCGGCAAACCGCCAACACCGCAGTCGCACTGCTCGGGGGTCTGGTTGTTTCCGCCGGGAACGTGGAGCACCTGCACTCACGGGCCGGCGCTCCTTCACTGGTTGTCCCTGACGCGGTCCGCTGGCGTTCGGAACGGCGAGGGCCGGCATGGCGGTTAGCGTCTCGGCCGTCGTCCTACTGGGCTTCATCACGTTCCTGCTCGTCAAGAAGAGCGGGTTGAAGGCAGGACACGCGGTCGTATGCACCCTGTTCGGCTTCTATCTCGCCAGCTCCTCGATTGCACCGACCGTCTCGCAGGCCGCGACGAGCCTCGCCCAGATCGTCAGCAAGATCAGCTTCTAGCCGCCGGTTTCACGCCGTCCGGGCTGAAGCGTAACGGAACGTCACGCAATCGCGGCTGCGTGACATCGGGGTTGCTGCCTCTCCATCGCCAACGTTGCTTCTACTTCGGGGATTTGATGACCTCGCGCGTATTGGATCCGGTCCTGTGGGTGTTGGCCCTCGCGGTTGTTGTCGCCGTGGCCATGGCTGTGCGCTTCCGTGCCTCGTCGCTCGACAGCAAGCGCCGCGTCGCCAACCTGGAGACGTCCCTGCGGATGGAGCGCGGGGCGATCGAAGCCCGTGACGACGAGGTGCGGCATCTCGCTCACCAGCAAGTTCCCAGCCTGATCCACGCTGTGCTGAGCGGCCAGCAGGCAGCGACCCCGCCTCCCCTGCATCCAGAACTCAGCAGCAGCGAGTTCGGCCGGGCTCTTGCCGAAATCTTGCGCACGGTTCACGAGACGACGGTGCAGTCGGCTGATCGCGCGGAGAACGTGACCAGGACGACTCTGGGCACGTTCATCCGGGCGATCCAGCCGCTCGTGAACGAGCTGCAGGGTGCGGTGGAAGGCATGGTCGAGCGTCACCATGACGCGAAGGTACTCGCGGACGCGATCGAGATCTCCCATGGGGGCAATCAGCTGGCCCGGCGCCTTCAAGCCTTCAGCGTGCTCATCGGCTCATGGCCCGGACGACAGCGCGACCCTGCGCCGCTGATCGATGTCGTGCGTGGCGGCGTCTCACGGATCCGCGACTACGACCGTATCGAGATCACCGGCGAGGCTGCCTTCGCGGTGACGAGCCGGGCGGTGGAACCCGTCGTGCTGAGTCTGGCCGAGTTGCTCGACAATGCGGCCCGTCACTCCGATCCGGGCACGAAGGTCCAGGTCTGGTTCGTGCCGGCCGCCAACGGGGTGACCGTGTTCATCGACGACGCGGGTATCGGGATGACGCCGGAGAACCGCGTGAACGCGGGCCTGCTGCTTGCAGGTGGCCAGCAGATCTGGATCACCCAGATGCGCAACCCGCCCCAGCTCGGGTTCGTGACGGCCGGGCAGTACGCCGACCGCTACGGATTCCGGGCGGGCGCCGACCAGATGTCCGCTACGGGTGGTGTACGGGCCTGGGTGTTCATCCCACAGGAGCTGCTGGTGCCCCTCGTAGACGTGCCGAAGGCGGACGAACAGGTTCGGCTGCACCCCCCTGTCACCGCCTCCGCTCCAGCATCACCGGCCGAGCCGGCCTCTGCTCACGACGTACCGCCGCAATATCCGACGCGCGCAGACAACGGCCTCCCGCAGCGCACCCGGCAGGCCCCCAGGCCACGGCATGCCGCTTCGCCTGTTCACGAGACCCAGCCGCCGAGCGACGGCGGCCGTGCCGTGGGTGCCTTCCTGCGCGGCGTCGAACGCGCCAGCGCGCCGGGCCCAGTCTCAGCGCCATACCACCCCGAAGAAGGGAACCACACCGATGACGTTCGTTAACAGGAGCCTCGACAGGCTCAGCGGGCTGGGCTGGATGCTGGATGAGGAACTCCTCACCCAGCCGAGTGTCCTGCGTGCCATGGTGCTGTCGGCCGACGGACTGCCGCTCGTGTGCTCCAAGGACATCGACCGGGGCCAAGACATCCCCCGGGCGATGTCCGAGCGTGTGGCCGCAGCCGTCACCGGGCTGCAGGCCGTCAGCCAAGAGTCGACCGAGTTCGCCAGCGAGCCGAGGGCCGACGACGGCGATCTCTTCTCGGCCGGTCCGTGGCAGCGGACTCTGATCCAGTACAAGCAGGCGTACATCATCATCATCGCCGCCCGCGAAGGCACTTACCTGGCCGTGGCCATGGGCCAGAACGCGGACGTCGAGGCCGTGTCGTACCAGATGGAGAAGGTCGTCGACCGCATCGGCGACTACCTCGGCCTTCCCCCGCGGCAACCGGCACCGTCCGCGTCATGACCGCGTCCCGGCGCGTCCGGGGACCGGGCCTGGTGGGACTTCACGTTGTGACGGGCGGGCGCTCGGAGCCGAGCCGCAACCACTTCGACTTCGTCACGACCGTGCGCATCGCCAGTCCGGGCCTGGAGCGCACGGGCCTTTCCCCGGAGCAGCGCCGCGTGCTGGAGCTGTGCCGGCCCGGGGCGCTGACCGTGGCCGAGATCGGGGCGTATCTCGTGCTTCCCCTCAGCGTCCTGCGGGTCCTACTCGCCGACCTGATGGAACGCGGCCACATCACCACCAACGGAAAGTTCTACGCCGTCCAGGCGCCCGACCGAGAGGTATTGGAGGCAGTCCTTGAGGGGCTCCGCAAGCTCTAACCCCGCCGAGGGGACGCATCTGCGCGGTGACGAGACCACCGTGAAGATTCTGGTCGCGGGCGCCTTCTCCGTAGGCAAGACCACCGTCATCGGCACCATGTCGGAGATCCGCCCCCTGCGCACGGAGGAGGTGATGACCGAGGCCAGCGTCCCGGTCGATGACCTCACCGGGCGCCCGGGCAAGAGCGACACCACTGTGGCCCTCGACTTCGGCCGGATCTCCCTCAGCCCTGCACTCGTGCTCTACCTCTTCGGCGCACCCGGGCAGGGGCGGTTCTTCCCGATCCTGCGCCATCTCGCCCACGGCGCACTCGGGGCGCTGGTCCTGGTGGACACGCGCCATCTCGCTCAGAGCTATCCCGTCATCGGCACGGTGGAGGAACTCGGGCTGGCCTACGCCATCGCGGTCAACGAGTTCCCCGACTCCCCGAAGCACACCGCCGCGGAGCTGCGGGCTGCGATGGACCTGTCCGATCAGACCCCGTTGGTGTTCTTCGACGCACGTGACCGTCCCAGCTCCAAGAACGCTCTGATCAGCCTTGTGTCCTATCTCCTCTCCCTGTTGCCGGAGCCAACGCGATGACCACTCCACCTCCCGGGCCCGCCCCCTACTGGCCGCCTGCGGCCAGCAGCTGCCCCTACAGCCCGGCGGGATACACCCCCGCATCCATGCCACAGCAGCCGCTGCCGATTTACGGGCCCGAATTCAGCACGAACCCGCGCCTGACGTACGAGCGCCTGCGGGCGCAAGGCCCCATCGCGCGGTGCGAACTCCCCTACGGTGTCGACGGCTACATCACCACCACCTACCGCTCCGCGCTGTACCTCCTGCGCAACACCCCGAGCATCTTCCGCAAGGACCCCCACCACTGGCAGGCCCTACGCGAAGGGCGCGTGCCCGCCGACTCCCCCGCGCTGATGATGATGCGCCCGCGCCAGAACGCGCTGTGGCTCGACGGCTACGACCACTCCCGGCTGCGGAGCGCGGTCACCGACAGCCTTTCCTGGGTCGACACCCATGCCCTGGCCGCCAGCGTGGCCCGCATCGCCGACCAACTTCTGGACCGCCTCATGAACCAGGAACACCCCGACCTGGTCGCCGACTTCGCCGACCCGCTGCCCATGCAGGTAGAGATGGAAATGTTCGGCTGCACGCCCGACAACGGCCGGATCATCGCCACCTCGATCGCCAAGCTCTTCGACACCACCCAGAACGCCGCCCGGGTGAATGCCGAACTCGAAGAGGCGTGCCTGGAACTGACCCGGCTCAAGCGGCACCGGCCCGGCCACGACGTGACCTCCTGGCTCGTGTCCCACCAGGCGCGGTTGTCGGACGAGGAGATGATCCAGCAGATCCTCCTGCTGATCGGCGCCGGCACCACCCCGTGTACCAACCTGATCGCCAACGCCCTGCTCCTGCTCATCACCGACGACCAGTTCGGCGGGGACCTGCACACCGGTGTCCGGCCCATCTCCGATGCACTCGACCAAGTGCTGTGGGACGACCCGCCGGTGTCCAGCTACTGCCCCCTCTACCTGCTCGAAGAACACACCTATGAAGGCGTTCGGCTGCTTCCCGGCGTCCCGATCCTGGTGTCCTTCGCCGCGGCCAACAGCGACCCAGCCCTCGCCGCCAGCTCCGAGCGCCGCTCGGGCAACCGGGCCCACCTCGCGTTCAGCGCGGGCATCCGTGGCTGCCCGGCACCTCACCTGGCCCGCGTCATCACCGAAACCGCCATCGAACGCGTCCTGGACCGGATCCCCGACCTCGCCCTCGCCTGCCCGCCCGACCAGCTCGTCCGCCGCCCCGGCACGTTCCAGAGCGGCTGGACCCATCTTCCCGTCACCTTCCCCCGGACGGCCTCCGCCGTCCCGTACTCCAGTAGAGGACAGCGATGACCACCCAGCTTCCCCCCTCCGGCTGCCCGTTCGCGATCGACCCGGCGGGCACCGACCTCCACGCCGAAGCCCGTCGGCTGCGTGCCCTCGGCCCCGCCGCCCGGATCGAACTGCCCGGAGGCGTCGCTGCCTGGTCGGTCACCGATCCGGGCCTGATCGAGCGCCTTCTGCTGGACGACCGCGTCTCCAAGGACGCCCACCAGCACTGGCCCGCCTTCGTCGACGGGCAGATCCCGGAGAAATGGCCCCTTCGGCTGTGGGTCCAAGTCCGCAACGCCCTGACCGCCTACGGCCCCGAGCACCAGCGGCTGCGCCGCCTGATCAGCACCGGCTTCCAGATCCGCCGCATCCGCGCGCTCGCCCCCGCCATCGAGGACATCGCCCACTCCCTCCTCGACGGCCTCGAACGCCACCGGGGCAGCAGCCACCCCGTGGACCTGCGCGAGCACTTCGCCTGGGTGCTGCCGCTGCGCGGCGTCAACATGCTCCTGGGCGTCCCGGACAACCTCCACGACACCTTCCGCGAGCTGATCGGCGGCGCCTTCGCCACCGACATCACCGAGGCTGAGGCCGAGGCCCGCAACCTCGCCCTCTACCGGGCCCTGGACGGGCTGGTCACTGCCAAGCGCGAGATGCCCGGAGACGACGTCACCTCCGACCTGATCAGAGCCCACGACTCCGCCACCGGCACCCAGCTGTCCCACCAGGAACTCATCGACAGCCTCCTGCTGCTCATAGGTGCCGGCCACGAGACCACGGTCAACCTGATCGACCACGCCGCGGTCAACCTCATGACCCATCCCGACCAGCTCGCCCTCATCGACGCCGAGAACTCCAGCATCACGATGGACGACGTCGTGGAAGAGACCCTTCGCCACCAGGCCCCGGTCGCCAACATCCTCCCCCGCTTCCCCACCACCGACATCCACGACGCCGAGACCGGGCTCACCTTCGACGCCGGCGACCTCATCGTCATCAACTACGCCGCCGCCAACCGCGACCCCCGCGTGCACACCGACCCGGATCGCTTCGACGTCACCCGTCCCACGCGCAAGAACCACCAGTCCTTCGGCGTGGGAGCCCACTACTGCCTCGGCGCCGGCCTCGCCCGCCTCGAAGCCCGCATCGCCTTGGACGCCCTCTTCGGCCGCTACCCCCGCCTCACCCTGGCCACGGCGGCCGAGGACCTGCGTCCGCTCGCCTCGTTCATCTCCAACGGCCGCCAGCAGATCCCCGTCCACCTCGACGGTGCGCTGGCCTAGCCCACAACCTGTGGTCAACTCACGGCGCAGACTGCCCCGCTGGCATGTCCCCGTCGCATGCCATCCCCTGCGCGCCGTCGGCGCGACACCCGCTGCGTGACCTGCCCCTCAACCTCCACAGGAACGTTCGGAGCGCTCTCATGACGATCACCACTCCCGCCGCGAGCTCGAAAGGCATCGACGCGTCCACGTTGTTGACCAACGCGCGGCGGGAGCTGGACAGCATCTCCTTCCGCGTGCCAAACGCTCCCCTGGCCGTCGCCACGACCCTCACATCCCTGGAAGCACTTGCACTGCGCCTCGTTACGACCGCCAAGACAGATCCGCTTGCCGACAAGTCCGAGGAAGAGAAACAGACAGAACTCCGTGCGCTGATCGTCATGATCGAGGAGCGTGCCAGTTCGAGACCGCGGGCGGATCGGGCGTACGAACACCTGCTGGTGCTGGTGCGTCTGACGCAGGAGTTGCTGCGTTGGCTGGAGCAGGCACACGGAATCGAACCGCCCCGCATACAAGCCGCATCCGCCCGCCGCCGCAACCGGACGGCACCCGCCGTCCAGCCTGCCCCAGCGAGCGGAAGCGCGCCCGCCGGCCATACCGTCGGATCGACTGTCCCGCTGCCGGCACTGGGATCGGCGATCGCTCTGCGGCAACTGACCGCCAAGCCGAGCACGGCAAGGGTCCAGGACTGCCTCCGACGCGGCAAAGACCACTACCCCGTCGACATCAACATGGCCGAGCGGCTCCTCACCGTCGCCCCGTTCCTTGTGGATGCCGTCGCCATCAATGACGCGTTCGCCCTCCGTGCGGTCACCCTGCTCGCCGGCCAGTTGGGGATCACGCAGTTCATCGACCTCGGCTGCGGGCTCCCCACCTCCCCGACGCTGTACGAGACGGCCGCCGCTGCCGTACCCCGACGACGCAAGATCGCCGTGGCCTACGTCGACCGCGACCCGATCGTCATGGCCCATGCCGCCACAATGCTCACCGCGCCACGCCCACACCGAACCGCGCATGTGCATGCGGATCTCGCCCAGCCCGACAGCATCCTCACCGACCCGGACCTGCTCGGCACGCTGGACCTGACCCGGCCCGTGGCCGTACTCGCCCATGCCGTCCTGCACGAACTACCCGGCCACCTCGCCTATCCCGCCATCTCTGCCCTCACCGGTCGGCTGGCGCCAGGCAGCGCCCTCTGCATCACCCACCCCACCGCCGCGCTGCACCCGGGCCCAATGAACCGGGTCGGCGATCTGTACACCGAGTCGATCGGTCCCATCGCCCTGCGCAGCCCTCATGAGATCGGCCGCTTCTTCGACGGATGGCGCCTGCTTGAACCCGGGATCACGGAGACCGCCAACTGGCATCGCGCCGCAAACCCCGCCCATCCCCCAGGTGCCTCAGCAGCGTTCGCGGCCATCGCCGTCAAACCGTGACCTCGGCCCCATCTGCATCGGTCTGCTGAGCGATGCGCCAGGCCCGCATGCCGCCCGTCCCCTCCGTGCCCCCCGTCGCGGAGGGGACGGGCTCCTTATCCGCCCGCCCCGGAGGACCCTCTTGCTCGTCGTCGATGACAGGGCCGAACTGCGTGTTGCGTCCTGGAACGTGGAGAAAAACGGACGTGGCCGAGACGGCAAGGGAGATGTGCGTCGCGAGTTCCGGCAATTCCTTGCTGCCTTCAATCCGCACATCGTCTTCCGGCAGGAACTGACCGGCGCCTGGGAGAACGGCTGGTTCGATCTACACGAGGAGGCGCAGGAACTGGGCGAGCTTCTCCCGTTCATGCCCAACCCGGCGCCGAACCGCAGCCGCAATCTCCCTGGGATCATGGTTGACCCCCGAGTCTTCGAGGTCGTCTCCCACACCCACCACGATCTGCCGTGGAAGCCGTTCTGCAAGGTACGTGTCCGTCTGAGGGGATGCCCCGAGCCTCTCGAACTCCTCTCGGCGCACCTGTGTCACTTCGATCCGACCCTGCGCGCCACGGAGGCCCGGTGGCTCACCACGGCCGCAGACCACGGCCGTACCGTTCTCATGGGGCTGGATGGCAACAGCTACCCGCACCGGATCGGTGACGAAATCGCGCGGCTCCTCCTGTGGGCCCAGGTCGACGACCCCGTCCACTACCAGCACCGCACCATCGTGCGGGACGGCAGGCGAGTCTCCGACACACAGCCGAGCGAGATCCTCACCGGCGGCAAGCACGTGTACGTCGATCTCGCCCACCACGCGGGCACGGTCCTGGGACAGCGCGAAGCCCTTACCCCGACCGCGAGTCTGACCCGTACGGACCAGGGCCCCGCGCAGCGCATCGACTGGATCCTGTCCACCCCCAACCTGGTGCCGGCGCTGCGCAGCGTCGAAGTCGTGGCCAGCGAGGAGGTGTCTCGATGGACCGACCACGCATTCCTGATCGCCCGCTTCAGCCTCACCGACATGCAGCGCATCCTCACGCCCGGCCGCTGACCAACCAGCCGCGATGCGAGGCGCTCGCCGGACAAGGAGCCTTCGTGTCGGCCGAGAGCGGAGACCTCTTGAACGGCAATGGGGCGGCGCCCAGTACCGGCTGTCTCACCAGTCCCATGGGCCACTTGCCTATCAACTCGCGGCGATTCGGCCACGCGCCATGTCTCGGGAACCGTTCTGGATGGCGGCCGGCGACCTGCGGCCCCCGAATTCATGGGGCGGGGATCCGACTCAAACACGCGTGTTCGAGTCGGGCCGTCGGGTCGTTGTCCCGGACATCATCAGTCATCCCCAACACGGTTCAGATGGCGCGCTGTTGGCGACTACCAGGGACAGCCATGCCCCGGCAAGACGCCGTCGTCCCGCCGTGTTTTTGCTCGGCCAACCACCGGAGGACTCCATGAATACCGTCCCTGTACCGCCCCTCGCTCATCCCGTCCTCGCCCACCCTGGGGCCATCCGGGCAGTCCGTCGGAGCGACGTGACCAGCAGGGCCGTCAGTGCCTCGGCGTACGTCCTGGATACACAGCTGACACCGAGGTGGGGGGCATGACCGAGCAGCAACCACTGCCGTCGTCCGTCAGGGACTGGGCCGAGCGCACCCTGGGCACGTTCTCCACGGTGCGCGCCATCGTCACCGACCCGTTGCTCGCGCGCGCGTGGCACGTCGTACGGGCCGGTGACGGCGCCCGCTTCCACGTCAAGATCGCCCAGAACCCGCGGGCCTTCACCCGCGAGACGTTCGCCTACCGGCACGCTGTGCCCGCCCTCGGCCCCGGCGCGGCTCCACGTCTGCTGGCCACCTCCGCCCCACATCTGGCTCTGATCGTGACGACTCTGTCCGGCACGCCCCTTGCCCAGCTGCGGCTGAAGGAGGCCACACTCAAGACGGTCCACTGGCAAGCCGGATTCCTCCTCGCCCAGCTGCACCAAGCCGGACGGCGCACCGGCACCACGCCCCTCGACGCGCCGACGATCCTGTCCCGCCTGGCCGACGACGCAACGCGTCATCTCGACAACGCGGGCGACCGGCTGTCGGCAGATGAACAGAAACTTGTCATGAGCTACGCCGACCGGCTGCGCGTGGTGGGACGACTGCCCCTCGGCTTCATCCACGGCGGCAAACCGAGCACCAGCCTCTTCTGGTCCGCCGCCGCGCAACTGGCCTTGAGGAACTTCGAGTCGGCGCGGTTCGCCCCGGTCATCCTCGACTTCGTCGACCTGGCCTGCGGGCCCTGGATCACCCAGCCGCGCCTGCGCACAGCGTTCTTCACCGGCTACGGCCGCGCCCTCGGCCACGACGAACGAGTTGCCCTGCGCTGCCTGATGGCCTTCACCGCCGCACGTTCACTGGCCGAAGCCCGCGAGGTCGCCGACCGCGTGGCCGCGAATGCCGGCGAGGCTGTGCTCAACCGGGTCACGACCGAGGAGAGCTCGTGATGTCCGTACCGCCGCCGCGCTTCACCGCGGAGTCGTCACGCAGCCCGCACCGCGCGCGAGGAGGGACTCGGTGAGCGTCATGTCCCGGCCGGAACAGGCGAGCGGCGCGGTGGGGGCCGGCCGGGTGCCGCCCCCACCGCCCGTCGAGCTGCGCTATGGCGGCAAGTACAGCAAGAACCCTCTGGAGGAGGCTGCATTCGGGCAGATGGTCCGGCGGCTGCCGTCGGTGCTGGCGCGGACCGCGCGGATGGCATGGGCGATCGACCGCGTTGCCGTGCTGCTGCTGGCCGGCTGCCAGCTGGCCATCGGTGTCGGCTCCGCCGTCCAGCTGACGGCGACCGCGCACGCGATGCGTGCCGTCTTTGGCACCGGGGCGGTCGCCGACCGGCTTCACCACGCGCTGCCCGCCCTGGTCGTGATCGCGCTGGCGGCGATGACCGGGCGGACGGCGAGTGCGCTGTCCTCGTACGCGGATGGGCGGATCACGCCCCGGCTGACGACGGAGGCGGACAGTGCACTCGTAGCGGCAGTGTGCGGGATCGAAGCTGCGGCGCGCGCGGAGGACGGCTGTGCGGACCGGCAGGAAGCCGCGGAGATGGGGGTGGTCCGCAGCCACGTCATGATCCAGGACGCCAACAAGCTCACCGCCGCCGTGGTCCGCCTGGTCACCGCGAGTGGGGTCCTAGCCGTGCTGCACCCACTGCTGCTGCCCCTGCTGTTGCTCGCCGTCGTCCCCGCCGGCGTCGGCGCCGTCCTACACGCCCGGGTCACCTACCAGACCCACTACGCCAACATCGGCGACCGCAACGTACGCACCAACCTGCGCGGATGGGCCACCTCGGCCAAGTTCACCGACGAGATCCGCGCCAACACCATGACCGGCTACTTGACCTACTGGTACCGGGCCATTTCAGAGCGGATCGACGCGCGCACCCTGGCCGCGGCGCCCAAGATGCTGAAGATCAACCTGGCGAGCTCGGCGATCAGCGGAACCTTTCTCGTGGCGACCTGGGCCGCGCTGGCCTGGCTCGTGTCCACTGGGAGGATCGAGCCGGCGATCGCCGGTACCGCGGTCGTCGCCGTACAGACCACGCTCGGCGCCCTGTCCCAGCTGGTCATCAACGGCGCGGCCATGTTCCACACCTCGCTCTACCTCGCCGATTCGGACTCCTTCCTCGACTACGCCGCCCAACACGCCCCGATCCGGGGCCCGTTGACCGTAGACGGACCGCTGGAGAACATCACCGTGGAGGAGGCCGTCTACCGCTATCCCGGCAAGGAGAAGCCGGCCGTGGACGGTGTGTCCCTCACCGTGCGGCAAGGCGAGGTCCTGGCCCTGGTCGGGGAGAACGGCTCCGGGAAGTCCACCCTGGTGAGGCTGCTCGCCGGAATCTTCCTGGCCGACAAGGGCACAGTCCGCTGGAACGGCGAGAGCGTCACCGACCTGGACCCCGACAGTCTGTGGAAGGTGTCCGGGCTGGTGCCGCAGCACTTCGCGCAGTGGCCGCTGTCCGTGCGGGACAACGTCACCCTCGGCCAGCCCCAGGAGGAAGACGATCGCCTGGTGTGGGAGGCGCTGGAGGCGGTCGGCCTCGCCGAGGCCGTCCATGACCTCCCGGCCGGGCTGGACACGCTGCTCGCCCGTGAACTGTGGGGCGGCAGCGAACTCTCCGGCGGGCAGTGGCAGCGCCTGGCCTGCGCCAGGGCCCTGTACCGACGTGCCGGGCTGTTGATCCTGGACGAGCCGACCTCGGAGATGGATGCCCGCGGCGAGTACACCATCCTTCAGCAGATCAAGGCCCACGCCAGCGACTGCATCACGATCCTGGTGACGCACCAGCTGGTCAACTGCAAAATCGCCGACCGGATCCTCGTCATGAAAAGTGGCCGGATCGCGGAACAGGGCCCCTACGACGACCTTGCCGCCGGCGGCGGGCTCTTCTCGGAACTCCTGGCCCTGTCCACCGACCGCTGACACCCGGGGTGTCGCGCCGCTTCCGGGCCCGGCGCGGCGCCCCCTCCCCGTCAATATCCCGCCCGTCCACATGGAGGAACCCTCAATATGGCCGAGCCGCCCCCGGGCACCCCGCTTGCTGCCCTCCCCGTCCGCACCCCGGGCACCAGGACCGTAGCCAACATCGTCGGCGTGCACCTGTATGCGGAACGCGACGGTCACATCCTGCTCGGCATGCGCCATCCCGACTCCCCGTATGCGCCGTCGCACCACCACTTCCTGGCCGGGCACTGCGAACAGGAGTCCGCCATGGCCTGCCTGGTCCGCGAGGCCCAGGAGGAAGCCGGCCTCACCATCACGGCCGACGATGTCGAGTTCGTCCACGCTGTCCACGTCCTGGACGCGCCGGGCACCCAGCCGCGTCTGCAGCTCGTCTTTCGGGCGCGAGCGTGGTCGGGCGAGCCCCGCGTCATGGAACCGGACAAGTGCGTCAGCTGGGACTGGTGGCCCGTCGATGCTCTCCCGGAGCCCACAGTCGAGTACACCCGCGCCGCAATCGACGGCATCCGCCACGGCCGCCTCTACACCGAAATGGGCTGGACCTGACGTGTCATCCCGCGCCGCATCTGAAGACGACGACAACCACGGCGCTGACCCGCCACGCGAAGGACGCTCGGCGACTGGGCCGCGCAGCACCGTGAAGATCACGGAGTACACGCTGGCGGTCGACGTCCACATGTTCCTGCGCCAGCAGACTCCAAGCCCGCTGGTCCTGCTGTCCCGACGCGCGGGCCCCGTCTACGCGACGGGTATGTGGCACGCCCCGTCCGGCCGACTCGACGGCCCACACGAGGACGTGGTCGACGCGGTCATCCGCGAGACCCGTGAAGAGACCGGGGTTCTCGTCGACCGCCAGGACGTACGACCGACGGTCACCATCCACCACCGCGCACCCGGTGGCACGGCACGCATCGGGGTGTTCTTCGAAGCCCGGCGCTGGCAGGGCACCCCGCAGATCACGGAGCCGGACCGGTGCGACGCCATGGACTGGTTCACCCTGGATGCGCTGCCCGAGCCGATGGTGGCCTACTGCCGAGCGGGTATCGACGCCTACCGCGCCGGGGTCACCCTCGCCATGCACTTCCAGGAGAGCAACGACCCCATCGCCTACCAGCCGGCCAATGACCGGCTCACCCTCTCCACCAGTTTTCCCGCCGATGGCGCAAAGGGGCCGGAGGAGGCAGTGTGTGATTTCGTCGAGCGGGCGGTCGGCCCCATCGCCGCCTGGTCGGACCGCTCATGGCTCCGGCCGGAAAGCCGGGTATGGCGGGTCACCGGTGCACGCGGCGGCGCTTGGTACGTCAAGCAGCACCAGAACCATCGGTTCCATCAGCGTGAGGTACACGCCCTGCGGAACTGGACCCGTTCACTCGGCGCGTGTGCCCCGCGGCTCGTCGCGGTCGACGGCACGCAGCGGGTGGTGGTCCTCTCCGAACTGCCGGGGCAGCCCCTGCACGGACGGGTCCTCGCTCCCGAGATGGAGCGCGAGGTCTACCGGCAGGTCGGCGAACTCACTGCGCTGTACCACCAGGCAGCCGCTCCCGCCCCGGCTCCGCCACCAGGGCCCGGCAAACTCCAGCGCCACCTCGACGCCGCCCGGCCCCTGCTGGCCGACGGCGACGAGGACCTCGTGCTCACCCTGGCCGCCCTGCTTGACACCCGGACCGCCGACCCGTGGGTGCCGACCCTGGGCGACCTCCAGCCCCGCAACACGCTCATCACCACCACAGACGCCACGTCTCCCGCCTCCGTGCAGGTTGGGCTGATCGACTTCGAACGCAGTCAACTTGGCCCTGCTGTAAGTGACTTCGTCCGACTGGCCGACACCTGGCAGGGCCGGCCGGACCTGTACGAGGCGCTGTTCACCGGCTACGGCCGCCCCCTGACCGGCATGGAGCGCCAACGCCTGTGCTGTGAAGCCGCGTTGGACGCAACGAGCGGCATCGCCTACGGCCGCGGCCACGACGACCCCGAACTCATCGAACGCGGACTGCGCACCCTGCGCGCCCTGCGCACGCACACCTTCATCTGACCCGATCCTGGCAAGGAGCCTTCCCGGTGGCCTTCACCACGCCCGACGAGTGGGACGCGCACTACACGAGCGGCAAGACCTTCCGGCCTCTCAGCGACGCCGAGCGCCAGCTGCTGGCCGAGCACGCTCCGGCCCCCGACCAGGGACTCGCTCTGGAGGTGTGCTGCGGGCTGGGGGAACTCGCCCGCCACCTCGCCGCCACCGGTTACACCGTCGACGCCATCGACTTCGCCCCCGAAGCCCTCACCCTCGCCCACACCCAAACTCCCGCTCTCACGCCCCGGGCAGTCACCTACCTGGTGCACGACATCGAGCGAGACGGCACCGAGGGCCTGCCCCACACGGCGTACGACCTGATCACCATCCGTCTGGCCTGGGCTTTCGTCGGCGACCGGACACGCGTGATGAACCGGCTACGGGAACGCCTGCGCCCCGGTGGCGCACTCGTCGTCATCACCCCCGTCACCGCGAACGTCCCCGCAGACCGACGCAGCATCGCCCTGGACGAGGACGAACTCGCGGTGCTGGGCGAGGGCTGGCAGACCGCCGAACGCCACGACGCCGACGGGCTCGCTGTCCTCGTCCTGCGCGCCCCCTCCCCCACCCGCCCAACATGTACGGAAAAGGGGGAGCCCGCCTCCAACTGCCTCATCAGCGGCGGCGCCGTTGTCACCGACCAAGCGGGGCGGATCCTGCTGGGCTGGTCCGCACGGCACGGCGTCTGGGAGCTGCCCGGCGCAGGGCAAGACGCCAGCGCGGACTTCCTTCATGACGCTGTCCAGGCAGTTCAGGAAGAGACCGGCCTCACGGCGGATCCGGCCGGGGCCCGGCTGCTGGCCCTGTTGACGGACACCGTCCACGGTGTCCCGCGCCTGACCGCAGCGGTCCGCATCACCTCCTACGAGGGCAAACCGGCGGCCAGGCAGCCGGACGTGATCAGCCGCTGGGAGTGGCACGAGGTCGCCGACCTGCCTCATCTGTCACAGCCGCTGTTCACGCCGAGCACCCAGGTCATCGACACCGTCTGGCCCGGCCTGCTGGCCGGGCTGCCGCCCGTGAACCGCTACCCCGTCACCGTGCCTGTACCGCCTGGGGCTGCCCGGCAGAACGAGGAGGCTGCCGGGCTGCGAGCGGTGATGACCGACCGGCTGATCGACGCCGACTGGGTGGACGGCGGCGATGCGATCGAGGCCGCCTTTTTGCGTGTGCCCCGGCACCGCTTCCTGCCCGGCTTCAGCCTTATCGACGCCTACGACCCCTTCCCTGTGGGGGCAGCCGTCACCAAACGCGACTCGGCCGGCCGTGCCACCAGCAGCGTCTCGGCGCCCTGGCTGCAGGCCGACATGCTCCGTGACGCCCGCCTGCGGCCCGGCGACACGGTGATCGAGATCGGCTCTGGCGGCTACAACGCCGCCCTCGCTCAAGAAATCGTCGGCCCCGACGGCAGGGTGACGAGCATCGACATCGACCCCTGGGTCACCGAACGTGCCCGCCGCTTCCTTGACGACACCGGCTACCACCACACCCGCGTCCACTTCGGCGACGGCGAGCAGGCTCCGGCCGAACTCGCCGCCCCCGGCAGCGTGGACGCCGTCATCGTCACCGTCGAAGCCCGTGACATCCCGCCCGCCTGGACCAGCTGCCTGACCGACGGCGGACGCCTGGTCGTCCCCCTACGCACCCACGGATACACCTGGTCCATCCCCTTCACCCACCACAACGGAGTACTGACCGCCGACCGGTTCGAGGTGTGCGGATTCGTCCCCCTGCAGGGACCCGGCTACCGCGAGGACCACATCATCCGGCTGCGCGGTGGTGAGATCACCGTCCGGTTCGCTGACGGCACCCCAACCGACACCAGCCGTCTGGAAGCGGCCCTCGCCATGCCGCGCATCGAACGTTGGACCGGCGTCACCATGCCCGGCAAGACGCCGTTCGACATGCTCATGCTGTGGCTGGCCACCCACCTCGGTACCGGGTTCGCCCGCCTCGCCGTCGACAAGGACCTCGACACCGGCCTGCTCACCCGGCCCGACGGCTGGGACGCCGCCACCCTCGTCCGCGACGACACCCTCGCCCACCTCCTGATGCACAGGCTGGACGACCCCCAACCTGGCAGCAGCCTCTGGGAGTTCGGCATCCACGCCTACGGCCCCGCCGCCGACCGCCTCGCCGACATCATGGCCGACTGCGTCACCGCCTGGGACCGCACCGCCCGCCACACGACCCCCACTCTCACCGTCCACCCCGCGGATGCCCCCGACCCCGCCGAAACGAGCCCCCAGGTGATCACCAAGCGCCACGCCCGCCTCGTCTTCACCTGGCCGACCAAAGACAGAGACACGGCATGACCAATACTCCGGAGTCGGCCAACAGCAGCGCGTGGACGACGTACGGCGCCCACCACCTGCTGCGCGGCACCCAGCCGGCGGAGGTCGACCGCATCGACTGGGGCCCCGACGGCGCCGGCCCGGGCGACCAGCCGCTCGGTGACCTGGCCGGTAAGCGGGTGCTCGATCTCGGCTGCGGCACCGCACGACACGCCGCCCACCTCGCCCGCGTCCACGGAGCACGGGTGGACGCCGTCGACGCCTCGGCCCCGCAGATCGAGCGTGCCCGCGCCCGCTACCACCGGTTACCCGGGCTCACTCTGACCGTCGCGGACGCCGTTGCGCACCTGCAGACCTGCGCACCGTACGACGTGATCTACTCCGTCCACGCCCTCCCCTACATCGACCCGCACCGCCTCCTGCCTGCCCTGGCCACCGCCCTCAGGCCCGGGGGCCGTCTCGTCTTCACCGTCCTGCACACCAATTCTCTCGGCTGCGGGCCGGGCACCTCTGTGACCGCGCGGCCGGAGACCTTGCGCCTGGCCGGGGGCGACGACGTGACGGTGCAGATGTGGGTCCTCAGTTCCGCGCTGTGGCAGGACCTCCTCGTCCAGTACGGGCTTGAGGTGGAGAAGGTCACCGTCCTGGACACACCCGAGGCGACCAACCACGCTTCCTACCGGCTCTTCGAGGTCCGCAGGCCAAAGCGGATCCGCTCCCGCCCGCGCACCGGTCTGCCACCCCACGCACATGCGGCACTCGGGGTCGGCGCCGTCCTGAGCGGTCCGGACGGCGTGCTGCTGGGCCGGCACCGACGCGGCACGTGGGAGCTTCCAGGCGGACGCGCCGAGCCCGGCGAATCGCTCCAGCAGGCGGTCGTGCGCGAACTCATGGAGGAGACCGGGCTGGTCGCCGATCCAGCCGATGTGCGGCTTGTGGGGACGCTGCTGGACAGCGTGGGCGGCGTGGTCCGCATGACGGTCGGTGCCGTCGTCACCCGCTGGCACGGCGAGCCCGCCGACCAGGACGGCGAAAGCGTCGGCACCTGGCGCTGGTGGCCCCTCGATGCCCTGCCCAACGGCCTGTTCGTGTGCAGCGCGCAGATCCTCACCGCCTGGCAGCCCAAGCTACCCATCGACCATCCGCCTGCAGTCCTCAACCCCTTCGCCGACCGGCCACTGAATTCCGGAGAATAATCATGAGTTTGACCGTGATGAGTCTGAACGCCCAAATAGGCGCTCAGCACGACGGCCGCTGGGCCCACCAGACTCGCCTGGTGCGCGGCATCGATCCCGCGCTTGTGATGCTGCAGGAAGTGGACTGGCTCGCCGACCCCGTAGCAGCCGAAGCCGCCCGCGAGGCCCTCGGCATGAACCTGTACGTGGCTCCGTCGAGGATGTTCAACACCGCGATCGCCTGGAACCCTGATCTCCTGGAACTGCAAGACACCGAGTCCCGGTACAGCACCACGGATCTGCACCACGGTTACGCACTGGCTCTGTTCACTCCACTCGGCACCGGCACGCGATGGCCGGTTCCCCTGACCGTCCTCAGTACCCATCTGACGCCGTTCGCCGCGGACCGCGCCGGCGCGGAAGCGCAACTCGTCGTCAACCGCGCCTGGCGCTACGGGGGCATCGGCCTCGTCGGCGGCGACATCAACTACCAGGGCCTGACCGATCCGGAGCCCGACTGGCCCACCCTCCAGCCCCACCACCGTGTCTCGCGGTGCCTGCGCCGCGAACATCCCGACGACCCCTGGCGCGGCAACCCCGTCGTCGGGCAGACCTTCCGTGACGGCGAGTTGACCGACGTCGCGGCCCACCTGGCCGTTCTCCACCAGGACCGAGCATTCCTGGCGCCGACGGCCAGCGAGTTCCTGCGGGTGGATCAGTTCCATGTCACGCCGGCGCTTCGCCCCACGATCGTGGACTACCAACTCGTGGACACCGGTGACTTCACCGATCACAGCGGCATCCTCGCCACCTTCGATCTGGACCGGACCGACCACTCTGCCGGCCGCGCATACACCTGAGCCGCAACTGCAACGGCTCCCCACCCCTTGCCAGAGCTTCGAAAGGACACCGTCGCCATGAGACGGTTCATGAGCCGCTCCCGCAGGTGGGCCCCCGACGGTGCACCGGAGGAAGACTGGATCCGGCCACACGTGCTGTGGCTGCCGGACGGTCAGCTGCAGGTCGCGGCCTACTTCGCCCGCATCCGCGCGACCCTCGCCGACTATCCGGACATCATCACTCCGGTCGCCGACCCCGACCTCCACATGACACTCCAGAAGATCGAGAGCCACGACACCGACGGGCAACGGGTGAACGAGCAACGGCTGCGCCGTACCGCGCCCCTCATCCAGGAAGAACTCGCTCACCTGGCGCCGCTCGATATCCAGATCGGACCGCCCCGCACCTCGGCCTCCGCCGCTCTAGTGGACGTCGGACCGGACACCGCCCTGCACGAGGTCTACCTCGCCGTACGGGCCGCACTGCTCGCCGCCAACCTGAACCTGCCGCCCGCAGCCGACCTGTTCTGGGGACACCTGACCGGCGGCTACGGCCTGCAGGACACCGACACCCCCGAGCTCGCCGCCCGCTCGGACCGCCTCGCCTCCCAACTCGGGCGCGGCCTACGCCCTGGCAGCCGGACCGCTGCCACGCTCTCTTCCGTCTGGCTCGTCCTGGAGAAGCAAGACCCCCGGTCCAACACCTACACCTTCCGGCGCGTGCAAGAGATCCCTCTCGGCCGCCCCAGACAAGGAAGCAACGTATGAAGCCGTTCGTCCCGGTCTTCCGGAACCGGCCGTGGCAGTCCGGTGTTTCCGTGCTGCACCTGTACGTCGTCCCCGACCCGGCTGTGGACGCGGAGTTCGTCGACCTCGTCGCCACGTGCCGGACCGCCATGCAGGGGTATCCGATCTGGTGCCTGCCCGACGGCCTCGTGCACATCACCATCGAGATGGACGCCGCGGCCCCCAGCGAGCAGATCTCCGCCGGCCAGCGTGCCCGTCTCATCTCCGCCCTCACGGCCCGGCTCAGCGAGATCGAACCCTTCACGGTGCTGTGCGGTTCGCCGATCGCGAACCGCTCGGGCGCTGTCCTCGACGTCCATCCCGACCAGGGGCTTGGCGCCCTGCGGAACGTGTCCCGGGCCGCCCTGTGGGAGGTACACGATTCCCCAGCGATCGCGCATGAAGGCGGCCGCCCCCACGCATCCCTGGGCTACGCCTACGGCACCGCCGACTCCGACCCCCTCCAGAGCGCCCTGCGCAAAATCAGCCCGAGCCACGCCCCACTCAGGGTGTCTCATCTTCACCTGCTCGACGTGTGCTGGACCGCCCACCCTGCACCGGACGGCGGAGACCGGTGGGAAATGTCCTGGGAGACCGTCGTTGTACTCCCCCTGGGAACAGCAACATCCAGCACAGCAGGAACCGAACTGAAGCCGAGTCGTCCTTCATCCGCGGAAAGGACGATTCCATGACCACTGCCGCTGCCGGTGTGAAGAGCGTGCCCAGCAGGGTTCGCTCCGCCCCGGCCCGCTCCCGTGAGAGTTCGCTGTCAGTGCAAGGTGTCGGTGAAGTCTCCGCTTGGCGGGGGCCAGGTGGGCACGACAGCCCGGATGATCGCACCGAGGGTGGCCCAGTCACACAGAGGATCAGACCGATGGGCGAGCAGATCCGCGACCCGGTGGACTTCCACTGCCACCCCCTTCTCGCCCTCAGCTCTATGCATGGCTTCCAGCCCGTCGAATTCGACATCAGTCAACTCCAGTGCGAAGCACTGGTGTTCGGCGACCAGGAGACCGGACTCAAGGCGGACACCCACACCACGCAGCCGGTCCGTGCCGATCGTCAGGCCCAGACCGGCGGCCAGCGTCCGCAGAGCCGCGCCGCGGTCCTGTTGAAACCACTGATGGGCGCTGCTCACATCCACGCCTGGCAGCCGGAGCGGAAACAGCGCCGGCCCGGTGCTCAGCGTGCTCGGGTCCGCGCCGTTGGGGTGACGCCACAGGACGACCTGGCTGTCGGTCCATGTCGGCCTCCGTCGAAAAGCGGCGAGGCTGAGCACGCCAGCGCGGCCGACGACCAGTTCATCAGTGATGGAGTCGTTCTGGTGGCGGATCCGGGCGGAGATGGCCCACCAGGTGGCCGTGTCCTCGGGGCGACCAGCATGCTGCCATGTCCAGTCGACCGTGGCGTCCTCAAGGAGCAGGCGGTTGGAAATCAAGGCCGTCGTCCATCGGTGGTAACCGGAACTGCGGGCCACTCTCAGAGGCACATGCCGCTGTCCCCCCTTGCGTTCCAAGCCCCGGCCCAGGCGAGTGAGCACCGCCGCCGCGGCATCGGCCGGAGTCCGCGCCACCGGTACCGCATGCCGCCCCGCCCACCGCGCGGTCGCCTCATCCGGGGCGGCCATCTGCAAAACCAGCCGGTCACACGCAGTTCCGGCGTCCAACGATGGCTGAGCCGGAACGCCATCCGGGGACGGGAGCCCGGTGCTGATGATCGCGTCGGCCCACGTGTACGCATCATTGAGCCACTGGCGATGTTCCGGCGGTACCAGCCGGCCATCGGGCCGTTGGGGGACGAGAACGGCCAGACGTCCTCGCGCTGGGGGCCAGCCGCCGTCCAACGCCGTGATCACCTCGCGCTGCCAGGATCCGGCAGGCTCCGCGTCAGCCAGCAGCACGGCCCCGGCCCATTCCATGGGCATCGGCTGGCCCGCATACACCACCGCGAAACGCCGGTCCCACTCCGGCAGCGCCATGATGTCCGTAGCTGCGATGTCCGCCCGTCCCCAGCGGTCGTCGAAGCTGACGGTGAAGGAGACCGGGGGCTCCCGGCACAAACGTTGCTCGTCGTCGGTGCTCCAGGTGACCGCGGCCACCTTCCCGCTGCGTCCCTTGTGTACTCCTTCGGTCACCAGCACCTCGCGGAACAGAGAGATCGCGCCGCTGGCCAGCAGAAGCATCCGGTCGAGCACCTGCACCAGGTGCTGCACGCTGTTCTCGAACACCGTCCTGCCGGACGGCCTGTATCCCCGGTCAAGGCCCGATGCGTCGTAGGCGGCCAACTCGTCCGAGGTCAGGGTGTCCTCGTAGAGAACACCATGCGGCGCCTGGAGGGCGGCCCATCGCCGCCAGATCCGCCCCTCCAGGGGAACGGGCCCCGTAAAGGGGCCGCGCTCCCGGAGGACGGCCTCGATGTCGCCCCGGAGCAGCTCCTCCACATCCGAGCGGCCGGTGAACTGGCCTTCTTCATCGACGAGTTCATCGATCCGAATGCGCCTGGCCTCCGCGCGCCCGCCCTCCACCGTGTCGGGGACCTGGTCCAGCGGGCCGGGCAGTACAGCGGTCAGGGCCTCGTGCAGGCGGCCTGGATCACCCAGCCGGTAGCGCACCGCCCAGAGGGAAATGGCGTCGACCGTCGCCCCCTCTTCGGCAGCCGCCAGGGCATACACCAGTGCAAGAACATCCCGGTCATCCACGGCAACGCCCCTGAGTTGACCGGCCCGTTCACAGGCCGCGTCCCAGTGCGCCGCAATGCGGTTCGCCATGCCCGGATCCTAATCACCAGACGAACACACAGCCACGGGACTGCGCGACGGCCCGCCACAGATACTGAGCCGCTTCGTCGCAGCACGGGACATCCTCGCCCCGGACACCAGCAGCCGGCGTCCGAGCAGGGCACCGCTCCCCGAAATCCCGTACGGCGCCTTACCGCCGGCCGCCGCACCTGCCGGCGCTTTTCCTCATTCAACGTACTGGCCGAAGTGACGAACGAGAAGAACTGGCTCACGATGAACCGCGACCTCGCCGCCGAGCTCCACCGCCGCGCCGAAGAAGACCAGGCCGCGCGCCGCCTCGCGGCCAAGACTCAAGACGGACAAGAGATACTCCGAATCGACGCCGACAACACTGCCTGGCTCAAGGCGGTCATCGCCGAACACGGCTGGCCGGGGGTTGCGTTGGTGGGTGAACAGGGTGCCGAAGATGCATGGCTACTTGCTCAGCACGCCGACCGCGACCCTGCTTTCCAGCGCCAGACCCTCGAACTCCTGGAGGCTGCGGTTGCGGCCGAAGACGCCGCTCCCAGCCAACTCGCTTACCTCACCGACCGAGTTCTGATTGCAACCGGCGAACCCCAGGTGTACGGAACGCAGTACATCGCCGACCCGGACGGCTCGAATCTACGCCCGCACCCCGTGGCCGACCCTGGCCGGCTCGATGAACGGCGCGCTGCGATGGGGCTGGGACCGGCGGCGGAATACGACCAACGCATGCGGGATTCCTGACCGCCGGCCGACCTCAGCACGGTGCCGCCAGCCCGTCCTATAGACAGCGCCCCGCAGGTAACCGTCACTTGCGGATGCATCTGGCCGCCTCGACGGCACCGGCACCAGCAACCGGGGGACAGCCTCGGCAGCGTCTGACTACATTGGGATCATGGGCGACTACACGGTGCACGTCGAGATGACTCGGAATCTGAGCCTCACGCGGCTCACCCGCGAAGGCTCGCCCTCCGGTGCCGCTCAGGGCATGTTCCACCTGCCCACGCAGGTACGGATCACCGACCGCTACAACCCCCGCACAGCTGAAGAGATGCTCCACTCCGCGACCCATCTGCGGGGCGAGTAGTTCCGGAGTACTGTGATCCGATCAGAAGCTGGCGGGCAGAGGAGTCGGGGATGACGCAGCGGCCCGAGTCGCCCCACCGTCTGTCAGCGCTGTACGAATGGCACCTGCCATATGCCTGGATAGTCGCCACGGTAGGAGGCGGTGCCGCCGACACTCCGGCCGTCGGCCTTGAGATCCACGAGGACTCGGCGCAGGTCGACAGGGACTGGCCCGACACCGCCTACGCGTCCACGCTGGTCACCCTGCCTCCGCCCTGGCCGGTGCTTGCGGCCCGGATCCCGGCTCGCGGACCGGGCGCCTGGAACGCCGACGACTACCGGCAAGCCTGTGATGCATGGGAAGCCGAGGACAAGGCGCAGTCCGTGGCCGACCACATCGCAGCCCCGGCCGCAGGAGAGGAACCCCACCTCCTGATACGACGGCTCCTGGACCAGCACCAGGCCAAGGCCAGCGTCACCGTGGTCGACGGGCCCCGCACCGTCGTCGGGCTGAACTTCGGCGGGGACTCCGGAGCAGCGTTCGGATTCACCGCTCGCGTCACGGCCGAGGCACAGGTCACTCCTGCGCCCACGGTCCGGGCCCTGTACGGGTCCGCGTTGACCGCTTGGTGGCTGGACTGGCACCGGCGGACAGGACAGCCACCCACGATCACGATCGGTTCCGCCGACCCGCTGGTCGTGCCGTGGCCGACCGAGTTCAGGATCGACCTGCCTGGCACGGCGCCGCACTGGATCCGTCTGCAGCACATCACACCGGCCGCTTGGGGGCGCCGCGATCAGGGCAGCCGGCAGGACGCGTGAGCGGGCCGTCACCCGCCCGGTACGGCGAGAGCGAGGCGATGCCCGGATGTCGGCCATAGCTCCACCGCACGTCGCAAGGCGAGGGTCTGCGGTCGGACCTTGGTCTCCAATGCTGTTCGGTCCGCGTGAGAGCATCCGCCTGGGAGACAGCGGAAGTTGCCAGCTGGAGGAAGGCGCGGTATGACGGGGCAGTGGGGTCTGGCGGTCTCCAGGGCGCAGCAACTGGCATCCGCCACCTTGACCGTCACCGACAACAACTGGGAGCACACCGGCACCCGTAACGTGCTGGCCATCGCCCTTGCGGCGCTGGGCCGCCAGAATGGCGGTGGTGTGGAGGCGGTGACGCTCGGGTCACTGTTGTGGCATCTGTCGCGCCCGGACGGCGGTGTCCGGCAACTCGCCACCCTTCTGGTCGGCGAGGACCTGGCCCTGTCCACGGATGCGGATCCCGCCACGGTGAGCAACCGCAGCGATCCGCCGGTCGCCACCTGGCTGTGGCTGACCCGCACCTGGCCCACCGACCCCCACCAGCCCCTTTCGAAGGAGCGATGGGATGGAATGACGCGCGGTCTGGCACGCGATTCCGCGGAACCGGCCGTCATGGTCTGCCATGGCCTGGTCATGGACGCGGTCTGCCACGCTCTGGAAGAGGAGCTGCACCGTCCCCTGGCGGCCGGCACCGAAGTACGGGGCGTTGGCGGGGAGTTCGACGGCCTCACCGGTGCGGTGATCGCCCCCGCCTGGTACTTCGACGACGAACGGCGCGACCTGTCGGGCGGCCCCCTGCCACACGGCTACGAGGTGCAGCTGTCCGAGCCCACTGCCGACAACACCGTGAACATCATCTGGCGCACGACGGCACTGCAGGTCGTCCTGGACGAACAGGCGTGGGAGGCGACCCACCGCAGCGCCTACGGTCTAGATGCCTGGACGCGGGCCGAGCGCCAGGCATGGGTCCTGACCCGGCGGCACATCGGCTACGACGCGGACGACCTGGACCTGTATGCCTCCGATGTTTCCTCCGCCCCTGAGGCGGTGAGCGAGCGGGAATACACGTGGCTGCCCGCGAGCCAGCTTCTGGCGCTGGCCGTGTGGCGTGCGGCCCGCCATGAGGGGCTGCTGGTCGACGACGTGGATCTGGCCCGGCCGCTGTGGTGGCTAGGCGGCGCGCTCCACGAACGTCTCTTCGCCGGCCCGCTTCCCGCCTGCGATTCCGCTGCCGTCACGGGCTCTTGGGAAGAGCTGCGGGAGCGGGAGGAAGAACTGTTGGAGGCGGCCCGACGGATCGCGACGTGGCATCAACTCCGCGACCTGCACGACAACCATGCACTGCGCGACACCCAGGACGCCACCAGCCTGCAATCCCCGCCGCTGCTGCTGGGCGACCGCTGCCGGGACCTGATGTCCGGACCGTTCCGTGACGGGCACCCGCCGCGGTGGCAGCCCGCCGTCGACTACGCCACCGAGGCCGTCGCCGGCGCACTGCGCCAACTACACGCCGGAGAGTGGAAACCCCAGGCCCAGGCCCGGCAGGCAGCGGCCGAACTGCTGCCCACACTCCAGGCGCCTCCCGACATCCCCGAACTGCCCGCCCACATCAGCCAGCCGGCCTGGATCCAGCGGGCCCTGCGGATCGGACACCTGCACGCCACAATCCGAACCGTCCAAAAACACCACAAGGGCGAGGCCGAACTCGACATCCACCCTGCGCAGCCCCTTGGCCTGGCCATCGGCCTGGTCAGAAACGCCCTGGACAACAGCACGCCAGCCCTGTCCGGTCTTGAAGCGGAGTGGGTACACCGGCAGGACGACCTGGCCCGGTGGGAACGCGCCCACCTTCCCCTCGCGCTGCGTGCCTACATTCGCGCTCTAGAAGAGCTCGCCTCCGCACTGGGCACTCTGTGCTTCGACCTGAACACCGGCCAATCCAGCCGCTAGACACACCACCCGACCTGGCAACTTGACGGCCCGGGCAGCGTCAGTATCTGGCTGGTTACCCGTACGGCGAACCGTCACTGCGCCCCCTCGGGCTGGCACCGCAATAGCGAGCCGCCCGCTGCTCAGCCGCGCAGACTGCCGTGCCCGGCCGCTCCACCTCCGCCTGTCGGCGCCGTGTCTTTACGCCGGTGAGCGTAAATAGCCTGCTTCGATGCGATGAGGCCGATTTCATCGCAAAGTCGCAGTGCAGGACGGATCACATGCAGCAAGAATTCACCGCGACGATTAGCACGTCGCTGGGGCAGATCCTCGTGAATCTGTTCCTGGGAGAAGTAAGGGAGCCTGTCATCCAGTTCTACGCTCTCGCGTCGGGGACCGGGAGCTGGGTAGACCCGCGAACGGGCAGCATCGGGGTCGGCCCGATCTACGACGGGACGATCATCCACCGCGTAATCGACGGGGTCATGATCCAAGGGGGAGACCGGATGGGTGATGGGACCGGCGGCCCAGGGTTCTCGCGCCCGAATGAAGTCCATCCCGATCTGACATTCGAGCGGCCTTACATGCTGGCCCTGACTGCTACCGAACCAGATGCCATCGGCTCGCAGTTCCTCATCACGACCCGGCCAGCGCCGGACCTCAACGGCCTGCACACGATCATCGGCGAGGTAACTCAGGGACAAGACGTCGTCGACGCCATCGCCCACGTCCCGACAGACCAGGACGGCCGCCCCCGGGAGGAAGTAGTCGTTCACTCCATCAGGACCAACCGCTCCCCCTTCGAAGGGGAGCCGTACATCGACATCTGAGTACGTCATCAAGCGGGCCCAGCCACGGGCCGCACCCCAGGCCACCCTTCCCCGGCACGGGCGCCGCTTCAACGCCGACTGGGGAACTCGCGGCAAACCGGAGTACCACCCCGTCCTCCTGAACCTGGGTGCGGAGTCCCAAGCCGACATCGGCGTCGGCGGGGCCCGCGACCGCCGCCGACGGCCTCAGCTGGCTGCGCACCGCTACCGCCGACCTGGTCTCGCTGATGGAGAAGGGCAGGCCCATCAACCGCGGCCGGGTAGCGCAGATCCTCAAGACCGCGTCCGGCGGCGGCGCCCCGGTCCCCGGCCACATCGAGGCCCTCTCATGGGCGCTGAGCGAGCGCGGGGACGGGGCCGTGGAGCTGCTGCGCGACCTTCTCGACGCCCTTGACACCGGGATCCGGGAACACGACGCCGCCAAGGAGAAGGAGTAGAGACAGCTCGGCGGCTACAAGCCGCCGAACAGGCGCATGACACAGGTACAGCACATAAGCAAATCACCCGACATTCCGGAAGCGGTGCACGGTCTCCTGCGGCGCTGATGGCCGAGCAGCGCACATTTACCGACTGTGGCGTCCCGCTTTACCGTCTGGCCCATGCCGTGGATAACGCTGGCCAGCGCCGTCGTCGGCGCCCTGATCGCGACCGCCTCCGCCGCCTTGCTTGACCGCACCCGATGGCGCCGAGACAAAGACGAGCGCCTGCTCGCTGCACGCCGCACCCTGTACAGCGAGTACCTTGCCGTCCTTTCCCAGGCCCGCAACGCCTTCCGCAGCCTCGCGCGGACCGATGGCCTGGGTCCGGCCGAGCGGGAGCACGCCGCCCGCGACAGCTTCGGGCCGTGTTACGGCATGCGGTACCAGATGGCAGTCACGGCAACACCGGACGTCTTCGCAGCCTCCGAGCACGCCTTCCGCCGCCTCCGGGATGTACGCGACCTCGCCGCGGCCGGCACCCGCGCGGACGACGAAAGCTACGCCCACGGCCGCACCGAATACGAGGCCGCTCTCGGCCAGCTAGTCGACACCATGCGCCTTGGCCTGGGAGCCGACCGGACACCCGTCTAGGACATCCCGACCCGGCTTGCCCCAGCCACCCCGGAGGTAACTCGCCGCCCGAACGCCACCCGTGTGACCCGTGCGCCTGTTGCTCCTGATCTTATTTGCGATCGAGAAATGCCAGAGCGATCACCCCGACTCGTACGGGCACGCCACCTCCACACCGCGAGCAGGCAAAACGTCAAAACTGGACATACTTTCGCTCGTCAAGTCACCCAGAGAGCGCTCAGAGTGGCCGAAAACATCACCACCACACAACCGGCATGGCGACACATCGTCCAGCACATGCCACACGGAGGTGACCGCCCCCACATCCACACTTTCACCATCGGCAACTGACGTTAACTTGGCACTTATTACCGTTACGCCCGATTACCTCTCCCGTAAATATCTCGAAGAGATAACAGAAGTGTGCACTCGCGAGAGGAGTGTGACCAGTATGAACACAAGACGAAGCGCCAGGTCACACTCATGATCATTAAAGCGTTGAGTCGATTTGACGCTTTTCCGCACTCCGATCGGCACCTCTCCGTTGGCTACCGAGGGGTACTTTCCGGCCTTGATCTCTATCGAGCTTCACGTAAGGTCCGAGTGACCCCGGGGACCTCATCGAAGGATTCCTAGCAGGGTGATTGCTGTTCGCTCTAGTGACCGATGGTGTACGGGGTGGAGCATCTGCGTCCTCGTGACCCGCTCACGAAAGCGGACACGGACACTTCTTCCGGTGCCGGCCTGGGCTCTGTGATCACCCTCGTGCGTACCGCCGGGGCCAGACAACGTTGACCCGTGGTGGCTGGGACATGGCTCGCGCTCCGAGCCATGTCCCAGCCGGTACGAAGGGATTGCTCAATGTCTCCCGGAGGAAGCCGCCGTGGCGGCCCGGAACCTGCGGTGCCGGCGAAAGCTCGGGTGAGCCTGCGCCGGCTAGGACGGTGGCGCACGGCTGAGCGACGCACCGTGGAACGCGATCTCCACCGTCGGCTGCGCCAAGAGCTTCGCAGCCTGGGCGTCGTCCCGCCGCTTGACGTGGACAAGCTGGTCAAAGCCCTTAGCGAACGGCGTGGCCGGCCCATGGTCCTGCGCCCCTGGGCGCTGGAGAAGCCTGGGCCCTCGGGGCTGTGGATCGATTACCCGCAGATGGACGTGATCCTCTACCAGGAGGAGACGACACGGCTGCACCAGCGGCAGATCATCCTCCACGAGGTCCTCCACGTCCTCGTCGCCGAGTGGGACGAGGGCAAGGAGAACGCTCCAGAGGTACCTGCGGAGGAGTTCGTCGAGTCCTGGTCCGACCTCGTTCCTGACCTGGATCCCAAGCTGATCCGGCGGGTGGCCGCACGCTGCTCGTACGACGACGCGGAGGAGTGCTCGGTCGAGCTGGCGGCCACCATCATTTTGGAGTGGTCCTCGGTGGTCGACGCGCTCCCGGCGCTGTCGGAGGATCCACGCGTGCGTCGGGTGCAGGCTGCTTTGGGCGACCGGCGAGGGTGGTTGTAGACCGTGGCCAAGTACCTTCTTCTGATCATCGCGGGTGCCGTCGTGTGGCGGCTCTACCTGTGGTTGCGTGCACCGGACGATGCTCCGACCCGGTCGGTGGCGCTGGCTCTGCTGAGCATGGGCCTGTCATATCCGGTGGCCATGCCGGGCGGCGCCCATGGCATCGACACCCTGGCCGGCCACGGGATGGCGCGGCTCGTCCAGAACCTGCTCCTGCTGCTGGCCATGTACTTCCTGATGTGCTTCTACCTGTACTCGGCCGACGGGCCTGCCGCGCACGGTCGCGCCCGGCGTGAGGCCCTGGTCATGGGCCTGGTCGCGGTGGCAATCACCGTGGCGGCGGTGAGCGTGCCGGATCAGGAGCTGGGCGCGCCGTACGCGACGGTGAACATGACCGTGCTGCCGATCTTCTTGTTCTACACCGTCGCCGGCCTGTACATGATGTATGCGGTCGGCGCGGCGGGGTGGTGGTCGGCACGCTACGCGCGCATGTCCGGCCGTCCGTACGCCACCGGGTTGTGGATGGCGGCGATCGGTCTGGGCGGGATGGCGTTGGCCTGCGCGATCCGCGCCGTCTTCGTCACCATCCGGTGGACCGGCGGTCTCGTGCCGATCCGGATCAACACCTACGTGTCGGTGCTCCTGGTGGTCTCCAGCCTGGCATTCGCCGCCGGCGTCACCTATTCCGTGGCGCGCGCGAAGATCACCGCCACGAAGCTGTGGCTGCGCCGACGTCGGGACCACCGCCGGCTGGCGCCCTTGTGGCAGTTGCTGATCGAGGTCTATCCGGAGAACGAACTGCGTCCCGCTTCGCAAGGGGTGTGGGACCGGTGGCGGTCGCGTGGTGTGCATCGCCGGTACCACCGGCGGATCGTGGAGTGCCGTGACGGACTGGTGGATATCAGCCCTTACGTGGTGCACGAGTGGGAAGGTGTCAACGTGCTGGACCTCGGGCCGGCGCAGTTGGCCCAGCGTCTGCGCACCGCGGCCGAGATGGTCAAGCAGGGTGTCCCGGCTCCCGGGCCGGCGATCGCGCTGGCGGTACCGAAGGGGGACGACACGAACGCGGACGTACACCAGCTGCTTGCGGTGTCGGAGAACCTCCGGCGGGCCGCGTGACCTGGGCAGGATAAGGAGACGAGAGCACATGCTGATCACGGCAGGCCGGGTCCTGACCGGTTCGGGAACATACCTGGAGGACGGTGCCGTCCTCGTCGAGGGCGATGCGATCGCCGCCGTGGGCCCGCGCGTGCAGCTCGCCGAGCGCGCAGGGTCGGACGGGGTGCAGCTCGCGTTTCCCGACGCGACGGTCGTGCCGGGGCTCATCGACGCCCACGTTCACCTGGTGTTCGACGGCAGCGCCGATCCCCTGGCCGCGCTCAGCGAGTGCGACGACGATGCCCTGCTCGCGGGCATGCGCCAGCGCGCAGAACAGCTCGTCTCCAGCGGCGTCACGACCGTCCGGGACCTGGGTGACCGCAACCACCTGGCCCTGCGCCTGAACGAAGAGATCGAACAGCGGCGCACGCGGGGACCACGGATCGTGTCGGCAGGCACGCCGTTGACGGTGCCCGGCGGGCACTGCCACTTCCTGGGCGGCGAGGTCTTCGGCGAGACCGCGGTCAGGGCCCTGGTACGTCGCAACCTGGCGGCCGGCGCCCGCGTGATCAAGGTCATGGCGAGCGGCGGCGGTCTGACCAAGGACGGGCCAAAGAGCTGGCAGCCCCAGTTCTCCACAGGCGAGCTGCGGGCCCTGGTGGACGAGGCCCACCAGGCCGGGGTGCCGGTGGCCGCGCACGCCCACAGCGCGGCCGGCATCGCGGCCGCCGTGGAGGCCGGTGTGGACACCATCGAACACTGCTCCTGGATGACGGAGGACGGATTCGCCCTGCGCCAGGAGGTCCTCAAGAAGATCGTCGAGCGGGGCATCGCGGTCTGCCCGGCCGTCAGCCCGCACTGGCAGATGGCGGCCCGCATCTTCGGCGAGGAACGGACGAAGGTCCTGTTCGGGCAGGTCCGGGAGATGGCCGAGGCCGGTGTACGCCTGATCGCCGGGACCGACGCCGGGGTACAGCGCACCGGGTTCGACGGCACGCTGGCCGGCGCGCTCGGCTTCTACGCGCACCTGGGCATGCCGAACGCCCAGGTCCTCGACATGGCGACCGCTGACGCCGCCGACGCTCTCGGAATCGGCGGGTCGACCGGCCGGATCCAGCCAAGGTTCAGCGCGGACCTGCTGGTCATCGACGGCGACCCGCTGACCGACCTGAGTGCGCTCAAGGAAATCCGCGCCGTCGTCACCGCAGGCCAGGTGCACGATCCCGGGCCGCGGCCCGGGCAGCAGTCCTAGCCCGTTTCCGGCCTGCACCCTCGCGTGGGAGTGCAGGCCGCGCTACGTGGAGCCGCCCTCCTGCTCCGCCATCTCCGCCGCCAGCTGGTTGATCAGCGCCAGCGTCTTGGGCGGCAGGCCCCGCCCGCCCAGGCCACGGGCCCTCACCCGGCCCACGGCGCCCTGTCTCGCGCCGGCCAGCAGCTGCAGACCTTCATAGACCTGGGCAGCCACGGCCTCGTCCGGCTCGAAGTACATCCGCGACACACCGAACACGGCGGCCAGCGCATCCAGGACCACCGGTGCCGCCGCGTCCGTGACACCGGTCCGCAGATCCTCGAAGTCGTTCTCCGTGAGGACATCCGCGCCCGCGTGCGCGTTGACCGCGGCCGCCATCTCCTCATCCGAGGGAGGTCCCTGCGGGCCGGGGTAGGAGCGCTGCAAGATCAGGGTGATTTTCTCGCTGAGGGACTCCGGTGGCCGGCCCGAGTCCACAGCCGTGGCTTCCTGGGTGCCGGGCTCTGGCTCTGTGCCGTTCTTCCTTGCCTCTGCGGCGGCGAAAGAACGATCCTCCGCCCGGCGCAAGTCCATCTCGCTGACGCCGTACTTCGCAGCCAGGATGGGGATGTACTTGGCCTGGAGCCGACGCTCCCCACGTTCAGCTCCCGCGACAGGGCTGGCGCTCTTGGTACCGAGCACCGCCGCCGTCTCCTTCTGGTAGATGCCGGCATCACAGCGGAGATCGGCCAGGTCAGGCAGCCCGACACGGGGAAACAGAACGTCCAGATCGCCCCCGAGCGCCGCGGCGTAGGCAGGAAGCTTCTCCGGGTCGGGCGCGGTGTTGCCGGCCTCCCAGTTCGCCACCGCGGAGTCGGTCATACCCAGCTCTGTCGCCACCTCGATCTGGTGGCGGTCAGCTGCTCGCCGAACACGGCGGGCACGATGCCGGTCGAACTGGCGGGCAGACATCTGACCTCGGATTCTCTCCAAAATGAAGCGGGCACATCGTGTTGACTTTCGCTTCTGCCAAGAATAGCTTCAGTTTAGCGATAACGCGACAGACCCGCACGTCAGCGGCCTGTCGAATCGCCCGCAGTCCCGCCGGGCGGCGGTGAAAGCCGCCCCACACCGGGCCCTCTCGCCCTCATCAGGAAGTCCGCACGATGTCGCACCAGCTCTTACGCCGTCCGGCGTGACGTACACCGCGGCACCCGCATCACGCACGATGCCGGAGGCACGGATCGCTCTGGATTTTCGGCCGTCGGCGTGAGGCCGACGGTGACAAGAGTGACGTTGCGCCCTGTCGGGGTCACGTCTGCCCACAGCGCAGCACGGTCTACCGCATGCCTATCGCCGCCGAAGCGGTCGCCCAGGCCCAGCGCGAGGAGCAGTAGGAGGAGGAAGACGGCGACACAGCCGCGGGAGACGAGCATGCCGCTACCTCCGGCGCCGCCCCACTCACACTGCTCTGCTTCGCGTCGCGGCATGACTCATGAAGAGCGGCGCCAAGGTCGCCTCCGAGTACGCCGAGGCCATCAGTCTGCTGTCTGCATGCCTGATGCCTCCATCCGTAGAAGCATGCGCCGCTGCCCGCCGCTGCGACTTGTAGAGAGTCCTTTAGCAAGGTCTGGATCTTGCCGCACCGCCTGCATATGTTCGTCGTCCCTCGCAGGGCACCCCGCCCGGCGGCAGACGACGCTAGGAGCCATGTGCTGAACGGGCGATATAGCCAGCTGAGATAGCCCTGAACACAGCGACGGCGCCCAGGGAGCGGTAACTCCCGGACGCCGGACGCCAGATGGCACTCCTGCCCCGGCAAGGGCGGAGTTTCACCCACCTTCACCGCGCCGGCCCTTTCCACGGGGCACACCGGCGCGGGCTTCACTACGGAGAAGAGTCTTCCATGCCGCCTGCCCTGCGCAAAAGACCGGTGTCCCCGGCTCGCGCGGCAGCCATCCTCGCTTCGCCGCTCGGCTCCCTGACCGCGCACCGGCTGTTCTGCGCCGTAGTGCCGGAGTCGGCGCCCAGGGCCCGGTACGTTGGGGCGGTGACCCGATGAGCCGGGACACTCGTGAGTGGGCGTGGGAGTACAGCGCCAGCCGCGGAAACGCGCGCCTGGTACTGCTGTCGATCGCCGACCGGATCCCTGACGAGCAGTGCGTCGCCTGGGCGTCCCTCACCTCGCTGATGAAGCGTACGAACGCCAGCCGCAACGCCGTGCGCGCTGCTTTGGCCGCCCTGGTCGAGAACGGCGAGCTGGAGGTGCTGGACGACCTCGACGGCCCGCAGCACAGCACGGTCTACCGGCTTCCCCGCGCCGCTGCGTGGCTGGCCAAAGTCGCGGCTGCCCGCATGGACGACGCCGAGGCGTACGTCGCGCCCCCTGCCCAGTCCGATCCGGTGCCCGACCTGGACATCGAACGGCTGCGCAGGCACGGGATCTGGCCCCGGACCGGGTCGGAATCCGACCCCCATCGTCGGGATCTGACCGGGTCGGATTCTGCACCCCCTCGTCGGAACTTGACCCCTCCCCGGGTCAAAGCCCGACCCTCCTCCGGGTCTGAATCTGACCCCCAGAACCGTAGTGAACCGAAGGTGAACCGTAGGTACAGCAGCAGTGGTGCTGCCGACCTCACCTCCGTCGCGGACTGGCAGGTCGACGACGCCAGCCTGTCCTGGGCCCAGCAGCAGGGGCATCTAGCCCGCCTCGGCGAGCACGGTCTGGAGGCTGCCGACGCGAAGTGGCGCCACCATCGAGCCTCCTGGAGCCCACGGCCCGCCTCGACCTGGGCTGCCGACTGGCGGAGCTGGATCGCCCGCGAGCACAGCCCCGCACCCCAACGCGCAAATCTCTACGCCCTGCCCGGCGGCACCCCCGCGCCGCAGGCCGGTATGACCCGCGCCGATGCGCACATGGCCGCCCTGCTCGCCGCCGTCGACAAGCGAACCGGAACGGAGTAACTACCTTGAATCACCGCGAAGTTGCTGCCGTGCTCACCTATGCCGGCCGCCTCGACCCCCGTCTCATCCGCACCGACCCGGGCGAGGCTGACAACCAGCTCGACACCTGGCACGAGCTGCTCGGCGATGTCCCTATGGCCACCGGCCGGGGCTGGGACGTGCGCGAGATCGTCCGCAAGCGCATGGTGAGTTCCCCGTATCCGATCCTGCCAGCCGACGTGGCCCGCGAATGGCAGGCACACCGCCGCGACCGCCTGGCCCGGCACACCGACCCGACCCCGATGGCCGACCCGGACAATCCGGAAGCCTGGAGGGCCGAGCTGCTCGCGGCGCGCGACGCCGTGGCCGCCGGGCAGACGGCCCCCTCGCCTCACCGTGGGATCACCGCCGGGCGCCATCGGCCGGGCCTGAAGGACCAGCTGGCCGCCGTCGGCCGGTACATCCCGCCCGCCGTGCGCGCCGAGCTGGCCCCCTACCGCCCGGCCCGCGCCGCCCGGGAAGCCGCCATCGCCGCCGGAGGACCCGATGTCCTCAGCGTGCCGTGCGAGTGGTGTCACGCCCCCGAGGGCGAGCCCTGCCGTCGCCGTCGCCTCACCCTCGACGGCACCGCCCGGGGCAGCGCACCGCGCGCCACGGCTCACCCCGGCCGCATCGACCGCGCCCGGGCTGCTCAGACCCAGCAGGCGTCCACCGCCTGACCGCAGCCCACTTCTCCACAGAAACGTTCCTTCTGCGGTTCGGCCCCACGCCGCACCCCGAGCCCGCCTCGCCGTCGACACGCCGCACCCCTGTCCGCCACCGGTACCGCGTGGCCCGCGCCCGCCGAGGCGACTTCCGGAGACTGCCTTGCGTCACATCACCACCAACAACACGCCCACCCCCACGATTAGGGGCATCGCCGACCACAGCTGGCAGGAACGCGGCCAGTGCCACGGCCTGCCAGCCGAGGAGATCGACGAGCTGTTCTTCCCCGCGGCCCGCAACCGCGCGGCCATCGACACGGCCAAGGCGATCTGCGGCAGCTGCCCGGTGAAGAAAGCGTGCTTCGACTACGCCCTCGACAACGAGATCCGCCAGGGCGTGTGGGGAGGGCTCACCGAGGACGAGCGCCGCCCCTGGCACGCCAAGGTCAACAAGCGCCTCGACTATGCCCGCATCAAGGCCGCCTTCGAAGGCCGCGACGTCCACCTCAGCGACGCCGAGCGTGACGCCGTCACCCGCCACGCCTACGTCCGCGGCTGGAGCCCCGAGCGCCTCGCCTACGCCCTGCGACTCGACAACCTCGACTGGGCGCGCGACCTGATGCGCAACGCCGCCCACGCCGTCGCCGACCGCGACCGCTACTGGGGCCACACCGAACCGGAAGAGGCCACCACCGACGAGAACCCCGAGGACGACGTCTCCTCGGAGGAGGACACCGAGGACGCGGTCTCCCCGGTGCAGGTACCCCGCCAGGCGCACACCCACGCCCTGATCGCCGCTCTCCGAAAGGCCGCATGACTCCCCCCACCGCCATGTCCCCCCTTCCCTCCGGCATCGACCCTGTCCACCTCGTCGCGGCCGTCGGCGTGCTCGCCGGGCTGCTGGCCGGCTGGTCGCTCAGGCGCCGTCGCACCCGGGCAGGCGGCCCGCGCGCCTCCACCCCCGCGGTCTGGGTCGCGGCCCTCGCCGCCCTGAACTGCACCGTCTACAGCGCCGACACCAGCTGGCGGTTCGCCGCCGACTATCTCGACATCGCAGGCACGGCGGAGCGGGCCATGATGTTCAGCGCGGCCGAGCTGGCGCTGTTCGCGACCGCCCTGATGGCCCGGCAGAACCTGAAGACCAAGGGAGCGCCCGGCCTGCCGGGCGGTCTGGTATGGGTGATCACCGGGGTGCAGGTCATCCCGGCGTACGCCGAGTCGGGCACGGTGGGCGGCACCGTGCGGGCCTTCGCCGGTCCGGTCCTGGCGGCCGTGCTCTGGCACCTGGCCATGGGCATCGAGCTGCGGCTGCACAAGCCGGACGCCGCCTCCCAAGGGCTCCTCGCCACGCTCGGACGCGAGGTGCGGGAGCGCCTTCTTTCGCGTCTGGGCGTCGCCACCCGCAACCGCGACGCCGCGCAGATCACCAAGGACCGCGCGACCCGGCGGGCGGTGGCGCTCGCCTCCCAGCTGGCCTCGATGCCCGAGGAGGAGCGCGAGAAAGGCCATGGCCGCCGCATCACCCGCCGGCTCCAGTCGGCTCTCGCGCGATCCGGTGTCGGCACCGACCCGGCCCAACGCCGTGTCCTTCTGGAGCAGCTGGCTGCCCGCAGGCACGCCATGGCGCTCGCCACCGTGACCCTGCCGTCGCCCTGGAGTCCGCCCGCGCGCGACCAGGACGCCGATCGCGGGGACCGGTCCCCTCTCCCCGCGTTCCTCGCGGCTGCAGCGGCGGACGGGACGCAGGCGAGTACGGCCGTGAGCGCGGTCCCCGGCGGCGGTCCCCGCAGCACCGCATCGATCGGGGACCGGGCAGCCGGGGACCGTAGGGAACCGGGGACGGGACACGAACCCGACGGGGACCGTCCCCGCCCGGACTCCGCCGGCCAAGGGGACCAAGCCGCCGAGCGCGGCTCGGGCCCGCTGCACGAGGGCCAAGAAGCGGCGGTCGGTGACCGGGAGGCCGTACCCGCCAGGACCGAAGAGCCCGACAACGACGCGAGCCACAGTGCCGACAATGGGCACGAAGCCGCTGCTCAGGGGGGCATAGATGAGTCCCCGGTCCCCGTCCCCAGTGGGGACGGGGACCGGGAACACCCGGACGCCGAAACGGGGACGGAACACCACGGGGACCGTCCCCACACCGTCCCCGACGACGACGGGGACCGCGACCACCCCGCCACCGAAACGGGGACCGAGTCCCGTGGGGACCGTCCCCGCACGGTCCCCGTGCGGCGGGCGCCGAAGGCGCGGGCGTCCCGGAACCGGCCACACAGCAGTCAGCCCGCCCGGTCCCGGAGGCAGCCGAAGCTGAGCATCGAGGAGATGGTAGAGCGGGTCCGTCCCCACGTGCCCGCGCTGCTCAAGCGCGACGGGAACGAGTCCCTGACTCGGCCTCAGCTCCGGGAAATCCTCCGCGCCCAGCAGCTCCCGGGCGGCCGGAACGAGCACCTGACGCCGGTTCTGCAGCAGCTCCGCGACGAAGCGGGCACCACGACGGCACGGAGTACGACTCGATGAAGAACTGCCAGCGCTTCGCGCACATCAAGTCCGGCTTCGAGCAGGACATCCGCCTCCTGAGCGGTCATGCCGAGCGTTACCGGGGATCCGCCTCGGCGAAGACCAGCGCAAGGAACGCCCTCTCGCTGAGACGGAACATGGCGCGGGCCTTGAACCAACACCTCGACCGCTGCCCCGAATGCGGCTGACACCTGCAAAGCAGCAGGTCGAACCCCTGATTCCACCGATCCTTCCGGTGGCCCGACCTCGGCCGGGTCACCGCCACCGCGCTGGAGGAACCCGCTATTCCTGCCCGTCACCCGCGCACTCACGCGCCGTCCGTCGCTGAGGCCGCTGCCTGGGCGGAGGTGCTCGTGCGGCACGAGTTCCTGCACGCCGCCGTGCTCGCGCCGAACGGCCAGTGGCTCGTCCAGCACCACGCCGAATCCCCCGTCCAGATCCTCGGCGGCCCGGCCGCCATGGTCGATCTCGCCGCCGACATCCAGCACCGCATCCGTACCACGAGGAACCGCATCCGATGACAGATCCGACGACAACGCCCACCCCCGCTACGGGTGAGCCGGGAAGCAACTCCATTTCAGCGGGAGCAAGTTGGTGCAAGAGCATTGCTCCCGTTGGGAGCAATGCTCTTGCGTCTCCCGCCCCGGGGGTGGCGGGAGCGGATCGGCACCGGGGGGCGCCGATCCGCCAGGATGCGGCCGAGGGCGGCCCGCATCCTGGAGAGGGGGACAGCCACTCCTGCCACAGCAGCGACTGCGCCCACGCCATACCGCCGAAGCCCCACGTTCAGCAGCGTGAGCGCCTGCGCGACGAGAAGAAGCGCATGCACCAGCCGAGCTGCCGTATGAACGACGACGAATACCAGCTCCTCGTCCGTGCCGCAGCCGCCTGCCACATGAGCGTCGCCAGCTACCTCGCCCGCGCCGCGCTCACAGCCGCCCGCAACCTCGACCGCACCGCCGCGGAAATCGCCGGCGAACGCGAGATGCTGCACGAGCTGTTCGCCCTGAGAACCGCACTCAACCGGATCGGCAGCAACCTCAACCAGGTTGCGGCAGCACTGAATTCGGACGAGCCCGCGCCGCAGGCCAAATCGGTCCTTGCCGGTGTCGACCGGATCTCCCTGCGTGTGGACGCCTTCGTCCAGCGCCACCTGGACGGCGAGCGTCCCGCCGTATGATCCCCAGAGTCCACGACATGGGCGACGACACTTACGGCCTGCTGGAATACCTGTACGGCCCCGGCAAGGCCGAGGAGCACATCGACCCCCACCTCGTCGCCGCGTGGGATCGCCTGGCCCCCGACCCCGGCCGCGACCCCAAGACAACCAAGCGCGACCTGCAGCGCCTGCTGGACCAGCCGGTCATGGTCCTGCCCGAAAGCGCCAGGCCCGCCGAGCACGTATGGCACCTGTCCGTACGCGCTGCCCCCGAAGACCCGGCCCTCACCGACGAGCAGTGGGCGGACATCGCCCGCCGCATGGTCGCCGCCACCGGCATAGCCCCCGAAGGCGACGATGCCGCCTGCCGCTGGGCAGCCGTCCGCCACGCCGACGACCACATCCACATCATCGCCACCGTCGTCCGCCAGGACGGCCGCCGAGCCCGCATCCGCCACGACGGGGCCCGCTCCCAGGCGGAAGCCCGGAAGATCGAAGTCGACTACGGGCTGCGCCGGTTGAACACCGGCGACGGCACCGCCGCCCAGCGCCCCACCAGCGCCGAACGCCACAAGGCGAACCGCCGGGGCAGAGAACGAACCCCACGCGAGGAACTACGCGAGACGGTACGCCGCGCCGCCGCCGGCGCCGGAGGCGAGCAGGAGTTCTTCGACCGCCTGGCCGCCGCCGGCCTCCTGGTCCACCAGCGTGTCGCGCCCTCCGGCGATCTGCTCGGCTACAAGGTCGCACTGCCAGACGACCGCAACGAGGACCGGGATCCGATCTACTATTCGGGCTCCACCCTCGCCCCCGACCTGTCCCTCCCCAAGATCCGCGAACGGTGGGCCACGAGCGCCTCCCAGCCCGACCGCGACGCCACCGCCGAACCTTCCTCCGGCTCTGCCCTCATCAGCCCGTCGACCGCGCGTCGCCAGGCGACACGGGCGGTGTGGCAGGCCGTGCTCGTCCTCGACCAGGGCGATGACGGGCAGATTGCCGCGCAGCTCGCCGCGGCCGGCGAGGTCCTCGACGCCCTCGCCAAGACCTCGGCCGCGCACACCCGGCGCGAACTGCGCGATGCCGCCTTCGTGTTCGAGCGGGCCACGCGCTCCCACATCCGGGCCCAGCGAGGTCACGCCCGCGGTCTGCGGCAGGCCGCCCGTGACCTCGTCCACGGCGGGCCGACGCTCGGCCGTGGGGAGGACGGCGCCACCACCGCCATGCTGATCGACATGGTGTTCTTCCTGGTCACCGCCGCCGCACACTGGCACGGGATGAAGGAGCACGCCCAGCAGGCCGCTGCTGCCCGCGAGGCCGCCGAACACCTGCGCGCCGCCTACCAGGCCGCCGCCCCCGTGTTTCTGGGCGTCCTGCACCAGCGCGGCCGTCACCTGTCCCAGCCGCTGCGGCGCAGGCAGGCCGCCTTCCTGCGCCAGGCGGTGCCGGAGCTGGCCGAGCAGGTCCTGGCCGAGCCGGGCTGGTATGCGCTGGCCGCCACGCTCGCCGATGTCGAGAGCGCCGGTCACGACCCGGCCGGGCTCCTGGCCCAAGCTGCCGCCCGCCGCGAGCTGGACACCGCCGACTCGATCAGCGACGTCCTCGTGTGGCGGCTGCGGCGAATGGCCGATCTGCCCGCGGACGCCTCCTCCACGCCACCGCACACCTCCCCCGCGCGCACCGGCGCCCGCGAAACCGCGCAACGCACGGCGAAGGGCAAGGACCGTTCCAGCAAGACCCGCTGAATTCAACAATTCTAGAGTTGCAGCAGGTCAGAGACTTGCGGCACTCTCCTCGTGCAGGTGAGACGACAGAGATGGAGACCGCGTGTTCCGACGCAACCGTGCGGAGAGAGACTTCCGTGAAACCCAGCGTGCCGGCCAGGCGCTGCTGGCGATGCACACCGAGTGGCCGCTGCCCGACACACCCGGCCCAGCCAGCCCGGAGACCACGGTGCCGGACTTCCTGCCGCCGGACTTCCGGGCGCCGGTCCGCCAGGACGTCTCGGGCTTCATGATGCCCTGGGACCGGCCGCTCGTCATCGACGGGGAGGTCCACCAGTGCCACTGCGGTGCGTACCGGAACTGGATCGTCTTCAACATGCGCGACGAGTCGGTGTGGCTGCGCTGCCCGGCCGGCCACGAGACGAAGGAGCCGCGCCTGGACACCGCCTGGTACAACCGCAACTCCGGTCCGGTCGACCACTTCCACCCCACCCTCGAAGACGGGCTGCGCCACCTCGGCCACTGAAAGCCCGCGAAACCCCTGCCCCTGCGTTCGTCGGCGCCCGGAGAGCCGACCCGGTCAGACCGTCCGTCCCGCACCACCTAGGGGTTTCCGCATGCGCCTGTCCACCACGACCGCCCTCGGCCTGAGCGCCCTCTCCGTCCTTGTCCTGGCCGGCTGCTCCACCAGCACCGAGCCCACCACCTCCACGTCATCGTCCACACCCGCGCACCAAGACGGCACGGCGAAGGCGTCCAGGCCGCTGTCCTCGGCCCAGCTGAAGGCGCGGCTGCTGGGTGAGAGCGACCTGGGCGAGGGCTACACCCGCGCGCCACAGCCCACCGTCCGGCACGACGACGTCACTGTGATCGGCTGCCCGGCACTGGCCGAGCTCGGCGGCGACACGGCCACCAGCGGCAGCCTCAGTTTCCCCCGCAAGGCCAAGGTGTCCTTCACCTACGCCGGCGGCAGCAGCTCCGAGATGTCTGAGGAGCTCTACAGCGACAGCGCGGCGAAGCTGTCTAAGAGCATAGGCACGGTCTTCGACGCGATGCTCTCCTGCCCCACCTACCAGGTGGTGTCGGGCAGCACCGTCATCGACATGGGCACCACGAAGACGAGCGCCCCTCCGCTGGGCAACGAGCGGTGGAGCCAACTGCTCACCTACTCCGCCGGCGGGCAGCGCAACGTCGTCAAGCAGACGGCAATCCGCACTGGCAACGTCCTGGTCATCCTCTCCGGGTCTCCGGCTCTCGTCGACACCCACCTCACCGACGCCGTCCGGGCGGCGCAGGCCCGCTGACGCACGGCGCTCCGTCACGTCTCGTCCTCCCCTGCTGACCCAGGGCAGGACGAGACGCTCGTCGTCCGGCACTACCGTGTCGGCGGACGACGAACGCCCCGTCGGCGCCCTGATGCGGCCCGGGCTTCTGTCGTGCGCCATCAACACGTCGCCGTACGAGAGGAGGTCGCCGGGGTGGTGAAGCGTCCCACGAAGACACGCGGGTGTTTCGCGTTCGTCACCACACCGCGCCGTGAGGTCGTCCTGCAGCTGCGGGACGAGAAGGCCGGCATCGCCTGGCCGGGACACTGGTCGCTTCCCGGTGGCGGGTCCGAGGCGGACGAAACGCCGTTCGACACGGTCCTGCGGGAGTTGCTGGAGGAGACCGGCATCGTCCCGGAGACGATCGAGGAAGTGCCGGTCACCGCCTACGAGAAGGGCAAGAGGCCGCCCCACCTGTTCGCCGTGTCCTGGGCCGGCACCGAACGCGATCTCGTCCTCGGCGAAGGCCAAGCCCTGAGCCTGTTCCCCCTGGACTCACTGCCCGAGCCGATGCCGCCCCACGTCCGGCACTACATCGAACAACTCGCACCACGCCTGCCGCCGCCGTACCCCTGACGCGTCCAAGTTGTCCGGGCACCTGGCGTACGGGAACGGCACAGCGCCCCGACGTTACGGAAGCGGGCCCGCTCTCTCACCATGACAACGGTGAGAGAGCAATGCCCTGAAGCAGTGGGAAACTCAGCGGACAGCGTGGCACGGTCGACGCAGGCCCGGCACGAGGTCATGACAGCGCGGGCATACCCGCCTCCGGCGCATGAGGCTGTTCGATGGCGAGCAGCCGATCGTGGTGGAGGCCCAGCTCCACGATCTCGTCGTCCGCAGGCAGGTAGGCGAGGATCGTGAGCCGCCGCCCCCGGGCGTGGCGGGTCACGGCCAGGACGTGATGCCGGTCCAGACAACCGGACACGGTGTACGCGTCACCGGAGTTGAGGTCCGCGGCACGTCCCTGAACGGTCTTCACTTCCCGGCGCTGGGTCCACCAGCGGGCCCTCGCCCGCATCCGGGCAAGTGCCGTCGCCCGTCGCTCACGCTCGGTCGTCCAGGCGCGAGAGCAGGGGGCGCACTCCACGGTGGTATCGGGGTTCGGAGCGGAGAGCGGCAGGCCGCACAGGGCGCTGCTGGCGGCGGCGTTGCGGCGGTGTCCGGTGACAAGGTTGCCCCGGCCGCTGGGCGCCCACAGCACGTCGCCCTCTCGCGGGCACACCTCGTCGGCGGGCACGCGTACCTCGCCCGCCAGGCGATGGAAGCGGTTCAGGGCGGCGAGGAGCGCGGTGCAGTTCGCGCACTTCCGTCGGGCGGACGTCGGGCGGGGATCGAGCGATTTGCCGCAGTAGCCCATCAGGTGGCCCGGGATCGGCCGGTGCGCAGTGGCCCCTTTCCCCGTCCCGACGGCGGGCCGGAGATCCGGTTCGCCGCCGGGGTGCGGCGGCGTGGTCAGGATCAGGAAGGCGCGCGTGCAGTTCTGGCACAGGGAGTGCGCCGTGTTCTCTCCGACCGGCGCGAGGTCCGTCGAGTGGGTGGCGCACACCGTCAACGGCTCGGTGCCGAGCATCACGCCGTGGTGCGCGGTCCCGTTGACAGGCGAGATGGACAGCCGGGTCAAGGGCAGGGGCAAGCAGACCTCCAAGGCCAGGGTCGGGATGGTGAGGGTGTGCCGTGTCGTCAGTCGCGGCGTACAACGGTGAGCCGTTCCCGCGCGCCGTCGGGCAGCGTGCGCCGGGGAACGGGGCCGGGGGAGGCGAGCGAGGCTGCGAAGACCGCGACCAAGTCGTGGGGGACGCTGGCGCTGAAACTGGCACACCACAGATACGGCGCTCCCAGCACGGGTTCCGCCCACGCCTGCCATCCCAGAAGGTCATCCCGAGGGTCGGCGTCATGGATGAGCGGCGGCAGCGTCTCCAGCGAGATGCTGGCGGAGAAGCCCGGGTCGGTGGCGGTCGTACGTGGGCGGTCCAGGTCGCGCAGCCAGCCGCGCGCGCCGAGTACGGTGAGCACCGTCTCCGCGTCCTCGAACCCGGCGTCGGGGGCTTCGCGGGCGTCGAGCGCGAGCAGGAGGTCGGCGAGCGCCTCGTGCGGGACGCCAGCGGTGAAATACGCGTTCCACTCGGTCATGGCCGAGGCGGAGTGCGGGCGGGCCGACAGCTGCCAGGCCACGGGGAGCCCGCCCAGCTCGAACGGGTAGGCAGCGAGGATCCATTCGGCGCCGCGCAGACCGTCGGGGCTCACGTAGAGGAGGGTGTTTCGGGAGGTCGGCCACATGCTCCAGCCGAGCCCGCTGAGGGTGTCGCCGATCCGCTCGGCGAGGACGTCGTCATCGCCGGCCAGATGGCGCGGGGTGACCCAGTACACCGGGCCCGGCGAACGGGTGTGGGAGGGATCGATGGGGTGGTGCGGGTGCAGGGGCGCCTCCGTGGGTTCGATGGATCACTGGCCGGCGTGCGGACCGGTCGCGCCGCGCCGGCGACGCGAGGGTCCCTCAGCCGGGGGCTGCCAGGTCAGAGCGACCGACACCGCGGGCGGCAGGGGGCCGAACTGCACGGCCTCCTTGGACTCGGCGATGTAGACCACCCGTCCCCTCTGCTCGTCCACCGCCGACTCCACGCCGCCCAGGATGTGGGCCATGGGGAAGAAGGGGTTGACGGCGAGGCGGACCGGCGCGTCACGGTCGTACGCGGACAGCAGGTCGAGCAGGTCACCGACGGTCATCTCGCGCGAGTGCGGGTCCAAGGTGTTCTCCAAGCAGTAGCGAACGGGGTCGCGAGAGCAAAGGCAGGGTACGCGGCGCGTACGGAAGGAACGCGACGTGCCAGTCACGGGGGCGGGAGGCGGCCAGGATCTGGACGACGACAGCTGCAATGATCTCCGCCGGGCTCTCCGTCCCGAAGGACATCCGGTAGCCCGGGACCTTCGCGGTGCCGGTGACTGCGATCGCCCAGCCGTCATCCGTCCACGCCGCGGGGCCGCCCGTTGGGGAAGTATCCGAGGTAGAACCGGCCGTCGCGCGAGCCGATGTGGACATCAGCCCGGTCGTCCACGACGTGGGTGAAGTCGGCCTCCGTGAACTGGTCGATCACCTGCATCGGCTGGCCAGCCCCGACCTTCCAGGAATGGAGCCGCAGTCCGCGACCGTAGTGGCAAGTCCAGGTTGAGCCACATTCAATGACACCGCATCACCTCTCTCACCTGGCTTTTTATGGAAGGTCGTTTAGGTTGACATGATGTCGCGGCGATCACCAGTCCTTGCCTGATCTTTCCTGTCTGCCACAGGCGAACTACTGTCCCGTCTCGATGTAGGGTCTCAGATTTCGCTGCACAGTCTCACGCTCCGCTTCATATCGGCTGCACCTGTGAAGCGGTCGCGAGACAAGCAGGTCGGTTCGCTACCCTCGGACTGACCAGCACGGATACACGCTTATGACCTGACCGACGACGTCACCGCCCAAGAGCTGCACCCGATGGGAATAGGATTCACCGGGTGAGCGCCGTCTCGCAGCAGGGGCAACTGGGGTCGACATCTGACCTAGCCTCGACGAGAGAGGCCATCCGCACCAGGTCCGGAAAGTTACGCGGTGATGGTGTCCAGGAGTTCCAGCGGAACCGGTGCACGTGCGCTCACGGCGTTAATCAGCTCGGTGCCGAACGGTCCTGGGAGGGGTCTTCCAAAGCATTCGTGCGCCAAGTCCAGCAGCACCTGGTGGCTAACAGGCGGGTCGGGAATCGCTGCTCCCCGGGCACGCGCAATTGTTCCGTCGAGCGGGGCCCGCCGGTGGACATCTCTTTCATGTAGGCGGACCCACCGATCGGCGCGCTCGATAGCACTGGACATAAGGGCCCGGCCGTCTTCCTGGTCGGGCTCGGACTCAGGGAGGTAAGCGGCCTCTTCCTTGCGGGCCCGTTCCAAGAAATGTCCGGCCCCGGCCGGATCGGCCCAATAGGTTCCCCGGCGGAACGAAATGGCGGCCAGGCCCTGGATGTAGGCCCACTGGAAGGAGAGCATGGAGAGGGTCCGCATGGCCTCGTCCATGTCCCTGTCCGACGTATTCTCGGCGATATGGATCAGGGCCAGCTCGCGTGCGACCGGATCCGCGATTCTGCCCAACCAGGACATGGCCAGCTTGGTGTCCCCGATACAGATCATCAGATTGGCCCACGCATGGTCGGCCTCCTTCCCGGGCTGACGACGCCGGACCGCTGCCATCTCGCGGTTCAGGTCGAACCTCGGCAACTGGGAGAGCTCGCGCGCGAACCACTCGATGTGACCGAACCGTTCCGTCGCTGCGGCCACCAGGCTCGACACCCGTCGCGGCGCCAAAGTGTTCCAGCACAGGAATACCTCGTGGAGCGCGGCCATGAAGGCTGCCGGATCGGATTCCAGCTCCCACATCCGTGACTCGGCAGCCTCCACCAGCTCCAGGGCGAGCGCGGGACTCACCCGGGTCGCCAGATAGGCCGCTTGGGCGAGAGTGAAGACTTTCGTCGAGGTCCTGACCCGCGCCAGGAGCCCGGCCACGAGTGGGCCCTCGATTGGGTGGCCGCCGAGCGCCTGGGCCACGGGGAGGATCCCTCCGGGCAGGTTCCGGATCCGAGACAGCACCGCCGACACCTCCCGCGCTGAATCCGGGCGCCGCGCTGGGTCCTTCTGCAGCAGCGCGGCTGCGAGCCGGTCCAGTTCAAAGGGGACATCGGCGCGCCAGCTCCGCAGCGGGGGTGCCGTGTCGTCGAGGTGCTTGTGCATCAGAACGTACGGGGGACCGCTGAAGGGCGGGGACCCGGTGAGCAGCGTGTAGAGCACGCACCCGAAGGCGTACAGGTCGCAGCGGGCATCGATCTGGGCGCCGCGCCACTGTTCGGGAGCCATGTACTCCGGAGTACCGATAGCCAGTCCTGCCGCCGTCAGGCGGGTGGTCGAGTCGGCGGCACGGGCAATGCCGAAGTCGCAGATCCTCACGCGTCCGTCGGCCTCGCGAAAGAGGTTCTGGGGCTTGAGGTCCCGATGTACGACGCCTTCCTCGTGCGCGGCGGCGAGCACTTCGGAGACCTTCAAGGCCAAGTCCACGGCCTCGTACAGCGGCAGGCCCCCGGACGTCCGGGCGAGCAGCGCAGCCAGGTCCGAGCCCTCAAGGAGCTCCATGACGATGAACGGCTGCTCTGCGTCCTGTCCCGCGTCGTACACAGGGACGACTCCCGGGTGCCGGATCCGCGAACCGATCCGGGCCTCGCGGCGGAACCGAGCTACAGCCTCCTCGTCCCCCACCTCGGCCAGCAACAGCTTCACGGCCACGAACTCGCGCGATTCCAGATCGTGGGCCTTCCACACCTCCCCCATGCCTCCGCGGCCGATCTGTTCCACCAGGGCATATCTCCCCGCCACCTGCTCGCCTGCCCGCACAGCGCCCCCAAGTTCAGGCCCACCCGTCCGGAAGCGTACCCATGACCGCCCACCCACGGCCCCCAGAAGGCGCACCGGACACCCGGCATAGTTCCCGCGTCAAAACAGACCTAGGAAATGGCCACGCTCCTGACCCCGCGGAGACCTCGGCGCTGTCCTCCGTGCCGCCCATTCCGCTGGCGCCGACATCACCCCAGCGACTGTGCCGAACATTCGTACTTCCTTTGCTGATTCGGTCGTCGTATCAGCGTGACCACGGCTCCGGCCGTCCGTGGTGAAGATCCTTGCCCGGCACGGCGTCGCCGCTTCACTGTCCGCAGCCGTTGAACGGGCCCTGCCAGAAGTTATCCACAGGGCAGCACACGGTTGTGGACGAGGTAGTACGGCGCCGAGCCAACGGAGACGTGGCGTGAAGTGCTGGGACTTGTCGCTGGTGGGCGTCAGCCCGCGCGCGTGGCCGGACGTACGAGACCCGGGTAACTCCGAGGAGATCCACGAGGCGTTCAGACGGAACTGCTGGATTCAGTACATGCCGCACGACAGGGCCATCCAGATAGGCTAGATCGGCTGGGCCGCCTAGCGGCGCCAAGCCGCTCATCCGCCTGAGCATCGGCAGCTCTCACCTAAACAACTGCGGGGATCCGCGCGCGACAAGGTCCTTAACGGCCACGCCCGGAGCGTCGCTGGCCGGCCGGTGCAGCCACGCACCAGACGGAACTGCGCAATCAGCCGGCTGTCCAACCGCCTGTGCACTCCTCGCCTCGTACATGAAGGCCGCCGGTCAGGCTCCGGATGGTTTTGATCGAACCAGCCCGGAGGCTACGCCGTTCCGATACCGTCGTCCGCGCAGTATTGCCACTCATGGGATCGTTGGACCTGAAAGTGACGAATGTTCATCGAGAAGCTCGTGCTGAAGAACTTCAAGTGCTTCGGACCGGAGGGCGCCTCCGTCCGCCTGGGCCCGGGCATCACAGCGCTTATTGGCGCCAACGGCGCGGGCAAGACCGCGGCCTGCGAGGCGCTGCTGCGGTTGTTCGGGATATCCGCGAAAGAGCGGACCGTACGTGTGGACGACTTTCACGTGCCCCTCGGCGAGACCGCCGTGCCTCCCACCCGCGAGTTGACGGTCGAAGCAGTGCTCGCCTTCCCTGAACTCGACGGCGATGACGACGGTGGGGCCACGGCAGGCGCGAAGCGGCAAGGGCAGGACAAAGTGCCCCGGCTGATTCCGGAGTTCTTCAGGCGTATGGCAGCCACGGAGGATGGCGACCTGAAGGTTCGGGTGGTGCTCCGGGCCGAATGGGTCGATGACGGCACGGTGGAGGGTGCCATCACCGAGACACGGTTGATCGTCAACACCCTTGCCGAGGAGTACGGCGAGGAGGACTACGCGCCACTCACTCCGGTGGAGCGCAGCCGTATCCAAATGGTCTATATTCCGGCGTCCCGCGACGGCGTGCGCCAGGTGACCTCCTTCCTCCGAGGTCGGCTCTGGCGAGCCGCGCAGTGGTCAAGCGGCCTGCGTGACCTCGTCAGTGAGCACGCGGCCGAGGTCGCCGAGAAGTTCACCGACGAACCCGTCGTCCAAGCCATCGAGGGAGCTCTGACCGCGCGCTGGCAGCAACTGCACGATGCAGGGGTGCACTCGGACCCGAAGCTGCGGCTCCTCGACGGCGACTTCGACCAGTTGATCCGCGATTCCGAACTCGTCTTCGAACCCGACCACAACGGCCGCCCCCGCCCAGCCCGCACACTGAGTGACGGGCAGCGATCCTTGCTGCACCTCGCCCTGGTGGCAGCCGCCCTTGACGTCGAGGGCGCGATCAACGACGGTCAGCACGCCGACGACTTCGCGCTGGACGGCGCCCACCTGCCAAACCTGACGCTGATCGCTGTCGAGGAACCCGAGAACAGCCTTTCGCCGTTCTTCCTGTCCCGGATCATCACCCAGCTGCAGGAGCTGAGCGGCGGCACAACGACGCAGACGGTGATCTCCAGCCACTCCGCCAGCGTCATGGCCCGTATCCGCCCCGAAGACGTCCGGTACCTCCGCACGGAGCCCGCCACCGCGACCGCATCAGTCCGCGAGATCACCCTCCCGGAAAACACCACCGAGGCCGGCAAGTACGTGCGCGAGGCCGTGCGCGCTCACCCGGAGCTGTACTTCGCCAAGTTCGTGGTGCTCGGCGAAGGCGACACCGAGGAACTCGTGCTCCCCCGCATCGCCCAGGCACACGGCGTCCAGCTGGATCCGTCGTTCATCGCCATGGTGCCGCTCGGTGGCCGGCACACCAACCACATGTGGACGCTGCTGAACGATCTGGACATCCCGCACGCCACCCTGCTGGACCTCGACTATGGCAAGGAAGGTGCAGGTCCGGGTCGGCTGCGCGACGCCTGCAAGCGCCTGGCCGCCAGCGGACTGAAGCCACTTGAAGAGCTCGCCGGCTACGACAAGATCGACGACATCACCGACGACCTCGACGTCGATGCCATTCGCTCGATCTTGAAGCACCTGCGTACGTTCGGCGTCTTCTACGCCACTCCCCTCGACCTCGACTACGCCATGCTCAGGGCGTTCGAGAACGCCTACACACACCTCGAAGCGGGCGACCGCGGACCGGGTGCCGGCGACCCCACCATCACGGTCATGGGCGAGAACGGGACCAGGGAGGACTACTGGAGGAACGCCAAGCGCCTTGAGCGGCTGAGCTGGTACCGCTACTTGTTCGTGAACCGATCCAAGCCGAGTTCCCACATGAGCGCGCTCGGCCGCCTGAGCGACGCGGAACTAAAGGCGGATGCGCCCAACGTGCTCAGGGCCCTCGTGCTCCACATCCAGGAGAAGATCTCCCTGTGAGCGTCCCCAGCCAGCCGGACCCCACGAACCCGCCCGAACCGCGCGTCACCACACTGATTCCTGCCGAGGAATGGCGGCCGATCGGCATCCCGGACCTCGAACCGGCCGCGTGGGAGGCTCTGCGGGACACCGGCAATGTCGCAGTCGTGGCGGGTCCGGGCGCGGGCAAGACTGAGTTCCTCGCGCAGCGCGCCGCCTACCTCCTGCAAACCGGCATCTGCCCGTGGCCCCAGCGCATCCTCGCCATCTCCTTCAAGAAGGATGCCGCGGCCAACCTCGGCCGCAGGGTCGCCTCCCGGGTTCCGGAACACGCCGGCCGATTCGCGTCCATGACGTTCGACGCGTTCACCAAGAGCCTGGTCGACCGGTTCGCGGCGGCGCTGCCAGCGGACTGGCGGATGAACGACGGGTACGACATCCGCATGGCGCCCGATTCCGAGGTGAGCCAGTTCCTCAACGGCATCGCCTTCTCGGCACCGCAGGCCCTGTCCGGGAAACTCGGCTTCCAGCCAGGGCGATTCGTCTCCGAATTCGTGGGTGGTTGGCACCTGCCCGAGAACCTTCCGACGGATGACGAGGTCGACGCCGTCTCCTACGCCGTACGCGAGTGGTGGCGCGCACGCTACCTGCGGCCGGGAACAGCGGACGTCGACTTCGTCATGCTCAACCGGCTCGCCGAGCTGCTCGTCCGCGCGGTACCGAAGCTCAGACGCGCCCTGCGCATGACCTACCCTGTGGTCTTCGTCGACGAGTTCCAGGACACGACCAGCGCGCAGTTCTCCTTCCTCACCTCCGTGTTCGGCGAGAAGACCGAAGTCACCGCGGTCGGGGACAGCAAGCAGCGGATCATGGGCTTTGCCGGCGCCCTGCCCGAGGCTGTCCAACGCTTCACCGACGGCTTCAACGCCACGTCCTACGCGCTGGCGTGGAACTTCCGATCCAGCGACGCGCTAGTAGAGCTGCAGCACGTCATCGCGAGCAGACTGGACCCGGCCGCCGTACGGGCCATCTCGAAGGCCGCCGCCGAAGTCGGGCATGAGCCCGCCGTCTTGTGGACGTTCTCCGGCAGCGACCGGGAAGCGACCTTCATCGCGGACTGGATCGCCCGGGACATCGCCGCCTCGGACCGTATGCCGTCGGATTTCGCACTCATCGCCCGGCAGAGGGTCAAAGACTTCGAGCCCCTGTTTCGTGCCCGCCTCGCCGCCCACGGCATCAGAGTCCGCAACGACGACGCCCGCCTCGGCAAGATGACCCTTCAAGACCTCCTGAAAAGCGAGACCGCCCGCCTCCTGCTGGGTCTCCTCCGGCTGGCCAACGAACCCCGTGGCCTCACCAAGGTCTGGCGGGACGTATCGGCAACCATGGAACAAGTTCACGGAGCAACCGGCGACAAGACTGCCCAGCACCGCGTCGGCGAGAACCTGGCCGAACTGACCACCGAGCTAAGAGCCTGGCTCCGCTCTCACCCACCGACGACCACATCGGCCACCGACACTGTCAAGCAGGTGGTCGGTCTCCTCGACGGCACTGCCCTCCGCCGCTACGTGAAGTCGGCAGCCCCTGGGGAGGATTTCGATCTAGTCCTTGTCGCGTTCGAAGCACGCCTTGAGACCGCGATCGACGGCACCGCAGAATGGGGGTCCGTCCTCGACGAGTTCGAGGGCGTTGATGCTGTCGTCCTGCTCACCGCCCACCGCAGCAAGGGCCTTGAGTACCACACCGTGTTCTTCCTGGGCATCCACGCGAGACAGTGGTGGGCGTACGGAAGCGACCGGCGCGAAGGAACCTCAACCTTCTTCGTAGGCTTGTCCCGGGCTGCACAGCGACTGATCTTCACCACGGACCAGACAGACCGTACCGGCCCCATCGGCGACCTCTTCACGATGCTCACCGAGGCGGGCGTGCCCGAGATCAACCAGGGGTGACCGCGGCTCCGACCACTTCGCCACCTGTCGGGAAGACAAAGAGCCCGGGAGTCGACATGAACTCCCAGGCCCTGCTGCAAACGCTGGCGCAGGTGTGTCAGCCTTCACCGGACGGTGTCTTCTCGCGGCCACGGCGGGTGCGCGTAGCAGCAACTACTCCGGTACCGCCGACGACAAGGAACCCTGCGCCGCCGAGGAGCCACGGGCTGGCGTCGGCGCCGGTGTGGGCGAGAGAGCCCTTAGAAATGAGTCCGGTGCTGCTCGAAGCTCTCTCCTCAGCAAGCGGAGTACCCGGCGGAGTGGTGGACGACGAGGAAGCGCCCTCACCCTGCCCCGGGGCCGAGGCGCCCGGTGCAGAGGTGCTGGCGGTCACACCTTCGGAGGAGGCGGGTGCCGGAGTCGTGGTGCTGCTCTTCTTGGTGTTGGTGATGGTCACGGTGACCGGATCACCGGGCTTTGCCGTGAAGCTCTTGGCGGGCTTGTACAGGGCATACCCCGCGGGTGCGGTGGTCTGTCTGGCCCAGAAGGCGGTGCCGGTGCGGTTGTTGACGGGCAGCTGAGCGGAGGCAGTGCCGTCCGACCCGGTGGTGAGGGTGATCAGGGTGGTGGTGCCGGTGCCGATGGTGACGGTGGATCCGGGCAACAGCTTGCCGCTCTTCGTGTCCGTCGTCTTCAAGGTGAGGGTGGCGGCCTTGAATGGGTCGGTGATCGTGAGCGGAGTGGTAGCGCCGGGGGTGACGATGGCGTCCTGGTCGTCGACGACCGCGTGCAGTCGGCTGCCGGAAGCCGTCTGCTTGAGCCGGTAGACACCCGGCGTGAGGTCAGGGAAGGTCAGCTTCCCCTGGGCGTCGGTCTTGCCTCGTCCGGCTTCCTGGCCGGCAGAGTCGAGCAGGAGAAACCCGGCGTCGGGGAGCACCTCCCCGGCCGTGTCCTTAACGGTGATCTCGACGCCGCCCGCGTCTGGGGCCGGTGTTTCTGCGGGAGCAGCGGAAGCCGAGGGCGTCGGCTCGGTCGGCCGCGCCGTCGCGGCCGACGCCCAGCTGCCGGTGCCGACTACCACGGCGGCGACGGCAGCAGTTCGGACGGCGCCGCGGACGAAACGAGGATGCACGAGAAGAGGGGCTCCTTGATCAGGGGGGAGGGTCATCGGGTCCGGCCGGAGGCCGGGGCGCGAGGCGGCGGGGCCGCAAGTGTGTTGCCGGGCGTCTGCCTCGCTGTCGTGGTGGTGACATAGAGGGCGCGGCGGGTCTGGACGGGGATGTCCTGGACGGTGCGGTGCAGCGGCTCGGTGGAGATCAGCGAGGCGGTGAAGGCTGCGACCAGCGTGGTAGGCGTCCCGAAGGAGAAGCGGGCCGTCCAGTGGGGCTCGCTGGGAATCCGCCCCAGGCCCGCCAGACCGGTCTGTTGGCGCCGTTGGCGTATTGGTGGCGTACGCCGCCGAGTCCTTCCGGGGCGAGGAAGGTCTGTGTGCCGTCGGTCTTGACGTCGTGGCTCCAGCCGCGGGCGAACAGCGGTCCGTATGCCTCGTACGGCGCCGTGTCGTCCTGGCACAAGCGGTCCTGGTCGCTGTGCCGGTCTTCGAGGTAGAGGTCGAGCAGTTCGGTGTGGACGTCTTGGAGCAGTTCGACGGGGGTGGTGGCGTCGAAAGTGATCTGCCAGGCCGGCGGGGTGAAGGGGGCCTGGTGTGCGGTGATGGTCCATGTGCCCTTGCCGCGCCTGTCGGGCTGGGGGTCGTAGGTGGTCTGCAGTCGCAGGCAGGGGCTGAACGCGGCGGCCGTGCCTTCGTCGGTCTGGGCGAACGGCCAGCCCTCGTCGAAGGGGAAGGCCCATGCCGTACGAGGGTCAAGGGCGGTGGGCCCGGCGAGGTGCCGGGGAAGCACCCGCACGCTCTGGGCCGGGTCGAGGTTCTCCAAGGGGTGGGTCATCACGGGCAGTGCTCCTGCTGGAAGTGTGCGGAACGCCGGGAGCGGCAGGTGTGGGGCGGTTCAGCGGGTGCGGGAGCCAGCGCGGGTGACGGGCACGGCAGGTGAGGGCCGCCGGGCACGGCCGGCCGTGCGGCTGGGCGCGGATGCGGTCCAGGCGCCTGGGCACCAGACCTGCGCGTACTGCTCAATGGCGTCGCGCAGCCGGTTGGTGTGGGCGCCTTTCCAGGGCACCCAGTCGGGGCGGTCAGGGAACTCCTGGAACCTGCCGTAGCCGGACTGGCCCGGCCGGCGTCCTTGTGCCGAGTCGCGGTGGTCGAAGGTGTGGTGGTCGGTGAACTTGAGGACGGCGACGTCGAGTTCGCCCCGGTCCTGGTGGACGGTCGCCAGCCGCAGGCCGTCGTACTCGTCGGCCCGGATTGTGGGACAGAAGTCGATCTTCAGGCGTAGTGGCCCGCCGGGCACCGGGGTGGCGTAGTAGGTGTGGCCGACGACGGCGTGGTCGAACGGGAGCCCGAGTTCGGTGAAGAACTCGCGGGCGTACATCGACATGAGCGGCTTCCTGGTAAGAGTCAGCGACGGGGACCGGGCAGGGCGGGGCGGCTGGTGGTGCTCCAGCGCGGGACGCTGGTCGTGGGCAGCGCGGCCGGGCGGCGGGAGGCGACGCGCTGCACGTCGAGCGGGGTCGGGGCCGGCGGGCGCGGCGGGAGGATGGGGGTGAGCTGGGCCAGGTCCTTGACGTAGCTGTAGGTGGAGTCACGCCAGCGGGGCAGCGGGGCGGGATCGCAGACGGACTCGGTGACGGCTTTGAGCAGGGCGACGGGGGTATCGGTACTGAAGGTGGCGTACCAGAAGGGACGGTTGAGGGAGGTGCCGGCCCACAGCTGCCAGCGGGCGTCGCGGGTGGTCAGTTCGGTTTCCGCGGCGAGATCGCCGGTGGTGTACTCCAGGGCAGCGAGGGTGTCGGGTGCCTGGACGGCGAAGACGCCTCGACGGGGCCGGTCGAACAGCCAGCCGCGGTTGATGAGCGGATCGATGGCGAGGAACGGGTCGAGGTCCTTGCTCCCGGAGACCGGCCGGGCGAGATAGCGGTCCGGGCCCTGCTCGTACGCGGCTGCGAGCGCGGTGGTGAAGGCGGTCACGAATTCCGTGGGTGCGGAGTCGTTGAAGCAGGCGCCCCACGCGGGCGGGCCGAAGGGGTCCTTGTAGGCGTTGATGCGCCACAGCCCGTCGTCGTCGCCTTCGGGGAGATAGCCCAGGCGGACCTTGCGGTCCGGGGCGTTCAGGTAGGCGTTAGAGGTCGTCGTGGTGCAGTTCCCAGCCGAGGTTGCGCAGCGGGTCGAGGCCGGGATCGCCGACAGCGGTGGCGCGGGCGAAATGGCGTGGGGAGACGTAGACGTCTCCGTCGATGGTGTCGTCGTGGAGTGGCACAGGATCCTGGGAAAGGGAGGGAGGCAGGTCAGGGGGCAGGGGATCAGGCGGTTAGAGCGAAGGCCGTTCGCAGGTCGGCGGGGCGGCCGGTGTAGTGCAGCGTGCGCAGCCCCAGGCGGCGGGCGGCGCGGCAGTTGTCGGCCCGGTCGTCCACGAACAGCACGCGTCCCGGGTCCGCGATGCCAGTGGCGGCCAGGGCCTGTTCGTACGTGGCCGGATCTGGCTTGCACACGCCGAGGCGGGCGGAGTACAGGGCGTCGTCCATAAGGTGGCGCCGCCAGTCGGTGGTGTCCAGGACGTTGCTGAGGTGGGCCGGGGCGTTGGAGAGCAGCACCATCGTCTGCCCCGACGTACGGGCGCGGTAGAGGATGTCGAGGACCTGGGGGTCAGTGCGGGCCCACATGGCGGTGTCGGCCGTGCGTAGTTCGCGCAGCAGGCGCGGGCCGGGGTGGTAGCCGAGCACCTTGGCCCAGTACGCGAGGTCGCTGAGCTGTCCGGCGTCGTACGGTTCGCGGGCGTTCCAGAAGGCGTTTTGGAGGGAGGCGAGGTCGGTGTCGGGCCAGCCGGCCAGCCGGGCGAGGTGCTGCCACTGGGCGAGGGTCGGCTGGACGCCGAGGACGCCGTTGTAGTCGAGGATCGCGGCGTCCACGCCGGTCGGGGAGGCGCAGGTGCGGGTCAAGAGGTGGGCCTCTCCAGGGCTTTGGGGGCAAGGGCGCCGACGGCTGCGGCGAGGAGGGCGGGCAGCAGCAGCGCGTGCGGGAGAGCAGTGAGGGTGGCTAGGCCGCCGATGAGGGCGGGGCCGGCGAGCAGGCCGACGTAGCCGGTGACCGCGACGGTGGCGACCGCGCGCGGGCCTCCGGCGCCGGCGGCGGTGATCAGGCTGGGGATGGTGACGGACAGGCCCAGGCCAAAGGCCGCCCAGCCGAGCAGGGCGAAGGTGATGATGGAGCCAGCCAGGCCGGTGGTGAGGCCGAGGGCGGCCAGGGTGGCGCCGGTGCGCACGACGGCGGGAGCGCCGAAGCGGGCGGTGAGCCGGTCTCCGACGAGACGACCTGCGGCCATGGCGCCGCTGTAGACGGCGTACGCTGCCGCGCTGGTCGCAGTGGTCGCGCCGAGGTCGTGCAGGTGGACGGCGGCCCAGTCGGCGGCGGCTCCCTCGCCCAGCAGGGTTGCTGCCGCGAGCGCGCCCAGCAGCCACCTCCGGGACTGCGGTAGGCCACGGCGTCCGTCCGGGCCCAGGGCGACACGGTGGTGTACGGGTTCGAGTGCGGGAGCGGCGAGGCAGCGCGTGAGCCTGCTTGCCGCACCTGCCGCCGCTGTGGCGGCGGCTCCGACGGCGGCGAACACGACGGTGTTGGAGATGTGCGCGGTGGCCGCGGCCAGCGCGGCGCCGGCGAGGGCGCCGGCGCTGTACGCCGCATGCAGCCCGGCCATGATCGGACGGCCGTGAGCATCCTGGCAGCGGACCGCGGCAGCATTGGCGGCGACGTCGAGGACACCGTGCGCGGCGCCGAAGACCAACGCCGCCACCAAAAGGCTCCCCAGGCTGCGGCAGGCCCCGAGGACCGCAAGACAGACGGCAAGACCGATCGCGCCGCCGGTCAGCAGCACGGGGAGGCGCGCCGGGTGGGCGAGACGTCCGCCCGCCTGCAGTCCGGCGACCATGCCGAGGGCGGCGGCCAGCAGGACCAGGGCGAGGGCAGCAGTGCTCACCTGGGCGGCGTGCTGGACGGCGGGTATGCGTGCGCCCCAGACGGCCATCACCACGCCCAGGCCGACGAAGTACCCGGTCAGCAGTCGGCGGCTGTACGCCAGTTCGGGCGCCACGGTCAAGGTCACGCCGTGTGCTCCCCGGTGCCCGAGGCGCTCTGCGCGGCCGGAGTCACCTGGACGTCGAGGGCCCGGTACGCCTCCTGGGCGCGGGCCTGGGCGATGGTAGCGGTCGGCCCGGTGGTGATCAGGTAGCCGACGCGGGCGGTGAACAGGTCGCCGCCGTCCTGCGGGAGCACAAGCTGGTCGCCGGCCTGTCGCTGGAAGACCACACGCTCCACGCCCGCGATGGGTTCCCTCATACGGCGGGTGGTGAGGGCGCCGGAGTAGGCCGGGTAGAGGAAGCGGATTGCCGCGGCCTGGTGGCGGGTGGGGGTGAGGTCGGGGGTGCGTCCGCAGGCGATGTCGGCGGCGGCGCGGGCGAGGTCAACGCCGGTGGCCAGGCGGACGAGGTGGCTGATCATGTCGCCGGCGATCCTCGCGTTGACCTCGATGAGGCGGGGGCGGCCGTCGACCAGCCGGAGTTCGACGTGGCTGACACCGTCGGTGACCCCGAGGGCGTCGAGCGCGGCGACGGCGGCAGGGGCGACGATGGCACGGAGCGGGTCGCCAGCGTCGACCATATGCGCCAGTTCCTCGAAGTACGGCGCGCAGCCGACGGTCTTGCGGGTGACGGCGACGACGGTAGTCTGCCCCTGATGCGTGACACACTCGACGCTCATCTCCGGGCCATCGAGGTACTCCTCGACCAACACCTGGGTGCTCTCCACTCCCTGGCCGGCGGTCCTGGCGGCGACGGCATACGCGGCCGGCAACTCGTCAGCGGTGTCGACGCGGACGACGCCCATGCTCGCGGCGTGCGCGGCGGGCTTGAGAACGACGGGAAAGCCGATACGCAGGGCCGCAGTCTGTGCCTCGTGCTCGGTGCGCACGCCCACCGAGGCGGCGGAAGGCACCCCGTGGCGGGCGAACAGGGTGCGCGAGGTGTGCTTGTTGCGGCAGCCCTGAAGTGCCTCGGGGGCCGTGGTGGGCAGGCCCAGTCGGCGGGCGAGCCGGGCGACGGGGACCAGGTGCCACTCGGTCCACGTCATCACCCCGGCCAGCGTGTGCCGCTCGGCGAGCGCCCGCCCGGCCTCATTCAGCGCCGTCTGGTCAGCAAGATTGGCGACCTCGTGGTCGAGAAGGAACTCCTTCTCCCAGGTCGGTGCGGCGCCGGAGATCAAGACGACGTCGTAGTGGGCGGCGACGTTCTCCAGGCATGTGCCGCGATACGCCTGGGCCTCCATGTCGGCGGCGGCCACGACCAGGACGACGGGGCGAGAAGACAACAAGGGCTCCAAACAGTGTGGTGAGGAAAGCGAGTTGAGGCACGGCGTGTGGGTCAGGGGGTACGGCGTCGGCGCAGTTCGAAGGCGGACGCCCACTGTGGGTGTTCCTCGATCAACTTGCGGGCGTACAGGGCGGTGAAGGAGTTGTTCAGTCCGCGCACGCCCGCCGGCAGCTGCCAGCGCAGGTCCTCGAACAGCGCCTTCAACCCGACCCGGGTGGCGCCGGCGGCGATCCGGTCGGCCGTCAGACGCTCCAGCGCGCGGTAGACGTAGGGGTGTTCGGCGTCGAAAGCCAGGAAGCGGTCGGTCAGCGTCGGGCGCGCACCCGCTCGCCACGACGGCCGGTCCATCGACAGGGCGTAGGGGGTGGCAAGGGCGTGGGACGTGGGCATGGCGGCGGTCTCCGAGGGGGGATCTGGATGTGACCGGGAGGGTCAGACATCAGGTGCGCAGGGCGGGGGCGGTGCGCAGCCGGGCGAAGGCGGCGGTAAGGCCCAGGGCCTGCGGTGCGGCGCACAGGGTGATCAGGTGGCCGAGCTGGGCGGGCGGCACGGTGGCGACCAGGACACCGGCAAGGGGGAAGGGCAGCAGGAGCAGCAGAATGGTCAGCGACAGGGTGGCGCCGAACACGTCGGCGGGGATGAGGCGGGAGCGCACGGTGCGCAGCACGACCGTCAGGCCGCCCTCGCCGGCCATGAGGACGGCGATCAGGGAGAGATAGGCGTGGTAGGTGTCGGCGAAGGAGACCGCCAGGCACGCCGTGGCGGCGGTCGTGGCGGACACGGCGCCGACCGGCCACAGGCCGAAGCGGTCAATCAAGCGGCGGCACACTGCGACCGCGATGAGGGTGGCGACAGCGGCGGCCGACCAGATCAGCCCCACATCGGCCGTGGAGTGTCCGAGCCGTTGGACGACGATCACCGGAGTGGCGGCCTGCAGCATCCCGACTGCCAGGTTGGAGGCGATCAGCCCGGCCACCAGCCAGCTAAGGGCCGGCTGCGCCCGCAGGACCGACCAGCCGGTGCGCAGCCCCTGGACGGCCGGCTGCCGTACGGCGGGCTTGGCCCGGTGGCTCTCGCGAGGTGCCAGCACGCTGGTGAGCAGTGAGAAGAAGGCGATCACGCCCAGCATCGCGGCGGCGCCGACCCATTCCAACAGCAATCCGGCCAGTGCCGGGCCCAGCAGGGTGGCGACCTGGTCGATGCCGAGCAGCGCCGACTGCACACGGTGCGCGCGGACGCCGGCCTCTCGGCCAGCTACCCCGCCCGCGGTCTCGGCCGCGATGTAGGAGCATTCGCTGAGGATTCCGGTCAGCGCGGCGAGCAGCATGACGGTGACCGTCGCGCCATATCCCGCGGCGTGCGTCGGCAGGATGACCGCGGCTGCCAGGACAACCAGGGCCCGGCCGGCGGAGGCGGTACGGAGCACGGCGGTGGTGCCGTGGCGGTCTACCAGCGTCCCGGCGAAGGCGAACGCGCCCAGGCGCGGTACCCATTCCAGCGCGAACGCGAGGCCGGTCAGGGCGGCGGAGTGGGTGGTGGCCAGCACCAGCAGCGGGATGCCGTAGGTGGCCGTGGCGAGCGCGGCGGCGTCCGTGCCGCGCGGCAGGTAGATGCCGCGCAGCAGCGTGGGAACCGGCCGACGGTCATACCGGGGTACGGCACAGGACCTCACGCAGCGCGCCCCGATTCCTGCGCGAAGTCCAGGGTGCGGGCGATGTCCTGGCGCAGGTCGCGCGGGTACGCCGTGAGCCAGGCGGACAGTGCCGTCCACGGGGCCGCCAGCTCAGATGCTGCGCCGGTGTGCTCCGGGCTGTCCTCCCGTACCTGGAGGGCATACTGGACGCGGGCGACGAAGTCGCTGGTCGGACCCGGCAGTTGGTGGGTGCGAGCCCAGCGGGCTGCGGTGTCGTACACCTCGGCGAGGTCCTGGCCGCTCGCGGTGAGCTGGTAGCGGGCCGTGGCGCGTCCGCGGGCGTGGATGAGGCCGAGGGCGTGTGCGGCGTCGATGGCGTGGCGCAGTTGTCCGGTGGTGAGGTCGCCGAGGGCGCCCTGCAGGCTGCCGCGGTGGCGGCTGATGGGGCCGTTGTCGTCGATCTCGGTGACCAGGCGGATCAGGGCCGGCAGGGTCAGGGTCCGGATCGCGCGGCGTTCGTGCAGGGTGCGGGCGGGCGGGGAGGCGGTCATCGGCGGGGGCCTCCTGCCGGAGTGATGGGGCGGGCGGGTATCTGGTGGGAGAAGAGGTCGCCGGGCCTCCACGCCGGGCCGGCCGGCGGCGTGGTGGCCAGAGCGGGCGTGGGAGACGGTGCGGCCGGAACTGCGGGTGCCGGAAGGCGGGCCGGGGTGGTCGCCCACGGACCGGAGAGGATCTGGGAGGGGGGACTCTCTCGCCGGCGCAGCGGGTCGGTCTCGGCAGGTGGGCGGGTTGCCCAGGTGGTGATGGCCTTGAAGACGGGGGCGAGTGCCTGGCCGCTGGCGGAAAGCCGAAAGTCGCCACTGGCCGTGACGAGGCCGTCGTCCATCAGACGGTCCAACGGCTTGTAGACGGCGTTCAGTCCGTAGCCGGGCATGGCCTCGGCGGCCAGGGTCTTGGCGCTCGCACGGCCCCGGAACATGAGGGTCATCAGGATCGGGGTGGCGTGGCGCGGGGCGATGAGGGTGATCGTGTCGTCGATATTCTGGGCCGGGGGGATTCGCTCGGGCCCTAGCGCGCCGGTGGCCTTGCTGCTGACGAGTTGCTTCTCCAGATGGGTGTCGCCCCAGGAGGCGATCTGGGCCAGGACCGGCAGCAGCCCGGTGCCGCGGTGGGTGAGGCCATAGGTGACGTGGCGCGGTGCGTACTCGGTGCGTTCGACCACGCCAGCGCTGGTGAGGTGACGCAGCCGGGGGTGGAGCTGGCCGTCGGCGAGCCACGGCAGCTTGGGCTTGATCTCGGCGTAGCGCAGCGGCTGGGAGGAGAGGGTCATCAGCACCCACACACTCCAGCGTGGGGCGAGCAGGTCCAACGTCTTGGTGACACTGATGAGGTCGTTCGGGGGGACGGGGGGCTGAGCAATGGTGGCCAAGGATGGTGCTCCTCAAGCGGTGCGGGGCAGATCAGCGGGTGCGGGACGGGGCGGGCGCCGGGGCGGCAGGTGTGGGCGGCATCGCAGGGTCGGGGTCCGGGGCCGGTGCGCGGCGCAGCCCTGCCAGGACCGCGCCGGTGTTCTTGGCCAATGCGTCGCGGGTGGCAACGGCTTCGGCGATGCGGCGGGCGCAGTCGAGGATGTGACCGGCGGCGAAGCGGCCAATCTCCCTCTCGGGAGCGGTGAGTTCGCGCAGCCTCTCCAGCTGGAAGGCGATGGTGCGTTCGGCGAGGACCAGGTCGCTGTGGCTGCCGGTGAGTGCGGAAAGCAAAGTGGCGTCGGGAGCGCTGTCGGCGAGGGCTTCGAGTTCGGCGAGCGACTGCCCGAACAGCGCCTCGATGCGCTGGGCAATGATCTCGGAGACCGGGTGAGCCGTGTCGGGCTGGGGCAATCGGCGGGCTTTCAGGGGCGGCTGGTCCGCACCGCCCCGGCACCGGGGGCTGGCGGAGCAGTGGCGGTGATCTTCGGCTGGGCGAACTGCACCAGCCGCCGCGGGCGCTGGCTGGGAGCGGGCATGGTCCGCAGGAGGTCGTCAAGGGCGGCGACGTACCCGTTGCGGCCGGCCAACGCCGCTTCCAGCCACCCGGCGTCCCAGCGCAGGTCCTCGGCGGACAGCTCGCCCAGGTCGCGATCGGGGGACATGGCGGCGCGGACGCGGTCCCGTACGCGGACGACCTGTTCCTCGGCGACGGCGAGGAAGCTGCGCAGTTCCAGCGCGCGGTGGAGTGCGGCATCCGTCTCACAGCGGGCCGCCTGCGCATACAGGTCGGCGACGGATGCGCCGAATGCCTCCTCTAGCGCGGAATCGCGGCTGGTGGACTTGTCGATGACGCTCATCGCGTCACCCCTCGCGCGGGGATGCCCCGCGCGCCGGGCGGTGTGGGCGCGGAGGTGGGCAAAGCGGGTGCGCGGCGCGCGGCAGGGGTGGCGCGACGCCAGGCGCCGGGTCCGCGCTTGCCGGGGGCGAGGGGGTCGAGGAGGTAGTCCACGACCATGGCGCGCCCGTCCCGTGCGGCGACCGCGGCGTCGACCCGGTGGGCCAACTCCACGGCAGCGTCGTCGAGTTCGCCCGGCTCGGTGCCGAGCGCCGTGACGAGCGCGTCCTCCGCGGTGTCGAGTGCGTCCTGGGATTCGGCAAGCAGGCCGTACCAGCGCACGACGCTGGTGGCATCGGGGTTGGCCTGGGGTGCCGCCGCGACTGCCCGGCGCAGATCGGCGAGCGGCATCTGAAAGCGGTCTTCGATCCGCTCGGCGACGACGCCCAGCACGTCCTGGCTGAACTCAGACACGAAATGGACTCCTATCATTCGCGTTCTCGGGGGCGGGAAATCCTGCGCCGCGAATCCGGTCCACGCGAAGGCGAATCCTCGAACTCAGTGCTGCACAGGGGAATTAGGCGCCAGCCAGTCAGTCCAGGCACATGCCGGCCGGGCGGTGGACGTACGTGGCGGAAACCCAGTCCGTGACACCGGTCGTCTTGTCGATGAAGCAGGGCCACTTTCCGCTGGTCTTGTGCGTAGTGAACTTGTGGCCCCGGTACAGGATCCCGAGCGCCTTGGAGTTGACGGATGCCTTGGCGCGGATGGTGACGGCCTTGGTGGTGAGCGTCCACGGCCTCGGCTTGCTGCAGGTCAAGTCGGTCACGGAGGCGGGCGCCAGGGCGGGTGCGGCGCTCGCGGTGGCGGCGGAGGCCAGCGGCAGCGCGAGAGCACCGAGCAGAGCCGCGGAGACGGCTATGCAGGTTGAGCGCATGGGGAATTGAGCTCCCTATCGATCAGAGGGCTTACGGGAGGAACAGCCTGCGGGCGGATGCCGTGCGGCCGAGAACAAGAGTCCGGAGAATTCCCGGTTTCGGTAACCGGGGATTGCGTGCTACATTCCACGCCACCTCCCCGAAGGCCGCTGGCATTTCACCTGCGCGTACGGCAGGAGCTAGGCCCGCGAGCCCTGAATTCAGTGGCCCGGACGTCGCGGTGAAGCGGGGCGCGCGGGCGGAGCAGGGACGCCAGGGGCGGTGGTGCGGCGGGCGACTGGGGAGGCGGTCGGCAGCTGGATCCCCTCGCCGCTCCAGTGCGCCTCCCACCACTGGGTGGCGGCCTCGAAGGTGGTGAAGCCGCCCTCGCGCAGAGTGTGCGTCCACGACTGGGTATCGATCTCTTCGAGCAGGATCCGGAACGGAAGCGGCACCTTCTCGTCGAGGGCGCGCAGCAGCACCGTGGTCTCCATCGGCTCGGTGTCGTGCGTGTAGCTGGTCAGCAGGGCGAAATGGTCGCCGTCGCGGCGCAGTCGCTGCTCCAGGGCACGGGTGGCCTGGTCGGCAGGCGTGGTGCCCGTGCCGCTGGCAAGGAGGATCTGTTCCTCGGGGCAGCCGCGGGCGATCAGCCAGGACTGGGCCATCGCGGGCAGGGCGAAGGCGGCGTGGTCGAACTGGAAGGTCCGCGCATTGCTGTCGCGCTGGAGATGGAGGGCGACGAGCTGGGGCTCGCCCGGGATGCCCCAGGTGACGGCGCCGTTGTGCAGCACGTAGAAGCTGTTCCGGTCGTCGCTGGTGTGGTGCTCGGCCAGGACGGTTAGCTGGTCCTCCTCGATGCCGATGTGCTGCCAGAACTGGTCGTCGACATGATCGTTGACGGCGCTGTAGCCGTCGAGGCGGAAATCCGGTGGGTGGGTGGGCATCGGTGCCTTCGGTTCGGCAGCACCAACAGCGCTGCGGTCGGTGAGGGTTGATCCGCTCAGCGACGCGGGTGCACGGGAGACGGAGAGGCCGCCGGCCGGGGCGGCGGCGTGGTACCGGGCGGGCCCGCGGGGCGCGGGACGGTGAGAGCGGCCCGGCCGGCGTCGGTGAGGGTGACGGGCTGGCCGGCGTGCACCGGATGGGAGGTGTCACGCTCCACGAAGCCGCTCGCCTCCAGGTGCTGCAGCTGGGCGTAGGAGATGCGGGTGCGCGAGCCGGTCGCCACAGCGAGCCGGTGGGTGATCAGGTTCTCGTGCAGCTTGGCGCCCTGGGCGATGGCGAGCAGCGCCGCGAAGTCCTTCGCCGCCACGTGCTGGGGCGTACGCGGCGGGGCGGCGGCTTCGATCGGCTCAAGCGCGGCGGCAGTCGTGGCCTGCCGGGCGTCGCGTGCGTCGATGGCGTGCGCGAGCTGGTCGACGGTGCGCTCGATCCGCGCGAACAGGGCCTGATCGACCGGGAATTCGCCGGAGGCCAGGCGGGCGAGACGGGCGCGGTGGAAGGTGACATCCCGCTCGGCCCTGACGAGTTCGCGGTGGGCGTCCGCCAAAGCCGCGTGCAGGGTGTCGAGGAGACCGGTGGTGCGGTGCCTCCACAGCGCCTCGACGCTGCACCCTGCGGCTGTCTCGATCCGGTGGTCGAACACGGTGCGCGGGCGGCGGTCGGGCGAGGACGCGGGAGGTGAGGTCATGTCGGAGCGGTCCGTGTGGGCGCGCGGGGGTCCGGGGCGTAGGCGTCCAGGGCTACGCGGACCTCGACGTAAAGGCCGTCGTGGGTGTGCCGGGTGGGCCCAAGGCTCTCCAGCAGCCAGAGCATCGGCCTGTTGGACACGTGCGTGAGCGCGGTGAGGGTGTGCGCCCCGCGCGTGCGGGCCATCCGGGCCGCGTGGCGGGCCATGGCCGTTCCGATGCCGCGGCGCTGGTGGTCGTCGGCGACCTGCAGTCCGAGGTCGAAGACGCCCGGCTCACGGCTGACGGGTCCGACGCAGACGAAGGCCAGGGGCCGCTCGTCCACGTCGAGTCCGATCCAGCACCGCGTCTGGGCGAGCAGCCGAGCCAGGTCACGGGGTGTGAGGCGCAAGCGGCCCCAGCGGCGCAGCAGATTCTCCGCGGAGCACTGTGCGTGGAAGGCGGCGACCAGGTCCCCGTCTGCCGCCGTCACCTCGCGGGTGTATGCGAGGGCGGGGTGGGTCAGCAGGAGCAGTCCGGGCGGGCGGCCTGCAGGTCATCGCGCCGGTAGGCCCGGTAGCGGCTGCCGTCGGGGGTACGCGGTTTGCGGGCCTGGACGCCGTAGGGGCGCAGGAGCAGGGCGAGACGGACCGGGGTGAGGTCGGCGTGGCGCCAGCGTCCCTCGGCCTCGCCGGGCAACTTGCGCAGCCGCGAGACCAGTTCTGTGGTGCTGATGTACTGGGCCGCGCCCAGTGTGTCGAAGATGTCGAGGCAGGCGTGGACGATCGTCCGCGGCAGGCTCGGGCAGGTCAGGAACTCCTCACACGTGTCTTCATGGCGGTCGTCGACATCGTCGTAGCCGTCGAGGTCGTCGGGAGCCTCCGGTTCCTCGAAGCCGAAGTCGTCGAAGCTCTCGACGTCGGGATCGAGGTCCGGTTCACCGTCGGGCTCCTCGTCGTCCAGCGGCTCGTACTCGCCCGCCGGTTCGGGCTCGTACGCCACCGCGCAGCAGCAGGTGGCGGACAGCAACGCGCTCAACTCGGCTCCGGCCGCCATGCGTTCGACCAGCAGGTCGGTGAGCGCATCGAGCCGCTCGGTCGCGGTGACGTCGGCGGGACGTTCTGCGCCGGCGAGGTCGGCGAGCTGCCTATCGAGGTTCTGGATCTCGGTGAACACATCGACGATGGCGCGGTGGTGCGGGTTCTCGGCGACCTGGGCCGGCGCCAGTACAGCGGCGGCGACCTGGTCGATCAGGCTGGGGAACTGCGTCAACGAACGGGGCCCTTCAGGGTCGGGGACAGTGCGGGGCTAGGAAGGCCGGGCAGTGTGTAGGGCGGAGGTCCGGGCTTGGGGACGGGCGGGCGGACGCCCAGCTGCGGGGAGCGGGTGCGGGCCGCGTGGGTGCGCTCGCCCAGGGGCCGCCTCGTAATGCCGAGGCGGGCGCGGGCGGTGTCGTACACGTCGTGCGCCTCCCGCAGTCGGACGGCCACGACATGAATCTCGGTGGTGTACGTGGAGGTGGCGGGCGCAGGCCGCTGGGCGTAGACGATCCGCCACGCGTTGCGGTGATCGACGTAGACCTTGCGGCATCCGGCGAGATCACGGGTGAGCTTGGCGCCGAACAGGCGGGCGCTGACGATGTCCTGGAGCTGGGCGAGCGCCAGGTCGCGGATGTCGCCGGGGGCCTGGAGAAGGTCAGTCAGGGCGCGCGGGTCGAAGGAAAGCCCGAAGGCCGGCCGGTCCTGACCGCTCATCCGGCCACCCGGCCGGACTCGCCGTTCCCCGCCGGCCCCTCCGGCTCCTCGGGCTTTTGGGCGGCGGCGGTGCGGCTGGAGGACCGCGGGCCGGGCAGCAGGCGGTGGGCGGGCCGGTCCGGATCGGTCATGCACGCCGACAGCGGCCCGCCGGCCGCCCGGACGGCGGCCATGGCGTGGGTGAGGAAATCGCGGTGCCACACGAACAGGCCGGACAGGCCCGCCTCGGGGTCCTTGTGCTGCTGGTAGGCCAGCCACAGAGCGTGGAGCCAGGCGACGACGTCAGGGTGTTCCTGCCACTGCTGGCACCACGGGGCGGCGGTGGTGACCTCCGCCCCGTAGACCCGGACCAGGAAGTCGTCCACCCAGTCGGACAACGCGTCGAGTTCATCCTCGTACTCCTCGCCCTCCAGCTCCAGGATCGGGCGGGGCTCCGGCAGCGCGGGCTGCGGCGCCAGGCCCGCGAAACCCGGCATGCCGAAGGCGCCGAACGCCGTGTCCGGGGGCAGCGGTGCGGAGGCGAGGCTGTCGAGCTGGCGGGCCTGTTCCGCGGACTGCTCCAGCAGTTTGCGGACGCTCGCCGAAACACTCTCCAGGTCGGAGTCCGGCAGCCGGACCGGTTCCGTCTCCCCGTCCCGCCGGGGGTTTATGGATTCAGGCACGAAAAGGGGCCTCCTTGAGCCGCGGCCGTCGGGCATGAATTGCGACTCAAACAATCCGGAGAATCCCCGGTTTCGGTAACCGGGACTTGGCTGCTATAACGCCAAGCACGGCACGGCCAGGGCGCGGCGGGCCACACCCCACCGGCCCGTCCGCACTGCACACAAGGATCAGGACGTGAGGACCAAGTCGTCCTGGGAGAGAGTCTGTTGCATCGTCTCCAATAGCCGCTCATTGGCGATCTTCGCGTAGTGCTCGGTCTTCTCGACACCGATGAACGAGCGGCCCTCCAGCAGGGCCGCGACCCCTGTCGAGCCCGAGCCGCAGGTGAAGTCGAGCACCGTGCCGCCCGGCGGGGAGATCTGCACCAGCTCCCGCATGACGGAGATTGAACCGCCCCGGGTCGGGTGGAGGCTCGATTCCATGTAAGGATTGAGTCATGGCACGACCCTCCCGTTACCCGCTTGAGCTGCGCCGTCGTGCG
>NZ_JBVJND010000042.1:0-73849 GCF_055583825.1 Streptomyces sp. NPDC104367 | reverse complement strand
GGCCCAGGGACAGACACCGGCCTGCTTCCCGCCTGGCCGGCAGGGGATGCCGTTCGAGAAGCAGGCGAAGCCCTCGGCGAACAGGACGCGGGGCCCGAGGACGTGGCCAACGCCGTGCCCCACCTGCCGGGCGAAGAAGCCCGGTGGACCACCGGCGCCACTCTCCCGGTCGACAAAGGCACCTCGGTAGGCACAGCCGGCCTGCCCCAGCACTTCCCGGACACCAGCCCGTGGCAGACCGGCGCCACAGCAGCAGCCGACGCCCCCGAAGAGATCTGAACAACCGACCGCAGCCACACGACCGCCGGCGCCGGAGCCATCGGCCGAACCCCCGCCCACGCCATGGCCCGCAAAGGCATCAAGGCCACCCCCGTGGACATCGACACCGCCCACGCCGAGGCGATCCGCGCCCGCAGCCTGCGCATCCGGGCCGTCGACGGCACCGACGACACCATGCCCACACCCGCCTACACCACTTCCGACTACCCGGACGACGCCGGCCCGATCGACATCGCCATGACCGCGGCCAAAACACAGCACACACACGACGCCGCCCAGCGGACCCCACCCCGGCTGACACCAGACAGCCGCGTCGTATCCCTGCAGAACAGCGTCAACGAGCCGGTCACCGCCAAGGCCGTCGGCGCCGACCAGGTCATCAGCGCGTTCGCCAACACCTTCAGCGACTTTCCGGAACCCGGGACGGTGCCGTTCGCCGGCACCGGCGCGCACGCAGTGGGCATCCCGGACCACCCGGCCCCGGACCGGCACGCCCCCGACGTCGCAGCGCACTTCCGCGCCTACAACCCCCGTCACCGCCTCGCCCAACGCCAGCGGCCACCGGCTCGCCCAACACAGCTTCGGCAACAACCCCGGCCCGACCCCGGTCGCGGACCTCCCGACAGCCCAGGCCATGGACACCAACCACGACCTCGCCGCCGCCGCGCAGGAGAGCACCCAGGCGGCAATACCCGCCGCTATCCCCCTGGAGAACTACCACACCTACACGCCCTACGCCTTCCACACCGAAGCACCCCAAACCGCCAGACAAGCAGCACCGGACCGCCTCGCGGACTCTCCTGCCGGACAGCCCAAAAACCGCAGCAGAGACTTCCGCGACACCGCGCTACGACAACACCCACCCGAACACGGCCTCACCAACAACACATACACCGATCCCGGAGCGCTTCACCCACAGCACAGACACCCGCATGAGCCACCACGCCACACCCATCCCCGCAGAAAACCCAGCCCGCACACCCCCGCTCCCACCCGACAACCCCCAAGAACTACACGCACCACACGCACCACACCCACAGACCCCCACACACCCAGCAACAGCAAACACCACAACCACCCTCAAAACCCCGAACCACTCCGACCGACACAACCCGACAACAAAATCCCCAACCACCCCCAACCACCCAACCCAAAACCAACGAGCACACACCAACCGCTCCACCAACACACCCATCAATACCCTCCCAACCCCACCACCAACAAGCAATATCTGAAGTTTCCCCAAGGCCAGGTAGTTAAGGGATTTCCGCCGCTGTCAAGGGGATTGATGCAGGTCTGAGGCCTGAAGCAACGGGGCTCTCGTTGTACTGCTCGTCGCCTAAGACAGCAGACAGGAGAGTCCCGTTGGCCCCATGTTGCGTACCCCCTGCGACAGACGGTGTTCCGGAGGGACTGATCGCTTCGTCACGCGGGCGATACGCGCCCGCGCACCGGGGCGAGTTGGGTGCGTTGCTGCCGCCGGAGCTGGTCGATGCGGTACTGGAGGAGCACGGAGGCCGGCACTCACGGCTCCGCGATCTTCCCTCGCGCTGTGGGGTGTACTTCGTTCTCGCGATGCGCCTGTTCCCTGAGGTCGGCTACGGCCTTGTGTGGCGCAAGCTCACCGCCGCTCTGGGCTCGTTGTCCATGACGGATCCGACGGTGAAGGCCCTGCGCGATCTACGCCGGCGCATCGGCATCGCCCCGATACGAGCCTTGTACGAGACTGTGGCGGGACCGCCTCGACGACGACTCCTACCTCTCCCGGCCCGGCACCGTGACAGTCCGCGTCATCGAGGCTCGGATCACCGTGACCTGCGCAGACGAGACCACCTTCACGGGCTCCTACCGGCTGATCACCACACTCACCGACCCCCGGCGCCACCCCGCCCGCACCCTCGTCCCCCTCTACCACGAACGCTGGGAACACGAACCCGCGTACTACGCGTTGCGTCACACCCTGATGAACAGCCGCGTCCTGCGCTCGAAGGACCCCGCCGGCATCGAACAGGAGGTGTGGGCCACCCTCACCCTCTACCAGCTCCTGCGCACCGCCATGGTCGACGCCGTCAAGACCCGTCCGGACATCGATCCTGACCGGGCCGGTTTCACCGTCGCCCTCCAGGCAGCCCGCGACCAGATCATCCTCGCCGCACCCGCCACGGGCGGCCTCGGACGAGCCACCGAGATCGGACGCCGCGTCCTCGACTCCCTGCTCCCGGCCCGCCGCCCACGCGTCAGCACTCGCAAGGTCAAGTCCACCACCGTCCGCTACGCGGAGCGCCTCAACGACGGCCGCCCCGACCGTTCAACCCCGATCACCCGTCTCACCACGGAAGTCCTGCCCCCTCCCGAACGGAGCGAGTACCCCGAAACCACCACGGACGAGCGCACCCTGCCCAAGGCTTCACCCCAGCGCCGCAGCGAGAAAATCATTGCCTTCCTGCACTCCGAACCCGACCGAACCTGGAGTGCCAAGGAACTCTCGCGCCTCCTTGGTGACATCACCGTCCAGTGCATCTACCGCCAGCTCAGCCGCCTGGCCGACCGCGGTCTCATCATCAAGGTCGGCCCTGCGGCCTACACCCTCCCAACCCCTTGACAGCGGCGGAAATCCCTTAAGCTTGTTCTTTATGGTCCGACCTCGAACGATGTTCCGAACGTGATCACTCATACAGGGATTCTGGGGACGTGAACACGGCCTCCGTCTGATCATGTGCTCCGACCAAAGAGGCACTTGACCAGTACGAAGGCCGTGGGGGAATGAGTCTGCTGCATCACGATGTCCGGCGCGAAGCGTTCGCGGTGGCATCACACTTCCGGAACGACTTCTTCGACTGTCTGACCGTGCGCAGGGACACGCTGTTCGAGCTGACCGACGCGGTGCTGTGCGCGGACGGGCCGGTGACCACGCCGGTGAATCTGACTCTGACGGCCGAACACCGGCGTGGGCACGGCGCGATGTATGAGGCGTTGAACCACGGGAACGTGGACGTGCCCCGGCTGCGGCAGGTACTGGCCGGTCTACCGATGCCGCAGGCCGCCGACGGGCGCCTGGTCCTCGCGGTCGACGTCAGCAACTGGCTGCGCCCCGATGCGCCGACCAGCGCGGACCGCCTGTTCTGCCACGTCTACGGCCGCAGCGGACGGTCCTCGGACCAGTTCATCCCCGGCTGGCCGTACTCCTTCGTCGCCGCCCTCGAATCGGGCCGGACGTCTTGGTGCCAGCTTCTGGACGCCGTCCGTCTCGGACCCGAGGACGACGTCGCCGAGGTCACCGCCGCCCAACTCCGCCGGGTCGTCACGGACCTGACCGAGATGGGCCGCTGGCACGTCGGCGACCGCGACATCCTCATCGTCTTCGACGCCGGTTACGACGCCCCGCGCATGGCCCACCTCCTCGACGGCCTCCCGGTCGAGGTGCTGGGACGGATGCGCTCTGACCGCGTCATGCGACGGCCGACGCCCTCGCTCAAGGAGTACGTCCTCTCCTACCCCCAGGGCGGGCGACCGCCGAAGCACGGCAAGGAGCTCCGCTTCTCCAAGCCGGAGACCTGGGGCGAGCCGGACGCGGCAACCATGCAGGTCACCGACCGGTACGGCACCACCCGCGCGATGGCCTGGGACCGCATCCACCCCCGTCTGACCACCCGCTCCGCCTGGATCGACCACACCGGCGAACTCCCCGTCATCGAGGGAACATTGATCCGTCTCCAGGTCGACCGCCTGCCCGGCGGAGGCGACCCGCTCCCGCTCTGGCTCTGGTCGTCCGCCACTGGCCTGAACAGCGAGGACGTCGACGTGCGCTGGCAGGCGTTCCTGAGGAGGTTCGACATCGAGCACCTGTTCAGGCTGATGAAACAGACCCTCGGGTGGACCCGTCCGAAGCTGCGATCCCCCGAGGCCGGCGAGCGCTGGACCTGGCTGATCATCGCCGCCCACACCCAGATCCGCCTCCTGCGCGAGGCCGCCGCCGACTTGCGCCACCCCTGGGAGAAGCCCGCCGGGCCCGGCCGACTCACTCCGGCCCGGGTCCGCCGGGGGTTCAGAAACCTCCGCCCGAACCTGCCCTGCCCGGCGCGTGCACCCAAACCCAGCCTGCCGGGCCCCGGCAGGCCGCCCGGCTCGAAAAACCGGCACCCCGCCACCCGCTACGACGTGGGCAAGACCACCAGACGCCCCGAAAGCATCACCGAACGCGATCAGCTCAAAGACGGAGCACAACGTCAGAATGGAACAGCCAGCCCGGCCTCGCGCAATCGAAGCAGTGCCATGTCCATGCACTCGGCGACCGAGACCCCGTCGGCCCTCATCCCACCGCCCAGCGGCCCACCTGAGGCAGCGAATGTCCACGCCGGCTGACCGTCACGCATGCGCTCCGCGTCGACCCGGATCATGGCACCGACTCCCTGCTCGCCAAGCCACTCCAGGATGGACAGCGTCACGTCTTCGACGCCGCTGTCCAGGTCCCCCTTGGGCCGCCGCCCCATCCCCTTGGCCATGACCACAACCCTACTCAGCAACTGATCAGGTCGTGTCACGCACTCTCAAAGCGGCTCAGACCATAAAGAACAAGCTAACTACCTGGCCTTGGGGAAGCTTCACACCGTGCGCTCCACCCTCACCCTGGACATGCGCGGCACCGGCGACAGCGGCACACCCGAAGGGCCCTACTGCACCGCCCAGTTCGCGGACGACGTCGTCGCGGTCCTGAACGCGCTCGGCATCGCACGCGCCGATGTCTACGGGACCTCGATGGGCAGCCGGGTCGCGCAGTGGCTCGCGATCCGCCACCCCGAACGGGTGAACCGGCTGGTCCTGGGCTGCACCTCCTCCGGCGGCCCCCACGCGGTGGAACGCGACGCGACGGCACGCCGCTCCCTCGCACAGCCCGACCCGCAGGCCGTACGCCGGGCACTGGCCGACCTGATGTACACACCCGCCTGGCAGGCCACCCACCCCGGCCCCTACCGCACACTCGGCGACCCCCGCATGCCCGCCCACGCCCGCCGCGGCCACCTCGTCGCCAGCAACCAGCACGACGCCTGGAACGAACTGCCACGCATCACCGCCCCCGCCCTCCTCCTCCACGGCAGCCAGGACCGACTCACCCCGCCCGACAACCTCCCCCTCCTCGCCTCCCGCATCCCAGGCGCCCGCCCACCTCTTCCCCCACGCCCGCCACGCCTACTTCGAGGAGTGCCGCACCGAAGCCGGGCAACTGGTACGCGAATTCCTCACCGAACACGAACGACCGTGAACAACCCTCCCCGCCCCGCCGGCCGACACGCACACCACGGCGAGACTCCGGATCCGGTACAGCCGCACGGAAACCCCTTACGCGGCAACAGCAGCGAACAACAGGGGCCGCGGAGCGGCGGCAGCGGACGATAACCGGCACTCCCCCGGCCCGGCCTGCCCGCCCGCCCGCACACCACGACGGGGCCCAGGACCGGTGGAGCCGCGCGGAAAACGCCGCCGAACGGCAGTGGCGGGAACGAGTGCCGCTGCACGCCGCCGGCAGGGAGAACGCCCCCGCGAGGTCAGCGTGCGCACACTGCCCGGCCGTGCGGTCGCCGAGATCGTCTACCGGCCGGGTCGTGCGACACCCCTGAGCACTGCAGCGCCTACGCAACACCGTCGGCGCTGACCGCGCCGGGGGCAGGGCGGCCGCAACGGCGCACCCGCAACGGCGGTGGTCAGGGCGCGCCCGGCGAAGGCGACGGCCTCCGGTGCCGCCGGCCAGGAGCGCAGCGGCCGACGGCACCGCGGCTGGAAGCTCCGCAGCCGGCAGGCCGCCTTACTTCTCCTCGGTCATCTTCAGGGCACGGGCCAGCAGCTGTGCCTTGTTGCCGGCCGGCTCGAGCTCCGGCGCGGAGGTGCCGAACAGGTAGGCCAGCACGCCGTCCCGCAGTTCCTGGTACTGGCGGTAGTCCCGCTTGTCGAACAGCGCCGGGTTGTCCAGGTCGGCCGGCACGTGGTACGGCCGCATGACCAGCGGCGTGCCGCCCGAGGGCTGCTGCTGCACCGGGGCGGCGGACGCCTGGTCCCCGGAGCCCTGCGCCCCGGAACCCTGCGCCCCGGAGTCCTGGCCGATGAACAGGCCCGGGTGCCCGACGCCGAACTCGATGCAGTGCAGCGTCGCGGTACTCCCGTTGAAGACGGCGGTCGCCTCGTCCGCGCTGAACTCGACCGTCGTGCTGTTCTCCAGGGTGAAGGTGTACTTCACCCGCTTCGAGTTGACGACCAGCCGGACCGCCACGCCCACGGGGTCGAAACCGGGCAGGGCGTCGTGCAGCACCCGGGCGAACGCGTTGTCGACCGAGACGTCCGCCAGGAAGCGCTCCAGCAGCACCTGCTGGACGGGTTCGATCAGGTGCACCTGGGACGCCAGCCTGATCCGCTCCTTCGCACTCCCGTCACGCGACACCGTGCGGCCCTTGACCGCGAACAGGTACACCCCGGCCTTGTCCTTCTTGGGCACCTCACGCCGGCGCAGCACCACTCCGCGGGTGAGCAGCGGGAGCAGCGGGGTGTCGAAGTAGGAGTCCGTCGAGACCCGCGGCTCCACCTGCCCGCTCTCCTTGTCGAGGTCGTCGCACCTCAGGCCGGTGATACCGAGCCCGCTCCACAGGCCGGGCGTGCGCAGCAGCTCCGCCAGCCTGCCCAGCACCTGCCGGTACCGGCCGGCGTCGATGAGGAACTCGGACTCGGCCTCCAAAGTGGTGGCCATCTCCTTGCCCGGCTGCAGCAGGTCCTGGTAGGCCACGTAGACGGGGCGGGAGGCGCGCAGGACCTCGCTCAGGTTCCAGTCGGTGTTGCGGACCACCTCCGAGGCCCTGCGGTCCTCCTGGGTGATCGGCCGCATGGCGATCTGTCCCGAGCCGTCCTTGAGCTTGTTGCCGCCGCTGGTGTGGAGCACAGCGTTGGTCCCGGAGGCCAGCCGGTCGTACCAGCGGGCCTCGACACCTAACTGCGGGAAGGCCGTGCACACCGTGTGCCGCAGGTCGGCTCCGGAGACCGGCAGGCCCAGCAGCCTGGCCAGCTGCGCCCAGCTGTAGAAGGCGTCGAACTGGATCCGGTTCTCGTTGACCGGCGGAGTCAGCACCAGCATGGTGTCCAGCTGGGTGTCATCGGTCGGCTTGCCCGGGCTCACCAGGGGCTTGGTGAGCACGATCTCGATCAGGTCGTGCGGCTCCGCGACCTTGTCGAGTACGCCCTCGACCAGCACATGGACGTGCAGGCCGTTGTCGTCCTGACGGTAGTCGCCGATGACCAGCCGCGCCTGGCCGGTGAAGTCAACGTCGGTGACGGTGGCCAGGTTGAAGATCTGCGGATGGCCGCCGGGGTCGGTCCCGAACAGGCGGATCCGGTCGTCGCGCTGGATCGCCCGCAGTCCACCGGGCGTGTGGCGGATCTTCTGGTCGCTGACGCCCGGGTGGTCGGCGTCGGTGGCGATGACGTGACTGGTGGCCTGGGCGACCAGCCGCCCCCCGGGCAGCGGCTGGGCCTGCCGCGGAGGCTGCGCCACGACGACCGGCGCGGTGACATCGGACCGGACAACGGTGCAGAACTTGGCCGGCCGCCAGTCGGCCAGCCGCTTGTCGACCAGGTACTGCAGCGTGTTGTCCGGACCGTGGTAACGGTGCCCCAGGACCGTCCTGGCGCCGCCGTCCTGAAGCCGTATCCGGCTACCGATGGGCAGCGGGACCATCTGGTTCTGAACGCCGGGATCCGGTGCTGTGGTCATGACTGTTCCTTCCGCGTCGACTCGGACGAGCGGGCCCGGCCCATCACGATCTCCCAGGCACGCAGCGCCCGGTGACGGTGGGTTCGGTGCCCCCCACCATTCGTCACCCCGCCAACGCCGGTCAAGACATCAGACATACCATTCTGTGCACTTTCGCCGCGGTTGATCCCCTCACTGATCCACCGGCGGCACGAGGCAGCACGGCCAGCGGCCGCGAACGGCACCGAAAGCACACCGCACCGCCCCGACGAACACACCGGCGAACACACCGGCGAACAGACCGACTCACGCGCCGGCCGGCGGGCCGCCGGCCCAGCGGCACACCCGGGCCCCCGGCCCGCCGGCAGCGACGACAGGCGCGAGCCAGGTCAGTTTCTGTCCCAGACAGCAGCGAGTTTGGGCCGCAACCAGTGCTATCTCACGACTGCTCGCACTGCTCCAGGCCCCGCCTTTCAACCGCGCCCCCGTCAGCCTGAGGTTGGAAAACGCTCACGGAACCCGGAATTCCGGAGCGGCGAATTCCGGAGTCGTTCATTCACTTCACTTCACCCCCTCCCCTCACTGTTTTTAATGAGCCTGAAAGATACCGGTCGGAATTCCGTTCGAATGCGTGGGGTCGACCCGAGAAACCATGATGATCTCGGGATGAGACGGTACGAGAATTGTGCCCGTCCAGTACACTCTTTGCCGTGTGCAATGCCGCGCCCCTTGGGGCGAGGGGTGGTGAGTTACTACTGAGGCGTGAATTCCTTCCTAACGACGGAAGGTACGGAAGCAACACCGGATCACACGCGGCTCGACTCGGCCGCCTCTCGAAGGAGGAAACGCGATGACCTTTCCTGTGAACGTCTACAGTGTGAACCCGATCGTGTACACGAAAGAAAATCCTCCGACAGGCAAGACAAAAGTAGCGAGGTTCCCGAACCACGACGGGCTCAAGCAGTTCGGCATGCCGTTCCAGGTGACCACCTACAACGACAAGGAGATCCTGGTGATCCAGGCACCCGTGTGGGTGGGCTTCGTGCGCAGCCGCCTCAGGGACGCCGCCCGCGAGGTACTCAACGGCAAGTCATTCCACCTGTGGAACGACCCCACCGACTTACTGCTGACCTACGACTTGAACACGGGCGACGCGGCGCCGGTCCAGGACATGACCCCCAGCATGAAGGCGGCAACCGCCCTCACGACCGTCATCGGCTACCTCCAGGACCTCAAGGTCGAGTACGGCGACATCGTCGCCGGTATCGACGTGGATTTCCTCAAAGAGAAAGAGGCCGATACCGCCCGCGCCGCGGAGGCCGAGTTCAAGTCCGGGGCATGGGACGGGACCACGAAATCGACCTACATCCAGTTCCTGGACGACGCCGCATGGCGCGGCTACATCAGCATGAACCCGTCCCCCGGCGGTACCTCACCGGAGTCCACCGAGGGAGATACCACACCTCCCCACAAGGCGCCGACCAGGGACCGGGTGATCAGGATCAACAAAGCGAACCATACGGTCGCCGCCGTCGTCCACGAGATCTTCCACGTCATCGAGGGTGCCGGCACGGACGAAATGGGCGTGTACTTCATCGAAGCCTGCTGCGAATACCTCACGTGCGAGGCGCTCGGCGGTATCGACCTGCGCTGGGCCAAAGGGTACGGGAAGGAGGATCCTGCCCCGGTCTACGCGAAAAACCTGCGGAACATCAGGCTTTCCCTCACGCAACAGGAACTCACGAAGCGGGACATCCTCTTGGCGTTCTTCGCGTCCGACAAGACCGCCATGAGGAAGGTCTTCGCGAAGGTCAGCACCAAATGAGAGTTTTTCAAGCCGGCCCCCGGGCCGTATGGACCGAGGCTGCGGACTTCGGCCGTCCAAGCGTGCGGTGATCGCTCCGGCGTACCTACGCCGGCACGAACCCCTCGCTCGACCCACCGCGGGTCTCCGTATCTCCGTCGGAACCACCCACACGTATGTCACCACCGTCGTCGAGCACCTGGCCGACAAGGCGCCGGTGGGCGGTGCGCCGCTCGGCCTGGGACGAGAGGGACGAGGCCCACGCCCATCCGGTGGCGGGCCCGGAGGCCCGCCACCGGACGCGTCGCCGCGCCGCCACCGGGAGGCACGGGTCCTGCGCGTCCCGCGGGCTCGCGCAGGAAGGCGCCATCGCGCCGGACAGACAGGGCAGGCCGGAGGCAGGCCTGCGAGGTGGCCTGGGCCGGCAGGGCGAGCGCGGCCCTGGACGGCGAGCCCGTTTCCGTGGTGGCGATCACTACGAGGGGTTCCCGCCCGCCGTTCGTGGCCTGCTGGATGACGGTGAGCGGCGGCCGACTTCGCCTTCCCCAGACGTGCTCGGGTCGGCGCCGCGCCCGCCCTCGTCCACAAGGTGTCCGCAGGGACGGCTTTCGGCTTCGTCGTCGGGGGCGCGGAGAGCGGCATCGTCCTGCGATGAGATGAGCGGTCGGCCGCGTCCTGCGCTGCTCGACCGGCCGGCACGCACCCCTCTGCGACAGCGGCGCGTTCACGTGGGCCATGTGCTGATTCGCCTTCCGCGTCGGCCGGAAGGTCACGGGCGGGACGAGGCAGTTGCGCGAGGATGTCTCGTCGCGGGTCGGCGGCTGCACGCCGGCCGGCGGCCCAGACCATGAGTGTGCAGAGGGCGAAGGCGGCACCGAGAAGACTGGATCCGGCCCATCCCGCGGCGGAGTACACCGCGGTGGTACCGGTTGCTCCGACAGCGGAGCCGAACGAGCAGAAGAACATGTAGCCGCCGATGGCGCTGCTCGTCCGGTCTGCGTACGCGGTCGTGAGCAGGTGCTGATTGCTGACGTGTACCGCCTGGACCGCGAAGTCCAGGACGAGCACGCCGACGATGACCGGCCAGAGTGACCAGGACGCTTGTCCGGTCGCCAGCCATGAAGCGGCCAGGAGCGCAAGCGCACCGCCCGTGATGACGTTGGCGCGGCCGGCGTCGGCCCCCCGCCCGGCTCGGACCACCGCACCACCGCCATCGGCCCCGGGGCCCGCCTCGGCATCCGCGTCCGCCCCGTCCGACGCCCTCCCGGGGCCCGCCGACGAAGCCGGCCTGAACCGGCGCGGAACCCGACACGGGACCGCGCACGAATCAGCGGGCCGACCGCTCGGTCAAAGTGCTCCCTGGGTGCGTGTGCTGCTCGCGAGGAACTGGCGGGTGCGTGCGTGTCGGGGCCGTTCGAAGAACTCCTGGGCCGGCGCGGCCTCGATGATCTCGCCGTGGTGCATGAGGACCACGCGGTCGGCGACCTCTCGCGCGAACGTCATCTCGTGTGTGACCACGATCATCGTCATGCCCTGGCGGGCCAGATCGGTCATGACCTTCAGCACCTCGCCGACGAGTTCCGGATCGAGCGCGCTGGTGGGCTCGTCGAACAGCATGAGTTTCGGCCGCATCGCGAGGGCTCGGGCGATCGCGACCCGTTGCTGCTGGCCGCCGGAGAGCTCCGCCGGATACTGGTCGACCTTCTCCGCCAGACCGACGCTGTCGAGCAGGGTCCGGGCGGTTCGTTCGGCTTCGGCACGTGGCAGTCGAAGCACACCGCGCGGTGCCTCCATGACGTTCTGGAGGACAGTCATGTGGGGGAACAGGTTGAAGCGCTGGAACACCATGCCGATGTGCCGGCGCTGTGCCGCCATCGCGCGCTCGGTCAGCGCGCGTACGCCCGACCGGTAGGGGCCGAAGCCCACGAGGTGCTCGTCCACCCAGATCTGACCGTCGTCGATGGTCTCCAGCCGGTTGACCGCGCGCAGCAGCGTGCTCTTGCCCGCGCCAGAGGAACCGAGGAGGCAGACGACCTCGCCCGGGGCGACGTCGAGCACGATGTCCCGGAGTACGTCGTTGTCGCCGAAGGCCTTCTTGACATGGCGGATGCGGACGAGGGGTTGGACGTTCCCGGTCGGCTCAGGCATGGGCGTCCTTCCTTGAGAACGGGGGACGCTTGAGTCCCTTGACGATGGAGGCGCGCAGCGTGGGTGTCCTGCCGCGCGTGGAGCCGTTGTCGAAGGCGCGCTCGATGTAGAACTGCCCGATGCTCGCGACGGTGACGATGATCATGTACCAGGCCGCTGCCGCGAAGAGGGTCTCCATCACCTCGAGGTTGCGGCTGGCGATGTTCCCCGCGGCTTTCACCAGCTCCATGTAGGTGACGACCGAGGCCAGTGACGTGGTCTTGAGCATGTTGATGAAGTTGTTGCCCGTGGGCGGGATGATGATCCGCATGGCCTGTGGCAGGACCACCCGGGCAAGGGTGCGCATGGGTGTCATGCCGAGTGCGTGGGCGGCTTCGGTCTGCCCCGGGTCGACGCCCTTCAGTCCGCCGCGGATGATCTCGGCCATGTAGGCGCTCTCGTTGAGCGCGAGGCCGAGCAGCGCGGCGACGAACGGTGTGACGACCGCGTTCGTCGGCTGGTCCACCAGCGTGACGTCCGTGAAGGGGACGGGGACGGTGATGCGACTGACGACGAGAGCGAGGTTGTACCAGACGAGGATCTGAACGAGTACGGGGACACCGCGGAAGATCCATATGTAGCCGACGGCGACGGCGTTGGCCACGGGGTTCCGGGAGACCCGCATGATCGCGAACACGACGCCGATGGCGACGGCCACGGCCTGGGCGGCGAGAGCCAGCAACACCGTGTTGCCGGCGGCGCGGACCACGATGTCGAGCCCGATGTACTGCAGGACGTGTGCCCAGTCGATCCGGGCGTGGGCCAGGACGACGAGGGCGCCGACGACGAGGGCGGCCACGGCGGCGGCGCTGATCCAGCGGCCGATGTGGAGGCGCCGGTAGACATGGGGGGCCGGTTCGGGCACCGGTGGCGCGACGACGCCCGGGGACGGTGCGGCGGCGGATGGAGGCACGGCTGAGTTCCTCTCGCGGGAAGGGGTGCGGCGGGGGCGCGGGTGGGGCGCCCCCGCCGCGGTGTCAGGCACCGGCGTTGGTCGTCGCCTTCTTCACGGCTCCGGACTGCAGGCCCCACGCCTTGAGGATCTTGGTGTAGGTGCCGTCGTCCATGAGCGACTGGAGCGCCGCGGCGACGGCCTTGCGCAGTCCGGGCGTGTCCTTGTTGACACCGATGCCGTACAGGGCGCCTTCGATCGGCGGGAGGTCCACGACCTTGAAGTCGGCTCCGCTGCCGGCTGTCGTGGCCACGTAGACGACGTTGGCGAGATCGTTCAGCTCGGCGGTGGCGCGGCCGGTCTTGACCGAGTTGAGCCGCTGCTGGTCGTTGTTGACCGCGATCACGTCCACGGCCTTCTTGCCGGCCGAGACACACTTGCGGCTGAGGGCCTCTGCCCAGGTCTCCTGGCTGCTGCCTACCCCGGCGGTGACCGAGTGGCCGCACAGGTCGGTCGTCTTGGCGATGTTGTCGGGGTTGTCCTTGGACACGAGGATGCCGATGCCGGTCCGGAAGTAGTCGACGAAGTCGATCTTCCCCTGTCGTTCGGCCGTGTCGTTCATGCCGGCCATGGTGAAGTCCACACGCTTGGCCTGAAGACTGGTGATCAGGTTCTCGAAGGGCGAGTCGTGGTAGGAGACCTTGACACCCAGTCTCTTGCCGATCGCGGTCGCGAGGTCGACCTCGTAACCGACGGGTGTGGAACCGTCGGCGGCGTGGAAGTTGGCCGGAGGGAACTGCAGATTCGATCCGACCTGGAGCACGCCGGCGTCGCCGTACTGCTTCGGCAGCAGCGCGGCGGCCGCTTTGTCGGTGGTCGTGGCATCGATGATCGCCTGGGCGGGCTGGTCGGAGACGCTCGACGCCGTCCCCGACGTCGAGCTCTTGGCCGTGCCGGGCAGTTCGGCGGAGCTGCATGCGGTGAGGGCGGCGGCCGCGGCGACGACGGTGACGAGACAGCGAGAGGTGTGGTTCATCGTTCAGGACTTTCTTCGGGGAGTAGGGCGAAGCGGAAGCCTCAGCGGGCGTCCGAGAGGAGCGCGACGGCGCGGAGCAGCGCGTCGACGTCTTCCTCGGCCGTGTACGGGGCGATGCCGGCACGGACTGCACCGTCGCCGAGGCCGGCCCAGTCCTCGGCCTCGACGGCGTAGAACGAACCGGACATGACAGCCACGTCCCGCTCGCCGAGCGCGGCGCACACGGCTGCGGGGCTCATGCCGTCGATGGTGAACAGCACGGTCGGGGCAGCCTTCGCGGGCGCCCCGACCCGATGGACGCCGGGCAGCGCGGCGAGGCCGTCGACGAGCTTCGCGAAGAGCCTTTCCTCATGGCGGCCGAGCGCCTCGTAGGAGCGGCGGAGCCGGTCGCGCCGCGGGCCGTCGCCGGGTACGAGGTCGGCGAGGAACTCCACGGTCGCGGTGACCCCGGCGAGGACCTCGTAGGGCAGGGTGCCCAGTTCGAAGCGTTCGGGGACATTCATGGTCGAGGGCCGCAGCTTGTCGGGGACAAGGGCTTCGAGACGCTCGACGCTCGATCCGAGTACCCCCAGGTGCGGTCCGCAGAACTTGTACGGGGAGCACACGACGTAGTCGGCACCCAGCGCGACCGCGTCGACGAGTTCGTGCGCGGCATACGCCACGGCGTCTACGTAGAGTTCGGCGCCGACCGCGTGCACGGCGGCGGAGATGGCGGGGATGTCGGGCTGTGTGCCGTAGAGGTTCGACGCGGCCGTGACGGCGACGAGCCGGGTGCGGTCGCTCAGTACGGCCCGGACGTGGTCGACCGTGAGGTCACCGGTGCGCGGATCGAAGTCGATCCAGCGCAACGTGGCACCGCTGCGGGCCGCGGCGTCGACCCAGGGCCGGACGTTCGCGTCGTGGTCGAGCCGGCTCGCGACGATCTCGTCACCGGGACCGAGGCGGCGGCCGACGGCCCGGGCGACATCGAAGGTGATCTGGGTGGCGCTGCGGCCGAAGAAGACCGCGGCGGGGTCCACGTTCAGCAGATCGCCCATGGCGGCGCGGGCGCCGAGGACGATGCGGTCGGCGTTCTGTTCGCTGAAGTTGTTGCGTCCACGCTGCGAGACCGGGCTCAGCATGGCGTCGCGCATGGCATCGGCGACCCGAGCCGGCGTCTGCGTACCACCCGGGGCGTCAAAAAGGGCGCTACCGGTACGAAGTGCGGGAAATTGGGCGCGAATGCGAGAAAGAGAGTATACGGCGGGCATCGGTGGCTCCGTTGACGATGGCTGCGTCGCCGCGCACGCGAAAGCGTCCGCGGCGGTCTGGCGGTGAGAGTTCGCCGTCGTCATGCAGAATGCGGATCAGCAGGCCCGGGTCGGGCCGACGCCTCGATCAGGCGTGATGTCCTGTGATCGCAGGTCAGACGAGCGGCGTACGCCGCTGTTGACCGCCGATGCGCCCGTTACGGCGCTGTGGCCACCACAGGCCAAGCGTTCCGAACATGGGCGTCTCCATCGGACCGGGTCGGAGCGGGATGCATCCGACGAATGCGCGGACAGTACCAGTGCGCGATTCCCTGCACAATAGGTGCAGAAATCCGCTTCCAACCCTCATCGGCTACAGGGAAGTTGAGCGGAGTGATCGCCATAACGCCTGGCGAACGGCTTCCGGGCGGGAGAAACCGTCTCCACCGCGGGCTTCGGGTGCCTCTCCACCGGCCGGACGGACGCATTGCGCGGGACCCATCTTGCGGTACTCGGCTCGCGCCGGCCCCCAGGAACCGCGCTCATGACCCGCGAAGAGGCCACCGGCGCCTCCAGAACCGTCGCGCACGCCGTCTCCGGGCCGGACGTCTCGGACATCGTGGTCTGGGGCCACTCGGACCGTGACGTCGCCACCGCGACGATGCACGACAGGCGATGCGCGACAGGCGATGCGCGACAACCGGCCGGTCTCCCGCGCCACGGGGTACGGGGAGGAGTCGCGCCCCGGCCGGCCGCTCGCCGCGCCCGCGCATCTGGTTCCACGACCTCGACGCCGGCGCGCCCCGGGCCCGCCACCGCGTCGCCAGCACCTTCCGGGCCCTGTGAACGGCCCCGTCCGACCCCACATATACGACAAGGCGAACGCCCGTGACCTCGCCCTCCCGGCTCGTCCACGACGAACGGCCGACCGCCTCCAGCACGCGGGGCGGGTCACCGGCGACGCGTTGTCCGCGGCGGCCGCCCGTATCCCGTCGGCCGCGCTCGGGCGGCCGGCGGCCCTGGAGGGCGAGGAGGTCTGCGCATGGCGGCCCTTGCCCGTACCCGGCCACCCGATCCCCGGAGCGCCTCGGCGAGGCGCTCGACACGGGATGACGGGCGACCGTGGCGCGTGATCGCGCGACCGGCCACGAGGATCCGCGCCGGGACGGACCGGCCCAGCCGCGCGGGGGCCTGTGTGCGGGCTGGTCTGTTCGCCGTGCTCGGAACCGTGCTCGCGGCCTTCGGCCACCACGCGCTCGCCCAGGGCGCGGTGTCCTGGCGGCTGGTGGGCACGATGGCCGCGGCACAGGTCACGGCCGTCTGGCCGCTGGCCCGCCGACGCTGCGCACCCGCCGCGACCGTCGTGTGCACGCTGGCCGTGCAGGGTGCGCTGCACCTTGCGCTGTCCCGCGTGGACGGTGCCGCGTCGGCGGGGATGCCGGGGCACCCGATGCACGCCGGTCATACCGCGGCCGAGGCCGGGGACGGTCACGCGTGGCATCACGCCGGGGCGGCGATGGCCTCCGTGCACGTGGTCGCCGCGCTCGTCGTGGCCGCCCCCGGCCTCCGCCCACGTGGAGGCCGAGGCCGACACCCCGCAGGCGCTGGCCGAGAACGTCACCCTCGGCTTCGTCTCCGAGGCCGAGTCCGGCACGGCCGGTTTCACCGAGGTGCGCATCGTGCTGGCCGAGGGCATCGCCCCCGGTGACGTGAGCCTCGGCGAAGCTCCCAAAGGCTGGAAGCTGAAGGCCACCGGGGACGGCTACAGCATCGCCGGGCCCGCCCTGAAAGCCGGCGTCGACGCCGAACACACCATCAAGGTGCGGCAGTTGCCGGACGCCGAGGAGATCGCCTTCAAGACGGTGGAGACCTACAGCGACGGCAGGGTGTCCCGCTGGATCGAACTGCCCGGCGACGGAGCGGAGCTCGAACAGCCCGCACCGGTCCTGAAGCTCAAGGCGGCGGCCGCGGGTGCCGAGCCGGTGAGCACCTCCCCCGATCACCACTTCCTGTCGACGTCGTCATCAGCGCCGATCCGTTCCTGAACGCATCCTGACCGCCGCCGCGCCTCGACCGGCCCCGAAGCTGCCGGCGAGCAGCATGGCGCCATGGACTCGTGCGCACACCGGCTTCTCATAGTGGTCCTCCGTCCCGCCCTCGTTCCCGCGACGGAAGAAGACCGCCTTGCCCGCTCCGCCCACCGCCTCCGCGCCCGCCGGCCGCTCGACCACATGGCTGCGGCGGCGCCTGGGCCGAGCCGTCATCCTGTCCTACGCCGGCGCCCTGTTCCTGCCGGGCCCCGGTCTGTGGCTGCGCCACACCCACGCTCTGCCGTTCGGACCGCTGCTCCGCCTGCCCCTGTCCACCGCTCCCTGCCTGCTGTGGCTGGTGCTGTTCTCGGCCGGGCTCCAGGTACCCGTCCGTGAACTGGGCCGCGTCCTGACCAGTCCGAGCGCGCTGCTGGGCGGGCTCGCCCTGCACCTGCTCATCCCGCTGCTGGTCATTCCGCTGGTCGCGTACCCGCTGCGCAACTCGCCCGACTCCGACGGAGGCAGCGGTCTGCTGGCCGCGATGATCCTGGTCGTCGCCATGCCCATCGCGGCCGGCGCGACGGTGTGGACCGGGAAGGGCGAGGGAGACCAGCCCACGATGGTCGCCCTCGTACTCTCGTCGACCTTCCTCAGCCCGCTCACCACCCCCTTGGTGATTCAGCTCCTGTCTCCCCTCCTCAGCCACGTCGACGCCGACTCGCTCGCGGCGAGAGGCCACACCGCGGGCGGCGGCTTCACCCTCCTCGGCGTGGTTCTGTCCTGCGCGGCAGGCCTTCTGGTCCGGCTCGCCCTACCCTCGTCCTGGCTGAGGAGAGTGTCGGGGCCTGTCGTGACCGGGGCCCTGGCCGGCTCGCTCGTCCTGACGTACGTGAACGCCTGCGGCGCCGTCGGCTCCTTCTTCGCCCAGCCGCGTCCCCTGTTGCTCGGCGCCGCGCTCGTCACGGCCGCGCTGGTCTGCCAGCTGTCGTTCGTGCTCGGCCGGTGTGCGGCACGGCTGCTACGGCTTGGCCCGCCCGCCGCCTCGTCCCTCACCCTCGCCTGCGGCATGAACAACAGCAGCGCGAGCGCCGTCCTGATCACGACCGCGCTACCGGACAAACCCCATCTGCTGATTCCGGTCCTCGCCTACGGCCTGCTGCAGAAGACAGCGGCCAACCGGATCGTACGTGCCCAACCCCGAAGGCCGTTCCGCCTTCCTGCCCGGACCGGTACGCGGGGGCGTGTCAGGGGCGGGAAGGAGGGTCCAGGAACCGGTGGAGGGAGGACGTCATGTTCTCCGCGAAGGAGTCACGGATCTGTTCGGGGAGAAGGTCCAGGGACAGGTACGGGTTGAGGTCCTCCAGCTCGACGAGAAGCAGTTCGCCGTCCCGGGTGCGGCAGGCGTCTATCCGCTGGATGCCGTGGTCGATCGTGTTCCAGTGGACGAAGCGCCGGGCGAAGGCGATGTCGGCGTCGGTGGGTTCGTAGGGTTCGAGGGCCCAACGGCGCTCGGGGGCGGGGGTGTTGAGGGCGTTGAGGGCGTACTGGAAGGTGTCGTCGATGAAGTAGAAGGAGACTTCGTAGCGGAAGTCGACGCGCGGCTGGATCAGGACGTCACCGTGGGCGAGGTCACTCAGCCGGTCGGCGGGTGCGAAGGTCAGGCCGATGGAGTCCGCGCCCGCCTTGGGCTTGACCGCGTACCGGCCGGCTTCGGGCAGCAGGTGCAGGTCCTCGGGTCGGTCGATGGTGGGGATGACCGGGTATCCGGTGGCGCGCCAGGACCGGTCGTTCCTCGCCTGTGGCGTCCGGGCCGCGCAGCGGGCACAGGCCGGGGAGTCGGAAGGAGCGACGGCCGGGTATGCCGGTGTGGCGGCGCACCTCCGGCGGGAGGTGCGCCGCGTCCAGGTCACAGCGGCCGAACGGCCAAGCCCGCGCGGTCCCTTGCGCCCGCAGCCGCTCGCCGTACGCCCGTGGACCGCTTCTCGCTGTTCCCCCCCGTGGCCGTCCGCGCCCGACAGCACGAGGGCCGATCGCTCCCATGCCGTGTCCGTCACCTGGCCACGCCCAGGTCAGCGCGGCTGCTGCGGATATCCCGCCAGAAGCAGACCGCGTACGCGGCGAAGGACAGCACTCCGAGGGCAGGCTTGAAGGCGAAGGCGAAGGCGACCAGACCGGGCGCGACCTTCACGATGAAGACGGGCAAGAACCACGTCTGGTCCTTGGCCAGGCGTTTCATGTCCGTCTCGGAGCCCAGTGGGTCCTCGGCATCCGGACACGTGTCCGGCTTGGAGGGGGCGATGCCGGTAGTGGCCGGCACGGTGCGACGCTCACCGCGGCGCTTGAACAGCGGCACCGCGCCGGTCACGCCGTAAGCCACGGTCGCCGGGGCGAGCGGTCCGCCCATCGCGGCGCCCACACCGATGTTCTTGGCTTCCTCACTGGCGCCGGTGGTGACGGCAACCAGGGTGACCACCGACTCCGGCAGGGCCGTACCGAAGGCGGCGAGATTCGTACCGCCCGCGGTCCTCCTCACGTTCAGGCGTTCGCCCAGCCACTCCACCGCGTTGACGAACCACTCACATGAGAGATGGATCGCCACCGCACACACGGTGAGCAGTACGAAATGGATCACGGGTATCGTCTGGCCTTCCCGCGACGGCGGGGGCTCCTGGGACGACCAGCGCGCGGGCGGCAGACGACTTCGACCCCGCCGACGCGCTGATTACGTCGTCGGCACATGGGCCGAAGGTCTCGCCCACCCACGTCCTCGACAGACATGGGTCCGGCCACCGGGAACCAGAGGGCGCCAGTGTGTCGACGACCGGTATTGCAGGGCTGCTCCCCTTCGCGTCCCTGAGCGTGCACACGCACCGAGCTTCCACCTGGGGCCACCCCCGGCCAGGGCCTTCGCGTGAGGTGGCCTTGTCCGGTGATACCGGGGAGGTCCAGGAGCCGACGGCGGTCGCGGGCCGCTCACCGGCAGGACGGCCGCGATGTTCCTCCGGCCGTCCTGCCGGTGGGGACCGGTGTCCCGGTTGCGGATGCCGGTCATCACGCGGCGCGGTTGCGTGGTGCGTACGGGCTTTTCTCCCCGGTCGCGTACGCAAGTACGTCCCGCGCTACCGCCGCGGGCAGCGACAGCACGGCAGAGCATCCGGGCTGAGACCGATGACACGGCCAGCGGCACTCGCGCGAGGGACCGCGCAACCTGCAAAGCCGCGGAAGGTGAATGGAACCGGATTGACGCGCGCGGGGCCGGTGAGGGTCTACAGGTCCAGGACGGCGCGGAGAGCGTTGTCGACGAGTTCCTGCTGCTCCGGACCGATGTTCCCGTGCAGTGTGCCGGCTTCGAAACGGACAGCGGAGAGCTGGAGAAGGTTGACGGCGACGAGGGAGGCGTCCAACGGAGTGGTCAGGTGCACGCTCATAGCGGTGTCGGGGTGTTCCGCCGGAGCGTGGAGCACCAGGACGACGACGGCGCCGTACGCCTCGGCAAGGCCGTCGAGGCTGACGACGAGAACCGTCCGGGTGCCTTTGCCGGTGTCGACGTCCCAGACGTCGCCCTTGCCGATGGTCACAGAGCGTCGCCCTCGCCCTCAAGGTCGAGAGGGGCAACGGAGGCGAGCTTGCGGGCGGCGTCAAGCGTCATCTGCCGGCGCACCGCCCGCACGATGTAGTCGTTGAGCGACGCGGCGCCGGACGCCGCGTCACGCAACGGCTTGTCCATGGCATCCGGGATCCGCACGGTGATAGCAGTCATGCCACCAAATCTAGTGGCACACATGGCGTCACGCCAGCTCCACCGCAGAAGCGCCGCTTCACCGCTCCCGGTCGGCGCACCCCGACTCCCCCTGGCCGACATCACGGGGCCCGTCACCCGCGAGACCCCGACCCGGCTGAACCCCGGGCCCGCACCGGTCCGTACGGCGGCCGGTGAAGTTCGACACCCGGGATCATGTACGTGAACTTTATTCATGTACTAGACGCTCTTGCGATCTCCCCTCTTGAGTGCACCAATGCATGAATCAGGTAGCCAATCGCTGTTCACATCCTTGTCAGATAGGTCGCGGCAGCTCTAACCTCGCACGGAAAGCGCTTTCCAGGCATCGAGGCCATGCCGGAGAACGCCCTGGCATGAGCCGCGGAGCAGCCCGTCAGGCCGGCACCGCAATCGCACCACCCGTATCACCCGCACCACACCGGCACCGCCGTCCCTCTCGGCCCGCCACCGACGCGAGCGGAACCCGCAGCAGGCCGGTGGCGGCCTGATCTCCCCCATCCCCTTGGCGTGATCAGGGACGTTCACCCGACGGCCCGTCGGCCCGCACACGCACACGCACACGCACATACACGGCACCCCGGCACGCGACGACGAAAGACGAGGCGAGGATGAGAAAGCCAGTCGCACTCCAACTCTCCGCGGTACTGGGCACGTTGACCCTGGCGGTGGCGGCAGGCATAGCCCTGTCGATGCCCGCCGCGTCGGCGGCGACCGCCGGCGCGACCGGGTACGCCACCCAGAACGGCGGCACCACCGGCGGCACCGGCGGAACGACGGTCACGGCCACCACCGGCACCCAGATCCACCAGGCACTGTGCGGCCGGGCCAGCAGCAGCACCCCGATCATCATCCAGGTCGAGGGGACCATCACCGTCGGCAACACGGCGAAGGTGTCGGGCGACAGTTGCAACACCGCCGCCGGTGTCATCGAGCTGAAGGAGATCAGCAACGTCACCCTGGTCGGTGTCGGAAGCGGCGCCGTGTTCGACCAGATAGGCATCCACATCCGCGACTCCAGCAACATCATCGTCCAGAACGTCACCGTCCAGAACGTGAAGAAGTCGGGCTCACCCACCTCCAACGGCGGTGACGCCATCGGCATGGAGAGCGACGTGCACAACGTCTGGGTCGACCACAACACCTTGCTCGCATCAGGCGGCGAGTCCGAAGGCTTCGACAGCCTGATCGACATGAAGGCCGACACCCAGTACGTGACCGTGTCCTACAACACCCTGCGCAACTCCGGCCGCGGCGGCCTCATCGGCTCCAGCGACAGCGACCTCGACAACGGGCCGGTCACCTTCCACCACAACCTGTACGAGAACATCGACTCCCGTACACCGCTCCTGCGCGGCGCCACCGCCCACATCTACAACAACTACTACACCAGCCTCAACGAGTCGGGCATCAACCCACGGGCCGGCGGCAAGGCCAAAGTCGACAACAACTACTTCCAGGACTCCAAGGACGTCCTCGGCACCTTCTACACCGACCTGCCCGGCTACTGGCAGGTCAGCGGAAACATCTTCGACAACGTGACCTGGTCGGATCCGGGCGAGGACAACAACCCCGCCGGTCCGAACCCGACGTCGAACACGACCATCAGCATCCCCTACTCCTACACCCTCGACGACGCGTCCTGCGTGCCGTCGATCGTGACCGCGACGGCGGGCGCCGGCAACGGCCTGAAGGTGTCGGACGGCAACTGCACGCCCACGACACCCACCGCGACACCCACGCCGACCGCCACCGTGACCTCGACGGCCACCGCGACCTCGACGCCCACCGGGACCAACCTGAGCATCGGCGCCGACTCCGACGGCTCCAGCAAGGCGTCCGGCACCAGCTACGGCAACGTCCGCGACGGCGACATGAGCACCTACTGGTCGCCGACCGGCTCGACCGGCTCCATCTCGATCAAGTGGAGCTCGGCGACCACCATCTCCTCGATCAACATCCGGGAGGCCTCCGGCGCCACCGGCAACATCGGCTCCTGGCGGGTACTCGACGCCGACACCGGGGCCGTGCTGACCTCGGGCAGCGCGGCGGGCGCCATCTCCTTCGCGTCCACCTCGCTGAAGAAGGTCACCTTCGAGATCACGAGCTCCAGCGCCACCCCGAAGGTCGCCGAGTTCGAGACCTACGCCTGACCGGAAGGAGGAGATCCCGGCCGGTTCACGCACCCGGGCCTTCCTTCCGCCCGGAAACGGCTCCTGAGCGTGGGTCAGCGGGAAGCAGGCCAGGGACACGACGCCCTCGTCGGGGGCGAGGGCGTCAGGTGTCGGACCGGCACACAGGCACCGAGACCAACAAGGCAGACCCCCTTGGAGGCAGGCCCCCTTGACGGTAGGGCGGCCGCGGCTCCGCCCCCATCGCCCGCCCCACCGGCTCATGCGCCTCCCCGGTCGCTCGACCGATCCGGCGCCCGGGCACTGCCGACGGTCATCCGACCGAATCGAATCCACCCCGTGCCTCTCAGCGGAGCTTTGACTTCCCCAAAGAGGTGCGTATGCCGTCCATACCCAGTCGGACATCAACAATGGACGACAAGGCGCAGTACACGACAGGTGGTTCCCGTACATCCGGAGCCGGACGGACAGCTCAGCCGACGCAGCGTGCTTCGTACGACAGGGGCGGGCGTCGGAGTGCTCACCGCCTCCGCGATCCTGTCCGCGTGTTCTCCCGGACCGAAGAGCGAGGCGGGCGGTGGGGGCGGCCTCACCCGTGGCACGGACGCACCCGTCGACAGCCTCACGCTGGCCCTGCCGTCCTCGATCTCCACCCTGGACGTCACCCGCGAACCCGGCATCCTCAACTACGCGGTGGCCGCGCTGGTCCAGGAGTCGCTGCTCTCCGTCAGTCCGGCCGGGGCGCCGGAACCGGGCCGCGCCGAGTCCTGGAAGCAGCCGGACGCGAAGACGTACGTCTGCACCCTGCGTCGCGGCGCCCGCTTCTCCGACAGCACCACCGTCACCACGGACGACGTGCTCGCCTCCATCGAGGCGGCCCGCGAGGAGTCCAGCGCCCTGGCCCACGCCTGGGCAGGCGTCGCCTCGGTGAAGGCCACCGGCGACCGTGAGCTGACCATCCGTCTCAAGGCGGACGACGGCGCCTTCGCCCGGACGCCGACCCCCGGCACCCCGGTCGTCAGCGGCCGCGCCTTCCTGAAGAAGGACAAGAGCCGCGTCGGCACCGCCAGGACCCTGCTGCCCGGCTCCGGCCCCTACCGCGTGACCGCGTTCGCCGCCGACGACCACGTCCTGCCGGAACGCGACGACCACTGGTGGGGCGACACGCCCTCGCTCAAGTCGCTGAAGCTGTCCCTCGTGCCCGACCCCGGCACCCGCCCGGTCGCGATGAAGTCCGGTTCCATCGACGGAGCCTTGGACCTGCCCTCCGACGAGGCACGCGGCTGGAAGTCCGCCGCCAGGGTCGCCTGCACCGGCGACCGGTCGGTGGTCTCCCTGGCCTTCGACACCACCCGCGCCCCCTTCGACGACGTCCACGTCCGCAGGGCCTTCGCGTACGCCGCCGACCGGACCGGCATGGTCCACGGCATCCTGCACGGCAAGGGCGAGGTCGCCTCCACTCTGGTCCCCCCGGACACGTGGGGCGCCCTGCTCTCCGCCGCCGAGGTCGACACGGCCTACGACGCCCTGCCCGCCTGGACCCGCAGCATGGAGCGGGCCAGGGCGGAACTCGCCCGGTCGGCGCATCCGGACGGCTTCACCGCAGAACCGCCTACCCCAGCAGCGGCCCCCAGCTCGGCGAGGCCGCCCTCTCCCTGGCCGCCTCCGTCAAGGAACTGGGCGTCACGCTGAAGGTCAGGGAGGTCACCCTGCAACAGTGGATCGCCGACCTCGCACGGTGTGCCAGGGCGCAGCGGGGCGGAACGGGGCGGGTTGTCGCGCCGACCGTCGTCGGCGCCGACTACGGCGAGGTGGATGTGAGCGAGTCACGGTCAGGACGCTCCGTACCGGGGCCGTCTGTGGGCTGCCGACGTGTTCCGCCCCTCAGCGGTCCGAGTCCTGACGTTCTGGCACCCCGAACAGACATATACGTTCCTTTGAGTGAACGGGGCGGCTAGACTCCGCCCGTAAGCGCCCGCTTTCGCACCTCGACCGCGGAGGCAGGTCCATGTACGGCGGAGCTGTCGGGCCCGGACTCCTGTCGGACCATCGCCGCCGGCCCAGCCGCTCCCGTCCGACACCCTTCACCGGGCGGCAGTTCCGCCTCCGGCCCGGCGATGAAGCCTGACACCCGCGCACGGGCGACGCCCGGTACCAGCTGACGGCCGAGGTGCCCAGGCAGTTCCGCTCCTGAGAACGCCGTGCCCGGCCCAAGGCCCGACGGGCGTTTCGACCGGTCGCGCCCCCGGTACGGCGAGAATCCGCCTGGAGCGATCCGGCCGGTCAGAACCGGTCGACCCGCCGGTCCGCCGCCGGTGGGCGCAGCGCGTCATCATCGATGTCCGGCCCCACGGACGGGGCCGGCGAGGGGCATGGACCACGCGTCCACCACCGCGAGGGAGCGGATCATGGTCGATACGCCGCCGACGGGGAGCGGCCAGGACGGCAAGTGGCTCATCGGGGCGGTCGGTACCGCACTGGCCGTCGCCGCCTTCTTCGGCATACACAACTACTCGCAGCTGGAGGACTGGGCCAACGGCACCAGCCGCACCGCCAGTTCCTCACCGTCGGCACAGCTGACACGGCCGACGCCCCTCCCCACCGCGACGGCCGGCTGTTCGACGGCCGAGCTGTACTGCGGGGAAGCCCACTTCGACCAGGAGGGATCCCCCCAGTTCGCCGGGGAGTGCAAGAACAGCGCCAGTGGCGGATGCCCTGTCTCCCGTGTCTTCACCAACGTCGGTACCGAGACCGGCACGGCAACCGCGACGTTCCTCCTGGACAAGGAGAGCGGCTCCATGTCCGGCAGTGCCGGAACCTGCACCGCCGTCATTCCCTCCACCCCCAAGGGCGGATCAGTGACCGCCGGTTGCACGATCTACACCTCGTACTCGGGCCATGTGGTGCTGCACAGCACTGTCGACAACCCCTCCTGAGGCAGTACCCAGGTCTGCGGCGCCGACGGCCGGCCGAACCCGCGCCTCACCCGCGTCTGGCCGCATCGCCGGTCCACCGCGCCACGGGCCGTAAGACGACGACCGGGAGCGGGAAGGGCTCGGGCGGTCGTCGGCCACCAGCCGCTTCGCACGCGTCCCGGGATCCGGGCGGTCCGCGGGGACGATGTCCGGGCCTGCGGCGAGGTGTTCCCCAGGCTCTCCTCGCGCGGCCGCGAGGGCACGGCGTCCGTGAGGAGGCGCCCACACCGGCTCCCGGCGGCTGTCCGTGCCCGGCGCGGGCCCCCGACGGTTCCGTACCCTGGCAGCATGCGCATGCGCCCCACCCTGAGCTGGATCCCCGCCGCAGACCTGCCACCGGGCACCACCGACCTGGAGCCGGTCGTCGACGCGCTGAGCGCCGGCGGGGTGCTGGTGCTCAGCGGGGCGGGCCTCTCCACGGAGTCGGGCATCCCCGACTACCGCGGCGCGGGCGGGAGCCTGAGCCGGCACACCCCGATGACCTACCAGGACTTCACCGCCGGCGCCCACGCGCGGCGCCGGTACTGGGCGCGCAGCCACCTCGGCCGACGCACCTTCGGGCGTGCCCGTCCCAACGCGGGACACCGGGCGGTGGCCGCCCTCGTCCGGCACCGCCACGTCTCGGGGGTGATCACCCAGAACGTCGACGGTCTGCACCAGGCCGCCGGCACCGAGGGCGTGGTGGAACTCCACGGCAGCCTGGACCGGGTCGTCTGCCTCTCCTGCCGCGCCTTCAGTTCGCGCCGCGAGCTCGCCCGGCGCCTGGAAGCCGAGAACCCCGGCTTCGCCCCGGTGGCCGCCGGAATCAACCCCGACGGCGATGCCGACCTCACCGACGCGCAGGCCCGTGACTTCCGCGTCGTGCCCTGCGCCGACTGCGGGGGCGTCCTCAAGCCGGACGTGGTGTTCTTCGGCGAAGCGGTTCCGCCGCAGCGAGTCGAGCACTGTCGGCGGCTGGTGCGCGAGGCAACCTCGCTGCTGGTCCTCGGCTCGTCCCTGACGGTGATGTCCGGACTGCGGTTCGTCCGCCAGGCCGCGCAGGACGGCACGCCCGTGCTCATCGTCAACCGGGACGCCACCCGGGGCGACCCCCACGCGCTCACCCGGGTCGCGTTGCCGCTGGGAGCCGCCCTGACGACCGTCGCCGACCGGCTCGGCCTGCCGGTCAGCGGGCCGGCGGACTGAGGCCGGGCGGACGGCGGCGCCTGCCGGGCGGCCCGGACCGCGGCTGTCCGACGTCGGGGGGAGACACGGGAGCGTCGCCGCGGGTTCTCCGACCCGGTGGTCCGGCGACGCGAACCGTCCCCCTGTTCGGGGGACGGGCCCGTGCGGCCGGGGTATTCGGCGGCGAGCACATGTGTTCGCCGCGTCCCTCCCCGACCGCAGTCCCTGCGCCCGGAGTCCCGTCGACGCCCGCGGAGCACACCTCCTCGGCCGTGCGCCGACGGTGCGTGCCGTCGGCGCGCCGCCGGTCGCGCGAGACCGCGTCAGCCCCTCAGCTCGAACGCCCGGTGGAAGAGACCGCTGAGGGAGGGCTCGGTCCAGAAGGCGTTCTCGCAGTATCCGATGGAGCCGTCGCGGGCGACGATGAATCCGTGGTCACCGACGTGGAAGGAGATGCCGTCCTCCCAGTGTTCGACGTTCGTGACCCGGACGGTGGCGGCGTCCCCGTCGGTGAACCAGTGGTCGACCCTGAAGGTGACCTGATCGCCGTTGACGGAGGTCACCGTGCCCTCGAAGGCCGCGGTGTGCGCTGTCGACCGGTCACGCAGGCTCTCGACGGTGGGACCCGCGCACCGGGCGCCGCCGTTCTCGCCCACGGCCTTGAGGACCAGCGGCGCCGGAACGGCGTCGCGGGTGTCCGCCGTGTTCCAGGCGATGCCGCCGGCCAGCGCGAGCACCGCTGCCGCCGCCACGAGTGCCAGACGGCGGCGGGCCCGGCCGGGCGACGAGGGGGAAGGGGACGGGGAAGACGACGGCGCGGTGCGTGCTTCGGTGTCGACGGTCATGGTGGCCTCCATCAGCCGGCGGGGATCGAGTGGAGGAGCCACCGGGGCCGGTGCGGGGTCGGCTGCCTTCAGCCGGACGAGCAGTTCCTCATCGTTCACCGGTCGCTCCTTCCTTGTCCTTCACCGGACATGTGTGCGGCCGGAGCGCCGTTCTTTCGCTCCAGCATCGTGGCGAGTTTCTTCTTCGCCCGGTGCATGCGGATACTGACGGCGTTCGGGGTCATCCCGGTCGCCTCGGCTATCTCCCGCGGCGCCAGTCCCTCCCATGCCCACAGCAGCAGCACTTCACGGTCGACCGTGCTCAACCTGCCCAGCGCGGACTCCAGTTCTCCGTCACCGGCGTCCTGGGCCCCCGGCCACACGGCAGGGGTCCGTACCGTCCGGGTCAGCCGTTCCACCAGACGGAGCCGGCGGACCTCGGCCCGGCGCGCGTTGGCCAGACAGCCACGGGCCACCCCGTAGCACCACGGCAGGACCTCGGCGGGATCGACGGGACGTGCCGCCCCGAGCCCCGGCACGTCCTCCAGCCTGCGCCACAACACGAGCAACGTGTCCGCGAGGACGTCGTCGACCGCACCGGGATCCGCCCGCCGACGCAGATACCGGTGCAGCGGCTCGGCGACGACGCCCACCAGCACCTCGAATCGGGCTTCCCGCTCCCGGGACCGCCCACGCTCCAGCATGAACTCCATACCTCCGCCTGTCCGGCACCGCCCGCTTTCTTTCACCGGCCCCCAGCGGGACAGGAGGAGAGCGTACGGCGAGGCCCCGGTGGAGGATCACGCGGCGGATCGCACCCCGGCAGGGCAGCCGGCGCAGGTGTGCCTCGGTGCGGGCGGAGGGCCGGCAGCCCGTCCGGAGCCGTCCGACGCCGCTGGGGTTCGTGCGCTGTTGGAGGCCGCGCCTGCCGTGCTGACCGAGGCCGGGCACGGCGCGGTGACGAGCGGTGCGGCGGCGGCATGTGCGGGGGTCTCCACCGCCGCGTTTTCCGCACCCCGTCATCGACGCCGGCGGCCGCTTCTCGCAGTCGGTTGAACGGCTGGAGGAGCTGGGTTGCCCGGCTCCCGCCAAAGAGATCGTCAACGCCCGCTGGGGTCACTCCTCGACCTTCCTGCGGGTGCCGGAGAACTGGTCACCCGGCTTCCCGCGCCGACCGCGTGGAGAAGGCCGCCGTCGTGGTCGGGCAGGCGCGTCTGCGGTGGACGGTCATCCGGCAGGCGGTGCGCGGCGCCAGGAGCGGCGCCTTCGGCCACCTGCGTGGGCCGTGCGCACGGGATCCGGCGACTCGCCGTGGTCGCCACCCGGCGCCAAAGTGGGACCGCTCGGCGAACCGCCCCGTCCGTCAGCCGACGTCACTGCCGGGATCGCCGGATCCGTCGTCGGGTTCACACCACCCTCGCGATTTCGCCTCGGCGGTGAACCGGATGATCGCGTCGCCCAGTGATGTGCCGAACCGGTTCACCAAGCCGTCGGGATAGCGTCCCAGAACCGTGTTCACACCGATCGAGAGGCCGTCCCCGACACGCTCGACCTGGATGCTGGGCCCGGGAAAGAAGGTGATGGGGGCGCGTTCGTCCAGCAGTCTGGCTCGCGCGGGCCCGAACCGGGCGCCCACCGGCGAGGCGCCCGTGTGGTGCACGTAGATGTGGGGCCTGTACGGCGACCGGCCGTCGACGGTTCCCTGGTAGCGCTGGACCAAGACGTTGAACGGCACCGGGTTGCGGTACGCGAACATGAGGTGTTCCTGAGTGCGCAGCACGAGATCCAGCGCTGAAGCCCCGAGGCCGCCGCTCTGTTCACCGATGCGGACGATCACGCTGTCCGAGAGCCAGCCGACCAGGTCGTCGTGGACGTCGGTCCGGCCGGACTGCGAGGAGCAGACCGCGGCGTCCTGTCTGCCGTCAAGCGCGTGCAAGGCGTGGAGGACCAGCCCCATGACGGCCGTGTGCGGGGTGACGCCGACCGACAGGCAGGCGGCGTCGAAGTCGGCGGCGGCCGGGGCGGGCAGTGTGCACTGAGTGAATTCGGCGGGCTGCGGCGGCCGGAACTCCTCGTCGGGGTCGACCGGCGCCAGGTCGTCCCGCGGCGCGTCCGGAAACCCGGCCAGGGCCTCGTCCCACGCTTCCAGCATGCGGGGCGCATCGGCTCGCCATCGTGCTTCCCGGGCACCGAGGACCTGTTGGGCCGTGGTGCGCAGTGGCGGAAGCGCGGGCGGACGGCCTTCGAGCGACGCCTCGTAGAACTCGCTGAGGTCACGCCACAGCAAGCCCATGGAGGCAGCGTCGCTGACCAGGTGATCCACTGTCAGCGTGAACAGGGAACGGTCCTCGTCCAGCAGGGTGAGATGCGCGGACAGCAGCGGTGGATCGCGAAAGTCGACCGGGGCACCGACCTGTTCGTGGGCCAGGGCGAGCGCATCGGACCAGGCTTCGGAGTAGGGGCGGTGACGCAGGTCGCGCAGGGTCAGGTGCGGCCCGTCGAGTGACGCCGGCGGTATCTCCCTGAGGGCGACCTCAGCGTCCTCGGACAGGAAAGCGGTCCGTAGGCCGGCGTGCCGGGAGAGGAGGTCGCGTACCGCTGCCTCGAGCGCTGGAACGTCGACCCGGCCGACGAGTTCGACCGCGAGCTGGATGGCGAGCGGGGGTGCGCCCGTCTCACCGAGGAGCAATCGCTCCCGGGCCATCGCGACCCGGTTCCGTTGTCCGTGCGAGAACCCCGGCGGGGCCGTCGACGCGAGCGTCGGCATGGGCTCCGCCGACGGTTCGGGTTCGTCCTGCGCTGTCATGAGAGCGAGCTGCCGAGCGAACGAACGGTGTTCCAACATGTCGACAAGCCCGACCTGGGAAAAACCCGCCGTCCGCAGCCGGGAAGCGAGAACAGTTGCTTTAAGGGAGTTTCCTCCCAGAGCGAAGAAATCCGCGTCGTCCCGTGGCTCGGAACCGAGCAGTTCCGCCCACTGACCTGCCAGCCAGTCCCTGAACCCGTCCGGGGCGAGCGGCGGTTCGGCTGATCCGTCTGTCACCGGTTCGACACTCATACGCGTACCGCTTGATCGACGCGAACGAAAATCCCCGTTATCACAATAATTTCCTTTCCAGTCGATCATCACGCTGAATCCACGCACGGCTTCCGCCCGACTGGCGACCGACGCCGCAAAAGCGGACCGAGGAAGCGTGCTTTCGAAGTAGTAACACCCCGTCGAATGGCGGTGATCGTAGGTGTTTTCCATGCGTCCCGCAAGGCCGATTCGATCCCCGACGAAGCCCGACACGTCCGGCATGAGTCACTATCGATGCGAGGGGCTCTGCCGCTGGGAATCGATTCCTCCGAACCGGCACCGCTCCGGAACTGAATACTCCGTTCCACGGTTCTCGCACAGTCGGCCCTGATGCGCAGGACGCCCGCACCGGCCGGTCCGAAGAGTCGAGATCCTGCCCCGCCGCGGTCTGCCGGGGATGGGCGCGGGCCGAAGGCCGGGGCCGCCGGCCGGAGCGGCAAGGTTTTCGCAAGGCCGAAGGTCGAGCGTTGGCCCGACTGGGCGCGAACGGCCGCGCCCGTGGTGGCGCGGCAGGTGAGTGAGGGCATGAACGTGCAGGTGAGAAAGATGATCGTCGACCGGTTCCACACGGGGCGGCACCGGTCGGCCGCCCGGACCTCGCACGGTCGACGACCCGCCTGAAGGGCGCAGGGCTCCTGCGGGGGTCTCCTTCCCCGTCTTCCGAGGCGAGGAGCAGCCGTAACCGCCGGGGACCGCCAGGCGAACCACGGGTTTCCGGAAAACGACTCACACGGAAGATCGGATGTGCGCTACATTCCCCGGCGTCCACGGCGTGAGCGAACAGCCGAGTCCCGGTCCCGGGCGGACGACTGCGGCGGCAAACGCTCCATGTGCCGTGTCCGCCGAAATTCCACGCCATCCGTCATGTTCACCACGGGGGTAATTTTGTGCTGCGCGTCAGCGATGTCCTGCCGCCTCCCGGACCCATACGGGTCCTTCAGATCAACAACCTCATTGCCACGATCGGCTATGGCCTGTACACCTCGGGCAGTGCCCTCTTCTTCGTGAGGGCGGGTGGAATGTCCCAGTCGAAGGTCGGACTGGGATTCTCGCTGGCCGGCCTGGCCGGTGTGCTGCTGAGCGTTCCCATAGGACGGCTGGCCGACCGCTGGAACTCCCGCGATGTCTCGATCGGTTGCTCAGCTCTGCTCTCCTTGCTGCTGATCGCGGCCGTCTTCGTCGATTCGTTCTGGAAGTACCTTCCGGTGATCACCGGCATCGGAATCGTGGAGGCCGGCGGCAACGTGTCCCGCGGTTCCCTCCTCGCCGATCTGGTACCGAAGGAAAAGCGTGTGCGCGTCGCCGCATACAGCAGGGTGGTCACCAATATCGGGTTCTCGGTCGGTGTGCTCTGCGCCGGTGTGGTGACCGGCCTCGACACCGGAGCGGCGTACGCGTCCCTGATTCTGGGCATGTCGGCAGCGGCGGCAGCCGCCGCGATCCTCAGTCTGCGCCTACCGCGCCCCCAGTCCCCCGGGACGTCCGACCCGAAGCGGGACGGCGGGCGACGCGTCCACGATCTTCCCTACATCGCGGTGTCGGCGGTCAGCAGCACCACTCTGATCGGCAACACCATCCTGACGGTCGGGCTGCCCTTGTGGGTTGTCAGCCACACCGACGTGCCCACCCCGCTGGCCGCGTGGATGATCCTCGGCAACACGCTGCTGGTGATCGCCCTCCAGGTCAGGCTGTCCCGGGGAAGCGACACCGTTCCAGGGGCCCGGCGTATGCAGCGCGGCGCGTTCGCCGCACTCGCCGCTGCCTGCGTCGGTGCGGCGGCGGTACCGGAGTTCGGCGCCTTGGCCGGCACCGGCGTCCTCCTGGTCACCGTCGCCCTGCTCACCCTGGGTGAGCTGTGGGGCGAGAGCGCCAACTGGTCGTTCCGCTACGGTCTCGCACCGGCCGGTGCACACGGCGCTTACGGCGGGATGTACGCGTTGGGCGGCTCGCTCGCCAGCATCGCCGGCCCGGTGCTGGTGACCTTCTGCACCGCGCGGTTCGTGCCGGGCGGATGGTTCGTCCTCGCCCTGATCTTCGTCATCGGCCTCATCGCCAACGGGTCCGTCATCTCGTGGGCGGAGCGTACGCGCAGGCCCGAGGCCGAAGTGCCGCACGACGGCCCGCCACAAGCCGCAGCAGACACGGGCAGTACCCAGGTCACGCACCATCGGAGGACTTCATGAGCACGCATTCCCCAGCACCCGTGCCGACACCGTTGGCCGCGGCCGCCGCGCAGGTCCTCGGGTGGGAGCCGGACGGCCTGCGGACCGCGGCGGCCAAGTGTTCGTTCGTCGCCCTGGGAGGCACCTCGCTCGGCGCGATGGAACTCGTCGCACGAGCCGAAGGCCTCGGCCTGTCCCTCGACCTGCCGGCCCTGCTGGGAGGTGAGCCGCTCGCCTCGGTCCTCTCGGCCGCCCGCCGGGGCCCGGTCCCGGAACCGGTCCTGGAGAGCGCGCCGGCACCACGCTCCGACCGCGCCGTCTCGGAAGGCGAGAGCGCCATGCTGGTGAGCGAGGAGCTGGGCGCGGGCCACCCGTGGCGCCTGCTCTTCAGTGCGGACCTGTACGGCGAACTGGACCGAACTGCCCTGCTCGACGCCGTTCAAGGGCTCACGGACCGGCATGACGCCCTGCGCACGGTCTACTTCCACGGCCCCGACGGACCACGCGCGCGTGTCATCCCGCAGTGGCGCGCGCGCGTGCGGGTCCAGGAGCTGGAACTGGCCGACGGGGAGGCCGGCGTGGACACGGTCCACAGCATGCTCGCCGCGGCCGCTCCCGCTCTTCTGCGGCCTTTCACGAGCCCGCCCGTCGTGTTCACCCTGACCAGGAGCGGCAGCGGTCGTCACGTGCTGAGTCTGCTGATCCACCACGCGGTGGCGGACGGCTGGAGCATCGGGCTGCTGTGGCGCGAACTGTTCGCGTCCTATCAGAGTGCCGCACCGGCCGGTCCGGCACCGCAGTCCACGAACCGGAGCCGGCCCGAGGCGGAACAGCTCGCCGTCCGCAGGATCGGCGAGCTGGCCGGGACGCCCACCGTGCTGGAGCTGCCCGGCGACCTGCGCCGTCCGGACGTCTTCGACGGCCGGGGGGTCCGCGTCCCCGTCCCGCTGTCCGCCGAACTCCGCGACGGCTGCGCGGAGCTGGCACGGACCTGCGGTGTCACCCGCAACGTGGTGCTTCTCGCCGCGTGGTCGCTGGCGGTCGCCAGACGGGCCGGCCGGGACCGGTTGCTCGTCGGACTCTCCTGGGTCGGCCGGTCGACCCTGTCCCAGCGGTCGACGATCGCCCTGCGCACCTCCCTGCTACCCGTACGGTGCGTGCACGGCGCCACCGTGACCTTTCGCGACTACCTCCGGGAGGTCGGCCGGGACGTCCGCGCTGCGATCGGCGCCCGAGACGTGCCCGTCAAGCGACTCGCCAAGGGTCTCGGTGTCACCGCCGACGCCCGCCGCAACCCCCTGGTCCAGGTGGGCTTCGCCGCGCACGACGAGATGGTGCCCGGACACATCGGCCTCCCGGGGCTGGACGCCCGGCTGTACGAGGGACACTGCGGCGGCGCGACACTGGACGCCCTGCTCTACGTACAACGCTGGGGCCGGCAGCCGCGCCTGAGCATGGAGTACGCGTCCTCGGTCCTCACGCCGGGGGAAGCGGCACTGCTGGTTGCGGATTTCCTCACGGCGCTGCGGCACATGACCGCCCACCCGGATCAGGAGGTTCTGGCAGCCGCGGCCGCCGGGACGGGGGCATCGCCGCTTCCTGCGACCGGACCCGGTCCGGACCCGGCAGACAGCACCGACGGGTCCGTCACCGCGGCCGGCGACGTATGGCGACTCGTCGAGCGGGTCGCTGCCCGCGCACCGCACGCGTCGGCGGTGGCCGTGCCCGGCCGGGCACCCCTGTCGTATGCCGCCCTGGTCCGTGCCGTGGAGGCACAGTCCGCCGCCCTGCACGCAGCGGGCGTCCGCGACGGCGACCGGGTCGTCATCGCCGTGCCCCGGTCAGCCGAGGAGATCGTCACGGTACTGGCCGCGCTCCGGCTCGGCGCCGCCTACATCGGCGTGGAACCGGGACTGCCTGCCGTCGCGGTACGGCACGTCGCCGAACTGGCCCGCCCCGCAGCCGTACTGGCACCACCGCACCGTGCCGCCGAGCTCGCCTCCGCCGGGCTCGCGGCCACCTCGGTCGCACCGGTGGATCCATGGGCCTGCCCGGACCCGGCCACGACCGTGCCGCCTCTGGCCGCGCCCGATCCGGAGCGAGTCGCCTACATCGCCTTCACCTCGGGTTCCACCGGCCGGCCCAAGGCGGTCCGTGTTCCCCACCGCGCCGTGCTCCGCCTGGTCCTCGACACGAACGTGGTGCGGCCCAGGGCACTGACACGCTTCCTCCGGCTCGCGCCGCTCTCCTTCGACGCGTCGACGCTGGAACTGTTCACGCCGCTGTGCTCGGGCGGGACGATCGTGGTCCATCCCGACCGGCAGCCGACAACCGCCGGACTGGCCCGGTTCCTGAACGAACACGCGGTGACCGGACTGTGGCTGACCGCGGGGCTCTTCCGCTTGGTGGCGGACCACGAACCCGGGGCGTTCAGCGCGGTCGACCATGTGCTGACCGGCGGGGATGTCGTACCCGCGGCCCAGGTGCGCCGGGTGCTGGAGCACTGCCCCGGCCTGCGGATCAGCAACGGCTACGGGCCGACGGAGAACACCACCTTCACCACGGTCCACCACCTGGACGACGTCGCCGAGGTCGGTGACACGGTACCGATCGGCCGGCCGATCGCCGAGACCGGGGTGCTGGTCGTCGGCGAGGACGGGCGGGCGGTCCCCCAGGGTGCCGTCGGCGAGCTGTACGCCTCGGGACAAGGACTCGCACTCGACTATCTCGGCAACCCCGAGGAGACCGCGCGCCGCTTCGTGCACGGACCCGACCGGCGACGGTACTACCGCACCGGCGACCTCGTACGCTGGGACGGGGAGGGGAACCTGCGCATCCTCGGCCGCGGCGACCACCAGGTCAAGATCCGTGGCTTCCGGGTCGAGCTGGAGGAGGTTGCCGGGGTTCTGCGCGGCCTTCCGGACGTGGCGGACGCGGTCGCCGCCCCCACGACGGTCGGCGGGGGCGAGACCCGGATCGTCGCGGGAATCGTGGCCGCCCACGGCTCCGCCGACCAGCAGAAGTTGCGCGCGCTGGCCGCCGAGCTCCTGCCGGACTACGCGGTTCCCTCCCTCTGGGCCGTCACCGACCGTCTCCCCCTCACCCCGAACGGCAAGGTGGACGTCGTGGAACTGACCTCACGGGCGCTCGCCGTCTCCCGGTCCGGTCCGCGTGAGCCGGACAGCGAGAAGGCCGAGACGGACGCAACGGACACGGGCGGGGCTGTCGAGGAGATCGAGGACCGGGTCGCCGAGATCTGGGAACAGATCCTGGGATCCAGCGACTTCGGCTACGACGACAGGTTCTTCGACGTCGGCGGAGACTCCCTCCAGATACCTCGGGTCCGCAACCAGTTGGCCGCCGCCTATCCCGGATGCGAGGTCAAGCTCGCCGACATGTTCCGCTACTCGACGGTGCAGCAACTGGCGGCCTTCCTCCACGGGAAGGTGAACGTCGGATGAGCGACGAGACCGTCATGGCCCCGGACACGGCTGTCGCCGTCATCGGCCTCGCCGGCCGGTTCCCCGGCGCCGACTCCGTCGACGCGCTGTGGGCCGGCATCAAGGCCGGCGAGGAGTCCCTGACACGCTTCAGCACCGAACAGCTCATCGCCGCGAGGGTGCCCTCGCACGACTACGGGAGTCCCGACTACGTACCGGTGCGCGGCGTTCTCGACGACGTGGAACTCTTCGATGCGGCGCTCTTCGGATACTCGGCGCGAGAGGCGGAACTCACCGATCCGCAGCAGCGGCTGCTCCTCGAATGCGGACTGCAGGCGTTGGAGACGGCCGGCTACGGCGGATTCGACGGCAGAGCGGGGGTGTTCGTCGGCACGGGAATGAACAGCTATCTCCTGCGGCATGTGCTGACGGATCCGCGCGGGGCACAGGACGAGGACCTCCTCCAGATCATGCTGGGCAACGAGAAGGACCACGCCGCGACCCGACTCGCCTACAAGCTCGGGCTGCGCGGGCCGGCGCTGGCCGTCCAGACCGCCTGCTCCACCTCGCTGGTAGCGGTCCACCTCGCGCGCCAGAGCCTCCTCCAGGGCGAGTGCGACATCGCGCTGGCCGGCGGAGCCTCCGTCCAGCCTCCGCAGCACGCGGGCTACCTCTATGCCCGCAACGGGATCCTCTCGCCCGACGGCCACTGCCGTCCCTTCGATCGCGACGCCCACGGCACCGTGGTCGGCCAAGGCGCGGCATTGGTGGTCCTCAAACGAGCCCGGGAAGCCTACGCCGACCGCGACACGGTGCACGCGCTGATCCGCGGCTCGGCCGTCAACAACGACGGTGGACGCAAGATCGGCTACACGGCACCGAGCGCCGAGGGCCAGACCGAGGTGATCGAAGCGGCGCTGCGCTCCGCGGGTGTCACCGCGGACACCATCGGCTACGTCGAGGCCCACGGCACCGGCACCGAACTCGGCGACGGCATCGAGGTCCACGCCCTCACCGAGGCATACCGAAAGCACACGGACGGTACAGGCTTCTGCGCCATCGGCAGCCTCAAGGCGAACCTCGGGCATCTCGACGCCGCGGCCGGCGTGAGCGGGCTCGTCAAGGCCGTACTCGCCGTGCGCGAGGGAGTGATCCCACCAGCGGTCAACTGCGACAACCCCAACCCGGACATCGGCTGGGAGTCCACACCGTTCTACGTCAGCACCGACGCCCGTACCTGGCCGGCCCGGAGCGGACCGCGGCGGGCCGGAGTCAGCGCATTCGGCATGGGCGGCACGAACGCCCATGTGATCGTGGAACAGGCGGCGGCGCAGTCGGTGGAACCCGCACCGCGCCCGGGGCCCTGCCTGATCGTGCTGTCCGCCCACGACCGGCAGGCCGCCCTGTGCTCCGCGGACCTGCTCGCGCGCCATCTGGACGACGTGCCCTCGGCCGAGATCCCGGACATCGCCTACACCCTCCAGGCCGGCAGAGCCACCCGGACCTGGCGTACCGCAGTGGTCGGCAGCCAACCGCACGCCCTGCGCGATCGGCTGCGCTCGGCACAGCCGCGGCGCGCCCACCGCGCGCCCACACTCGGGTTCATGTTCCCCGGCCAGGGAACCCAGCGCCCCGGAATGGCGGCGGGCCTCTACGACGAACTGCCACGGTTCCGGGAGGTGGTCGACGAGTGCTGTGAACGACTGGCCCGGCCCCTCCTCCTGGATCTGCGTACCCTGCTGCTGGACACGAGCGGCGACGCCGGTGCGCAGGCCGCTCTGCGCGGTACCCGGCTGGCTCAACCGGCCCTGTTCGTCACCGAGTACGCGTTGGCCGTGCAACTCCTCGACTGGGGCATCAGGCCCAGAGTCCTCATCGGCCACAGCATCGGCGAGTACGCCGCCGCCTGCCTGGCCCAGGCGCTCTCCCTGCCGGACGCCCTGGACCTCGTCGCCGTACGCGGACGCCTCATGGACGACACGCCGCCTGGGGCCATGCTCGCCGTCCACGCGGCAGCGGACAGGGTCGCGCCGCTGCTCCCCGAGAGCGTGTCGGTCGCGGCCCGCAACGGACCCGAGACGGTCGTGGTCTCGGGACCGCGCGACGCGGTGGACGACATCGCCAAGGCCCTCGCCGGACAAGGCATCTCCACACGGCCGCTGCGCGTGTCGCACGCGTTCCACAGCAGTCTGATGGACCCCGTGCTCGACGAGTTCCGCGAACACGCCGCAGCCGTGCGCCACCGTCGGCCCCGGCTGAGGGTGATGTCGAACCTCACCGGAGAACCCGTCAGGGCGTACTCCGCCGAGTACTGGACCAGACATCTGCGCGAACCGGTCGACTTCGCCGCCGGGCTGGCCCGGGTCAACTCCATGACCGATCCCGTCCTCCTGGAGGTCGGCCCCGGACGAACCCTGACCGGCCTCGCGCAGTCGCAGCAGGAGGACGGTGCCCCGCTCTGTCTGCCCATGATGCCGGGAGCCCGGACGGACGACGATCCGTACACGGCGCTCCTGGCCGCGACCGGCACGCTGTGGACGGCGGGCGTCGGCGTCGACTGGACGGCTTTCGGGACCGGAAGGGGCAGACGGGTCGTCCTGCCGACCTACCCGTTCCAACGCCGCCGGCACTGGCTGGACGGCAGGCCGGCTGAAGTTCCCCGACCCGACCGCGCTTCCACGCCCGGCGCGAGCACGGTGACCAGGCCCGGCACGGGCGCCGATTCCGGCACGGAACGACAGGCGGCCCCGCGGACACCGAATGCCACAGCGCCCGGACCCGCGACCTCCGAGGACAGGCTCCGGTCCATTTGGCAGCGACTGCTGGGGGATCAACCAGTGCCGTTGGACGCCGACTTCTTCCGTCTGGGCGGCGACTCGCTGCTCGCCGTGCGTCTGATCACGCTGGTCCGGCGCGAGTTCGACGTGCCGCTGAACCTCGACGCCGTACTCGACCATTCGGGCTTCGCGGCTCAACTGGCACTTCTTCCCCCGCCCACGGCCGCATCCCGCACCCCTGCCACCAACGTCGTCGGAAAGGACACGGACACCCCATGAACCCTGAAGCCAAGCCGCTGGCAAGGATCACGGCCCTGCGCGCGAGCGCGGATCGGCCCGTGGTGGTCGTGGACTTCAACGAGTTCACGCCCAAGACCACACTGGCCGACGTCGCGGAGACGATCACCGCCGAGCAGGGCCTCTACCGGATCGACGCGGTGACCGCTCCGGTCTCAGGCCCCACGGACATCGGCGAACTCGCACGGGCCTGCGCCGGGGAGCTGCGTCGCCGGGGAGTGCGGCCGGAGACCCTGATCGGCTACTGCAGCGCGGCAGCCCTCACCCTGCACCTGGCCGCCGCGCTCACCGTCCCGGGCACTCCCGGGCCACACGTGATCCTCATGGAACCGAGCTGGCTCACACCGGAACTGGTCCGCGCCGACGTCACCGGCGTCCGTGCGAGCCTCGACGCCACCGTCCGGGAGACGTACGACGGAGAGCTGACCATCGACGCCGTCATGGACTGGCTTCGAGGGGCCCTGGCCCTCAAACTGCGGGCCGACGGGCTTCCCCAGGAGGAACTCGACCCGTGCGTCGACCTGCTGAGCGAGCGCTACCTCGCCTGGTTCAGCTTCCTCCTGCACACGCTCGGCACTCCCGTCCCGGCCGACCCGCGGCCCGTCACCGTGGTCGTCGGCGACGACGGACGCCGATTCGCCCACCCGGACTGGGCCGCCGACACCGTTCGCACGGAACGGCTGCCGCTGCCGACCGGCACGCTGCTCGGTGATCCGCGGACCGCCCGGCTGCTAAGCCGGCTCATCGACCCGGCACCGGCCCTGCCACCGGAGCACGGTGCTCCGGCCTGGGACGACGGAGCGCGCACGACGGACCTGTTGTGGCGCGGACTCGATGCCTACGGCGACGCGCAGGCCGTCTCGGACGAGTCCGAGACCATCGACTACCGCGAACTCTCACGACGTGCGCAGAGGCTCGCGCAGCGGTTGCGTGACCGAGGGGTCGGACCCGACACGATCGTCGCCGTCTGCGCGGAGCGATCGGTCGCCCTCGTCGTCGCCGTCGTGTCCGTGCTGCTCGCCGACGGCGCGTTCCTGCCGCTGGATCCGACCTGGCCCGCGGGCCGTATCGAGCACGTGGTCAACGAGGCGGAGCCACTGGTCGTACTGAGCGACGACACCTGCCGGCCGGTGCTGCCGGCCGCCCTGCGTGCTCCGGTGCTCGGCCTCGACGGCACTCCTGGCACGTGGGCCGATCCCGCGACCGAGCGGACGTCTCCCCCGTGTCCTGCGGCCGACGACCTGGACCTGGCCTACGTGATCTACACCTCGGGCTCCACCGGCAGGCCCAAGGGCGTAGGGGTTCCGCACCGCGGCCTGGTCAACCGACTGCGCTGGATGCAGGAGCGCTTCCCCATCGGCCCCGGCGACGCCGTCCTGCAAAAAACCCCTTGCACGTTCGACGTGTCGGTCTGGGAACTCCTGTGGCCGCTGACGGTGGGCGCCCGGCTGGTCATGGCCCGGCCGGACGGCCACCGGGACCCCGAATACCTGGCCGAGACGATCCGACGAGAACACATCACCGTCGCCCACTTCGTACCCACGATGCTCGACGCGTTCCTCACCGAGACCGCGACGGCGCCGTGCAGCTCGCTGCGCCATGTCATCGCCAGCGGCGAGGCGTTGAGCCACGGACTGGCCAACCGCTTCACGGCCTCGTACAGCGCGCGACTGCACAACCTCTACGGTCCGACCGAGGCGTCGATCGACGTGACGTGGTGGACCTGCCGGGCGCCCGAGGCCGGACCCGGCGTCCCGATCGGTCTGCCGATCCGAGGCATGCACGTGTCCGTACGCGACGACAAGGGTCTTCGAGTCGCCACAGGTGAGCGCGGCGAGCTGTACCTGGGCGGAGTGGGTCTCGCCCGGGGTTACGTGGGCAGGCCCGATCTGACCGCCGCCAGCTTCGTCGACGCGCCTGACGCTCCCGGCGAGCGCCTGTACCGTACGGGAGACATCGTCAGCTGGTCGGCGGACGGACATCTGCGCTACCACGGCAGGCGGGACCACCAGATCAAGCTGCGCGGGCTGCGGATCGAGCCCGGTGAGATCGAGGCCGTGGCCTGTGAGCACCCCTCGGTCGACGCCGCCCTCGCCATGGTGCGCACGGACGTGGCCGCCGGCGCGAAGCTCGTCCTCTATGTGACGCCCGCGCTGGACCCGGAAGAGACGGTCGCGGTGCGTGGCCATCTGGCCTCGATGCTCCCCGAGTCCCTGATCCCGGCGGCGATCGTCTCCCTGCCGTCCTTCCCCGTCACCGCCAACGGAAAGTGCGACCGGGCCGCCCTGCCGGCCCCGGCGGCCACGGGAGCGGGGCGCGGTGGCACCCGCAGACGCCGCACGGCGGCGCTCCGCCCCGCCGGCACCATGCGCCGCACCGATGAACCGACTTCATGAGCGCCTACTGGGGGGAGACCGTGTCCGTGGAACTGGCATCACACCTACGACAGATCGTCGAGGAGAACTTCAACGCCTCACATCGCCTCCGTCCTCCGGACTCCCGGCACCTCTCGGCGGGCCCGCGCAGCCGCCAGGACGCGGTCGTGTTCGACGCCGCGTGCCTGTATGTGGACGTCAACGGATCGAGTGACATCCTCAACGCCCTGGGCAGACAGGACGGGGCCCGGTTCTTCCGGGCCTTCGCCCTGGGCGCCGCCGCGATCACGGCCGCGAACGGGGGTCACGTGTGCGGGGTGCACGGCGACGCGGTGCTCGCGTTCTTCACCGGCCCGCACCGCGCCCTCAGAGCCGTCCACACCGCCAGGCAGGTCGACTCCTTCGCCTCGGACAACCTGCATCCGCGGATGTGCGCCCGTCTCGGACGCAACAGGTCCGCGTTACGGCGCGGACTCGGGTTCAGCGTCGGTTGCGGCATAGACGTCGGATCGGTGTTCGCCGTTCCCGTGGACGTCAGCGGGGTGAGGGACAGGATCTGGTCGGGACGTTGTGTGAACACGGCTGCCAAGCTCTCCAAAGTGCCCAGGGAGCAGCGGCCGTTGGCCGTGGCAGCGGAAGTCCTGGCCTCCATCGAGGCGGAGTCGGCGCATCACCCGGACCGGCCGTCCTCCGCCTATTGGTCCCCTGAGCTGGCCATTCACACGGGCGGAGCGATACGCAAGGTGCGGTTCGGCGGGCAACCCGCACCGCAGAAGCAGGACGCTCCGAACGATCTGGAGAGGACGTCCGTCGAACTGGCCGGCCTGGTCCAGGCATCGGTCCTCGCACCCGCAGGATGGCCTCCCGCGCGCATGAGCATGCGGCAGGTCTCGCGCTAGCCGGCCGCCGCGCGCACAGGCTCGGCGCCGGCCCCGGCCGGCCGGCGCGCGGTGACGGGCTCGCTCACGTCAATACGCCCCGGTTCTCCGCCGGGGGGATCGCGGGCACGGACTCCAGGGCCCGCGGACCTCGGCGGAGGACGTTCGTGAAGGTGTCGAGGAGGTCGGCCGCGAACCGGCCGCTGACCAGGCTGTCCTGGAAGGTGAGGTCGATCCGCAGTGTGCCGTCCGGCTGCGGCAGGGTCTCCAGGACCAGCTCACCCACGGCTTGCGCGGGTGCGACCCGCAGCGGTGTCGTCGTGGCGCCGGGCAGTCGCAGTCGCGGTCGCGGTGCGTCCTGGTAGGCGAAGACGACCTGGTACAGCGGGGCGCGGCCGGTCCGGGGCGGGTTGACCAGGCGGACCACCTCGCCGAACGGCACGTCCTGCGCGCAGAGCGCCTCGGTCGTGACCCGCTCCGTCCCGGTGATCAGCCCCGGCCAGTCCGCGCCCTTCCCCGACAGCCGCACACAGACCGCGTCCACCAGACAGCCGACCGCCCGCCCGAGCAACGGGTCGGCCCGACGGGCGACCGGGACTCCGATTCCGAAGTCGGTCCGTCCGGTCAGCGTCCGGATCGCGGCCGAGCAGGCGCTCAGCAGAACGACGAACGGGGTCGTACCGTTGGCTCGGGCCAGTTCGCCGATGGTGGTCGCCTCTGCGCGGCTCAGTGTCGCCGTGATCTCGCGACACGACTCGGCGGGGCGCTCCGGGGCGGGCGGAGTCTCCGGGCCGGCGGGCCGTGGGAACTCCAGCTCCGGCAGACCGCACAGGGCCGACTGCCAGTACCGGCGCTGTACGTCGGCGTCGGACATGGCCGCGATCCGCGCGAGCCGGTCGTCGACCTCGCGCAGGGTGGGTGCCGGCTCGGCGAACTCCGGTGTCCGTCCGGCCGCACGTGCCGTGTAGCAGTCCGCGAGTTCCGCGGCCAGGACCGGGGCGGAGTGGCCGTCGAACGCGATGTGGTGGACCACCAGGCCGAACAGGGTCGCTCCGGCAGCAGCCACGGGGACGACGGCCGCCCGCAGGACCGGCCCTCGCTCCGGGTCGAGCGGGGACAGGAGGGCGGACCGCAGGGCCTCCGCGGCCTCCCGCGGCGATCCGCACGGAGGCAGTCGCAGGAGCTGCGGCCGGACCGGAGGCTGATGCGCCGGGGCGGTGGAGAAGGCCGCCGGCCGAGCGGGACGCATCGTCGTGTCGAGCCGGTACTCCGCTCGCAGGGCCTCGTGACGTGCGGTCAGGTCGCCGAGTGCGAGGGTGAGCGCGGCGGTGTCCAGCGGTCCGCTGATCTCCCAGGCCAGCGGGCAGAGCGCGGAGAGGTCGTGCGGCCGCAGCCGGTGCTGCGTCCAGTAGCTCGTCTGCACGGTCGAGAGCGGGACGGCCGGTGCGGTGGCGGCAGTGTCGGAGCATCCGTCAGCAGGTGCGGCAGGAGGCGTGACAGCAGGTCTCGCGACGGCGAGGCGGGGCGCCAGCCACGCCGCCAGCGCCCGGGCGGTCGGGCGGCGGAGCGCCTCGGAGATCGGCACGGGTGCGCCGATCTCGGTGGCGAGCCGGGTGCAGACAACACCGAGTTGCAGTGAACTGCCCCCGAGGTCGAAGAAGCCGGCACCGGTGGGGACCTCGGGAGCGTCCAGAACCCTGGCCATGATCTCGACGATGACCCGCTCAAGTCCGCCGGACGGCGGAGCACTGTCGGCGTCGGGCGTGCCCGGGCCGGATCGGTCCATGGAGCGCAGCAGTGCGGCCGGGTCCAGCTTGCCGTTCGGGTTCAGCGGCAGAGCTTCGAGCCGGACGGCCCTGTGCGGCACCAGATAGCGGGGCAGCCGGTCGCGCAGTGTGGCCAGCACCTGTTCGGCCTCCACGGCGGAGCCCTCGGTGGCGGTGAAGGCCAGCGCGAGTTCCCGGTGGCCGCCGGTTTCGTCGGGGACGGGCACGGCGACGCACTGCCGCACTCCGGTGACCTGAGCGGCGGCGCGCTCGACCTCGGCAGGCTCGATCCGCTGACCGCGGATCTTCACCTGGCGGTCGGCCCGGCCGTCGAAGTGGAGCCTGCCGTCACGCGTGCGGTGCACGAGATCGCCGGTTCGGTAGACCCGCGTCGATCGCCCGTCCAGTTCCAGAACCGGGAAGCTCCGCGCGGTCCGCGCCTCGTCGCCCAGATAGCGCACGGCCAGGCCGGCACCCGACAGCAGGAGTTCGCCCACCTCGTCCGGGCCGCAGAGGCGTTGGCCGTTCCAGACGTACAGGCCGGTACGCGGCACGGGGGTACCGAGCTGCACGCCTTCGGGACGGCCGCAGTCCTCCGGGCGTACCCGGTGGACGGTGGCCACGATCGTGGCCTCCACCGGCCCGTAACAGTGCAGCGCATGCGCCTCGGGGTGGGCCGCGAGGAAGGCTGCCAGGTGGCGGGGGGACACGCGCTCGCCCCCGACGAAGACCTGGTGGATGCCCGTCAGAGCATCGAGGTCCTCGTCCACGAACATGTTGAAGAGCGCGGGGGTGAGGAAGATCGTGTTCACCCGGTGCCGTGCCACCAGGTCGCGCAGGGTGGCGGGCAGCAGACAGGGCTCGCCGACGACGACCGAGCAGCCGCCGTTGAGCAGTACGCTCCACAGTTCCAGGGAGAGGGCGTCCCAGGGAACAGCGGCGGCCAGGGGCATCACCGTGTCGGGCCCGAGCTCGGCGAACGGGCAGTCACGGAACAGCCGTACGGTGCCCGAGTGCGGGGAGAGCGCACCCTTGGGTTCGCCCGTGCTGCCGGAAGTGAAGATCACACAAGCGGGAGCCTCCTCGGGGACGGCCACGGGTACCACGGCCCTCGGCGCGGCGGCCACCGTCGCGAACTCCTCGGGCCGGGCCGGAGCGACCCGGTGGGCATCGAGGTCGACCGGCGGATCGCAGACCGCGACGGGCGAGCCGAGCAGCCCGACCAGCCGGGAGAGACGGGCCCCCGGCCATTCGGGGTCCAGCGCGGCATAGGCGGCGCCGCGTTTCAGGATCCCGAGGAAGGCCGCCACAAGACGTATCGACCTGGGCATCACCACGGGGACGAGGTCGCCGGGACCGACGCCGGCCGCCGCCAGCTCGGCGGCGAAGTCCTCGGCCAGGGCGTCCAGTTCGCGATAGGTCACGGTGGTGTCGTCCTGGACCAGCGCCGGCGCGTCGGGCGTCAGGCGCGCCCACCGCGTGAACAGCTCGTGGATGACGCCGGCGGTGCTCGGCGCGACGGCGTCGTTCGCTGCCGTCCGGTTCATGGCCATACGCGTCTCCTGTGGTCTCGAGCGCCGGGGTGGGTGCGCCCGGCTATTCGGCGAGGTCGGGCTCGGCCCGCACGATCTGGTCGAAGAGGGGCTGGAAGTTCAGCCAGCCGATGAGGTCGTCACCGACCTCGTTCCTCGTGTGCAGCGCGTGCTCGTGAGTGATCGGAACCACCGTTCCGGCGGCCTTGGCCAGCAACTGGACCTGGCAGGAGCGCTCCATGGTGATGAACCACCAGGCTGCGGCGTCGACCGTGTCACCGACCGTCAGCAGTCCGTGGTTGCGCAGGATGACGGCCTTGTACCGGCCGAGCGCGGCGGCGACCCGGCGGCCCTCCTCCAGCGCGGTGACCGGGCCGGTGTAGTCGTCGAACAGGCCGTGATCCTGGTAGAAGGCGCAGACGTCCTGGGTGATCGGTTCGAGCAGCTCGCCGAGCGCGGACAGCGCGCGCCCGTAGGTGGAGTGGCTGTGGGCGGCTGCCACCACGTCCGGCCTGGCCTCGTGAATCTGCGAGTGGATCGCGAAGGCCGCCTTGTTGACGTGGTAACGGCCTTCGACCACCTTGCCGTTGCTGTCCACCAGGAGGAGATCGCTCGACCTGATGTGCCTGAACGTCATGCCGAACGGATTGACCCAGAAGTGGTCGGTCAGCTCCGGGTCCCGGGCGGTGATGTGGCCGGCGGTGCCTTCCTCGAAGCCGAACCGGCCGAAGACGCGCAGGGCTGCCGCGAGCCGCTCCTTGCGGTGGGCGCGCTCCTCCTCGAAGGTGTCGAACATGGGGGGAAGCGGCATCATCAGTTGCTGGGACATGAGGACCTCCGGGTCGGTTCGGTCTGGTTCGCCAGGGCATCGGGCACGGTGCACGGTGCGCAGAGAGCTCCCTGCCGGGGCGTTCGGACCGGCCCGGGGCTCCGCCGCGGTCACAGCCCGCGCTTCTCCAGCGCGACGTGCACGGCGTCCGCGAGGGTCTTCACGCAGGGCGGCCGGATCACGCTGTGGTAGTCGCCCGGAAGCACCTCCACGGTCAGCCCGCCCGGCAGTACGTCGTCCCAGCCGAGCGTGTCGTGTTCCGCGGCGGTGCGCGATCCTTCGCTGCGGAAGAGCACCGTCGGATGCGTGACCGTCCCGTCCGAGACGTAGGACCGGACGTAGTCCCGCACCGCCCGCAGGTTCTTCCGGTAGACGTCCAGCAGCCGGTCGAGCTCCTGAGGGCCGGTGTCCGGCTCGACCAGGCCATGCGCCCGCAGCTGCTCCAGGAGCAGTGCCTGCCGCTGGGCCTCCGGCGTGCTGCCCTCCTCCGGGAGGGCCAGGTCGAGGCCGTACTGGGCAGCGAAGCGCCGCACCAGCGTGGCCTCCTCCAGACCGGTCCAGAAGGGGTCGTCGCTCGCGCCGCTCTCCATCTCCGCCAGGGCCCGCGGGCTGGGTGCCGGGCTGTCGATCAGGACCAGGATCCCCGTGGACCGGCCCTGCTCGGCGAGCTGACGGCTGACCTCGTGCGCGAACATCCCGCCCAGGCAGCGGCTGCCCAGCAGGTAGGGGCCGCTGGGCTGGACCGAGCGGATCGCCGACACGTACCGCTCGGCCATCTCGCGCAGGTCCGCGACCGGGCTTTCGGATCCGTCCAGCCCGGGTGCCTCCAGGCCGTACACGGGACGGTCGGCGGGCAGGAAGCGGGCCAGTTCCGCGGCCCAGACGGCACTGCCGCGGCCACCGTGGAAGAGGAACAGAGGCTTGCGGCCCGCGCCGCTCTTCAGCTGGACCAGGACTCTGTGGCGAGCGGTCCGGGCCTCTCGGCGGCGCAGCAGGGCGGCCATGTCCTCGACGGTGCGGGCTTCGAAGATCTCCGACAGCGCGAGCCTGCGACCGAGTTCCCTGTGAACGCGGACGGTGAGCTTCACGGCCAGCAGGGAGTGGCCCCCGACGTCGAAGAAGTCGTCGGTGACGCCGAAGCCGGTGTGGTCGAGCAGTTCCTCCCACATGGTGAGCAGCGCCAGCTCCACCGAGTTGCGCGGGCCGGTTCCGCCGTCGGCCGTCTGGCGCACAGGCTCCGGAAGCGCCGCACGGTCCAGCTTCCCGTTGGGGGTGCGGGGCAGCGCGGCGAGCCGGACGAAGGCGCTGGGAAGGAACTGCTCGGCCAGCCTTGCGCGGAGGTGCGCCCGCAGCTCCGTGTCGGACGGGGCCGGGGCGGCGGGCACCAGGTACGCCACCACCTGGTTGCCGCCGTGCGGGTCGGCGACCGGCACCACGCAGCAGTCCTGGACGCCCGGATGGGAGCGGACGGCCGCGTCGATCTCGCCGAGCTCGATCCGGAAACCGTTGATCTTGATCTGGTCGTCGGTCCGCCCGAGGAAGTCGAAGGTGCCGTCCGGCAGGCGCCGGACGCGATCACCCGTGCGGTACAGCCGAACCGGCCTGCCGTCGGCGCCCGCGACCTCGACGAACTTCTCCGCCGTCAGCCCGGCCTGCCCGAGATAGCCTTCGGCCAGGCCGGGTCCGCTGACGCAGAGCTCGCCCGGTGTCCAGTCGGGCACCGGCCGGAGCGCTCCGTCCAGCACGTACAGCTGGTTCGCGCCGAGCGCCGGTCCGAGCGGGACGACCGCGCAGCGCCGGTCCAGGTCGGCGTTGTCCACCCGGTGGGCGCTGACGCCGACGGTCGTCTCGGTCGGGCCGTAGTGGTTCACCACGGCGCAGTCGGGCGAGAGCTGGGTGATCCTGTCCAGCAGGGCCCAGGAGCAGGCTTCGCCGCCTGTGACCAGCAGCCGGCGAGGTATCAGTGCGGCTGGCTCCGTGGTGGCCGTGAGCAGGGCGGTCAGATGGGACGGCACGATCTTGAGGCAGTCGATGTCCTCGCGCCGCAGGTAGCTCCCGAGGGCTGCCGGGTCGGTGCCGGTGTCCTGGTCGATCACATGGAGGGTGCCGCCGGTGCACAGTGCGGCCAGCAGCGCCGTGTACCCGAGGTCGGCCGCCAGCGTGGAGACCAGGGCGAACCGCGGAGCCGGACCGAGCGGAAGCTCCTTGATCACCGCGTCGGCGTAGTGCGCGAGCTGCTCGTGCCCGACCACCACGCCCTTGGGCCGGCCCGTGGTGCCGGAGGTGTAGACGACGTAGGCGGACCGCGGCGTCCGCTGTTCCAGCGGTCCGGTCGAGGAGGCCGTCGTGGTGAGCACCGCGCGCGGGCCGTCGTCCGGCAGGAGGACCATGGTGTTCGGGTCGACCAGCGCGTACCGGGCACCGCTGTCCGCCAGCACGAAAACCAGTCGCTCCCCGGGCTGTTCGGGGTCGACAGGTACGAAGCAGCCACCGGCGGCGAGTACGGCGAGCATCGCGACGACCGCGTCACCGCCCCGGGGAAGCAGGACCGGGATGCGTTCGCCGCTCTCGACCCCGAGCGACTGGAGGTGAGCGGCCAGGGCGCCGATCCGGTCGGCCAGCTGACGGTAGGTGAGCCGGTCCGTCGGGCCGACGAGTGCCTCCGCGTCCGGTGTCAGGTCCGCCTGCCGAACCACCCGCAGGTGCACCGGCACGTGTGCGCCGTGCTGTCCGCAGGTCGGCTCGTCGTCCGGCGGGCCGGACGGCCGCGGGGTCACCGACCGGCCGCCGGCGGTGAGCGGTAGCGTCGTCGGCTCGTGGTCGCCGTCGGTGGCGACGGCCGAGAGGGCCGCGGCGAACGAGCCGGCGAGCAGCCGGAGTTCGTCCGGGCCGATGCTGCGCGGCGCGTTGAGCCGCACCGTCAGCAGGTCGCCGCGTCGCAGGCAGGTGGCCGTGAGTCTCCGGGGCGGCGCGGAGGCGCGCACCGACCGGACGGTCGCGGTCAGTTCACCGATCCTGCGCGACGGCGGGAGCTCGATGAACTCGAACGCCGTCCTGAACAGGTGTGCCGCGGCGCTCGCGGCCGCCGGGTCATGGAAGTTCTCGTGGCCACGGGCCTCGGCGAGGGTCTCGGCCACGGCCACGGCGGCGGCCGAGACGGTCGGCTGCGCGGAGCCGTCCCAGCGCACCGGCAGGGTGCGGGCCAGGGGGCCGATCACGGTCGCCAGGTCGCTGACGCCGCGTCCGTCGGTGATCACTCCGGTGGTGCCGGACTCCTCGTCGCCGAACCGGGCCTGCACCAGCTGCCAGACGGTCAGCAGCAGGTCCGCGACGCTGATCCCCAGGGCGTCGGCGCGCGCGGTCAGTGCCGCCGTCGTGTCGGCCGGCAGTTCGACCTCGGACTCGGCTGCCGCCGGCTCGCCGTGTTCCGGCGCGGCGGTGCTCTCGAAGGGGAACCGCAGCTCCGCGCCCTGCTCCGCCATGGTGGCCGTGGACCAGAAGCGTCGGCCCTCGGCCGTCTCCGGGGCGCTCAGCATCTCCGTCAGCCACTCGGCGAGATCGGCGTACTGAGGCGGCTCCGTCACGGTGCCGGTACCCGCGCAGGTGTCGAGCAGCTCCTGTGTCAGCAGCAGCAGACTCCGCGTGTCGCCCAGGACGGCGGGCAGGCCCAGTGCCAGCGTGGCGGACTCTTCGGCCCGTTCGAAGAGCACGGCCCGCAGCTGCGCCCCGGGGCCGTCGGCGAACCAGTGCGACGACAGCCTCGCCAGGTGCCTTGTCACATGCTCGGGCCGGTCGGCGGCCGGGACGGGTCCGAGAGGCACCCGCTGGGCCGCGGCCGCCGTCGGCTCGGCGATCGACTGGACGGGGAGGACGAAGCACGGTGCGAGCTCGATCGTGGTGCGCAGGATCTCGTACCGCTCGACCAGCATGCCCAGCGCACGGTCCAGCCGTGATCCGTCGAGTGGTCCGTCCAGCTCCGTGGTGCACCAGACCCACGGTGTGGCGTCCGGCCCCGTACCGCGGTCGGCCTGCTGCCAGATCTGCTGCTGCTGCGGCGAGACGCGGAACCCTTCGCCGGCTTCGGTCATGGCGTTCTCCCTCACTTCTGCCCCTGCTGGGTTCCGTACGGCTCGGCCATCGAGACAAGCACTTTGCGAGGTCCCGCGTAGGGCTGGCGCCCGTGCGAGGCGAGGATGTTGTCGACCAGCAGCACGTCGCCGCAGTGCCAGGGCTCGGCGACCGTCTCGGCTTCGAAGGCGGCCCTGATCTCGGCCAGGTCCTCCTCCGGGATCGGGCTGCCGTCGCCGAGCAGGGCGTTGCGGGGCAGGTCCTCCTCGGCGAAGGCCGTCAGCAGCGAGTCCCGGACCTCGGTGCCGAGGCTCGACGGGTGGAAGAGGTGAGCCTGGTTGAACCAGGCCCACTCGCCGGTCGAGGGGTGGCGAACCGCCGCCTGGCACACCTGGCGGGTCCGCAGGCGGTCCCCGTCCGTCCACCGGTACTCGATGCCGGCGGCGCGGCAGAAACGCTCGACGCCGGCCCGCTCGGTGGTCTCGAACACCTGCTGCCACGGCAGGTCGAGTCCGGCGCCGTAGTTGCGGACGTACATGACGCCGTGGTCCATGAAGCGGTCCCGGAGGCGCCGGCCGAGCCGGGCGAAGACCTTGCGGTTGTCGGCGAGCGGGGTCGCCCCGCCGTCGGCCGCCGCGACGGTGCACAGGAACCAGAGCTTCATCGGCCAGCTGCCGGCGTACGCCAGCTCGCTGTGCTGCGGGATCGTCTGGTCCGACGGGTACTCGGTCGAGGTGTAGACCCCCGCTGACTCACGGCTGCGCGGGGTGGATCCGTACACGTAGTCGAGGGTGGCCGGGGACAGCGCCGTGACCACCCGCTCCAGGCCGCGGGCGTGCTCGACCGGGAAGCCCCGGAACAGCACCGCGCCCCGCTCCTCCAGGTGGCGGTGGACCTCGTCGCGGTTCTGCCGCAGCCACCGCACGAGGTCGAGACCCGGGACGGTCGCGCTCAGCCTGCGTGGGAGTTCGGCGGCGCCGGGCGGTGCGACGGTCACCAGCCGGTCACCGGCAGGGGTGCCGATACGCCGACGGGATCCGGCCGGCGGGATGCCGGGCGCCGTGCTCGGGAGTGTCGGATGCATCAAGGAACTGCCCTCTCGGATTCAGGGGGAGGTGCCTTACCGGGCTGGGGGCGCGACGGCCTTGCCGTCGTCGTTCGCCGGACGCGGCTCCAGGACGACCGTTTCGGGCTGGTCCGGCATGGTCCGCAGACCGCGCAGCGGCGAGACGGCGAGCAGGACCGGTGAGACCAGCAGGCCGCACGCCGCGGCGAGGACGGCCTGGCGCAGACCGAGGAGGGAGCCGAGGGTCCCGCCGAGCAGGGATCCCACCGGCATGGTGCCCCAGATGATCGTCCGCATGATGGCACTCACCCTGCCCATGAGGTGACCCGGGGTGAGGGACTGCCGCAGCAGGCGTGAACTGACGTTGTAGAGCGGGAAGCTCAGCATGAAGACGAAGTTCGCCGCCGCCGCCACGACCAGCGCCACGACTCTGCCGCCGCCCGCGAAGGCCAGGAGCCACACCCCGGCGGCGGTGACGAGGGTGGAGGCGATCAACGAGGGGCCGGTACCGATCCGGTCCGCGAGCGGGCGCAGCACCACCAGGCTGCACAGGGCACCGACGCTGCCGCACATCACCACGACGGCGACGCCACCGGTGCCGAGGTCCAGCTGCCTGAGGAGGAACAGGAAGAAGACGGCGAGCATGGCGTTGATGAAGATGTTGCCGACGGCGCCCGTGGCCGCGACCCAGCGCAGCAGCCGCTGTCCGGACACGAAGGCCAGTCCTTCGCGGAGTTCGGTGAGCACCGGGCGCGGCTCGACGGGCCGGTCGGCGGGCTCCGTCTCCGTGAGCCCGCGCAGCAGGATCGCGGAGACGAGGTAGGACACCGCGTCCACGACGATGGCGATCGGTGCGGTGAGCACGCCGATCAGCAGTGACGCCAGCCCCGGACCGGCCAGGTCTGCCGTCGAACCGGTGAACTCCAGCTTGCTGTTTCCCTCGAGGAGCTGGTCCCGGCGGAGCATGCTCGGCAGGATCGACTGGTGTGCCACGTCGTAGAACACGGCCAGCAGTCCGACCAGGAAGCCGATCACGTACAGCTGTCCCATGCCGAGCACACCCAGCAGCGAGGCCACGGGGATCGTGATCATCAACAGGGCCCGCCCCAGGTCGGCGGCGACCAGCACCGGTCTCCGGCGCAGCCGGTCCACCCAGACCCCGGCGAGCAGGCCGAAGCAGAGGTAGGGAAGCCGCTCGGCCGCGCCGAGCACACCGGTCTCGAAGGCGCCCGCCCCGAGGACCGTCACCGCGGTCAGCGGCAGCGCCAACAGGCTGACCTGGCTGCCCAGCAGGGACGCCGCCTGAGAACCCCAGAGCAACCGGAAGTCCCGGTGCCGAAGGAGCTCACCGCTCCGGAGCCGACGTTTCGACGTCATTCGCTCGTTCCTGTCGGTTGGTTGTGCCATGGCTGGGCGCGCCGGCGGCGGGCGGTGGCGAGCGAGCCCGACATCCAGCTGCTCAGTGCTGTCCTGGCTCGGGTCCGGCTCTCGGCGGCCGCCCGGAGAAGTACCGTGTCCAGTTCGGCGAGCCGAAGGTCCGTGTCGTCGGCGACCGCGCGAAGCAGCGTGGTCAGGTCTTCGGCGAGGGTGACCGCCGTGGCGGTCGGCACCACCTCGACCTGGTGGTGGATCAGGCCGTCGATCCGGCCGTCCCGGGCCGCGAGGTCCAGCCGGACCGGCAGCCTGGCAGGCAGGTCCTCGACTCCCAGCGGTTCGGCCTCGACACCGTGCAGCCTCAGCGGCAGCGCCGGCGCATCGGTGTAGCCGAACCACGCCTGGATCGGCGGGCCGCCTGCTCCCCAGGCCGGGTCGCGGACCTCTTCGATCACGTTCTCGAAGGGGAGTTCCTGGTGGGCGTAGGCGTCGAGCGCCGTGCGGCGGACCCGCCGTACCAGCTCGCGGAAGGTGGGATCGCCGGAACAGTCGGTGCGCAGCACCAGGCTGTTGGCGAAAAGGCCCTGGGCGTGGGCCAGTTCGGGTTGTTCGCGGTTGGCCGTCGAGGTGCCGACGGCGATGTCGTGCTGACCGGACAAGCGGCTGAGCAGCGCCTGGTAGGCGGCCAGCAGGAACATGAAGAGGGTGACCCCGTTCTCCTGCGCCCGGCGCTCCAGCGTGGCGCGCAGTTCAGGTGCGAGGGTGAACTCGTGGACCTTCCCGCGGGATGACGGTTCGCGGCCGGTGGCGGCCGGTGTGGGCAGGTGCAGGGGGGTCAGGCCGGCCAGCGCGCCACGCCAGTACTCCACCGCCCCCGCCACCCACGCCCCACCCAACCGCTCCCACTGCCACTGCGACCAGTCCGCATACTGAACAACCACCTCCCCCAACCCAGGCTCACCACCACACACCTCCGCCCGATAACACTCCGACAACTCCTCACAGAACACCCCCAACGACCAACCGTCCGTGACGATGTGATGCAACACCACCACCAACACATCCTCACCAGCCCCCAACCGCACCAACCGAACCCGCAACAACGGACCCACACCCAGATCGAACGGCGCACACACCTCCCCCTCCACCACCTCACGCAACCGCACCCCACGCTCCCCCACCACCACACCACCCAGATCCGTCACACCCACCACAACCCCCACCCCACCCCCCACCCGCTGCACCGCAACCCCCTCCACCACAGGAAACGACGTCCGCAACACCTCATGCCGCCCCACCACCCGCGACACCGCACGCCCCAACGCACCCACATCAACACCACCCACCAACCGCCACACCATCGGCACCACATACCGACCCGGACCCGACAACCACTGATCCGCCAACCACAACTGCCGCTGCCCCGCCGACAACCCCACATCACCCACCACCGACCGACACGACACCCCCGACACCCCACCACCCACGGCTTCACCGGCCCGCCGGGCCAGTCCGGCGATCGTGGGGGCGTCGAAGACGGTGCGCACCTGCATGCGGACGCCGAACTCGCGGTTGACCAGGGAGACCAGCCTCATCGCGGTGACGGAGGTTCCACCCAGAGCGAAGAAGTCGTCGTCCGGGTGGAGTTCGGAGGTTCTGAGGACCTCCGCCCAGAGCCGCGTCATCCGCTCCTCGGCCGGTGTCCGGGCGCCGGCCGGCCGGTGCGCCGCGGTTTCGCGCGCCGGCGGGGCGGGCAGTGCGCGTCGGTCGAGCTTGCCGTTGGCGCACACCGGCAGGACGTCGAGGAGCACGAAGTCGCTCGGCACCATGTACATCGGCAGGCGCGACCGAAGGCCGTCGCGGAGCTCGGTGGTGGCCGGCGGACGGTCGCCGGCGATCACGTGGGCGACCAGACGCTGCTCCGCGGGCGGTTCGCCGTGCACGGTCACCAGTGCCTCGCGCACGCCCGGGAGTTCACGCAGGGCGCTCTCGATCTCGCCGGGCTCGATCCGGAAACCGCGGATGTTCAGCTGGGCGTCGCGACGGCCGAGCAGGTCGATGGTGCCGTCCGCACGCCAGCGCGCCAGATCACCGGTCCGGTACAGCAGCGCCCCCGGCTCGGCCGCGAACGGGTCGGCGACGAAGGCCTCCCGGGTCAGGTCCGGTCGGCCGCGGTAGCCCGCGGCGAGCGCCGTTCCGCCGATGTGCAGTTCTCCGACGGCTCCCAGCGGCTGCGGCTCCATGTGCTCGTCGAGGATCCGCACGACGGTGCCGGGCAGTGGCCGACCGACCGGTACCCGCTCGCCGTTCCAGCCCGCCGGGATCTCGAACAGGGTGGAGTCCACCGTCGCCTCGGTCGGCCCATAGATGTTGACCAGGGCCGTTCCGGGCAGCAGTTGCTCGGCGAGTCGCACGTCGGCGGCTGCCAGGGTGTCGCCGCCGAGTACGACCAGGCGCACGCTCGGCGGGAACGCGGCGGTGCCGTCCTGGACGGTCCGCAGCAGGCCGTGCCAGTACACGGGCGGGACGTTGAGCAGCGTGGCCCCGTGCCGTGTCGCCTGTTCCAGCAGTTCCTCCGGGCCCCAGGGCGCGTCCCGCAGGAGCACGGAGGCGCCCGCCGCGAGCGGCACGAGGATCTGGTCGAAGGAGGCGTCGAAGCAGAAGGAGGCGAACTGCACGACCCGGTCGGCCGGGGTGAGCCGGAAGTGCCGCTGGACGCGGTGCAGGTGAGCGGCGAGCGCCCGCTGTGTGACCGTCACGCCCTTGGGCCGGCCGGTGGAGCCGGAGGTGTAGATCAGATAGGCCGGGTCGTCCGGCCCGGCCGGGTGCGCACGGGTGGCCTGCGGGGCTGTCGCCGGCCGGTCGGCGTCCGGCGCGACGTCGAGCGCCACGACGGGACCCGAGTGGCCCGGGACGGCCGGGCCGCCCTTCGCCGAGACGACGACCCGGGCTCCGCCGTCCTCGATCATCCGGGCGAGCCGGTCGGCCGGGTACTCGGGGTCGAGGGGGAGGTAGGCGGCGCCGATCCGGAGCACCGCGAGCAGGGCGGCGATCTGGGCGGCCGTGCGTCCCGCGCAGACCCCCACCGTCTGACCGGGCCGGACCCCGGCGGCGAGCAGCGCGTGCGCTCCGTGGTCCGCCAGGGTGTCGAGCTCCGCGAAGGTGAGGCTGTCGTCCGCTGTCACCAGGGCGGTCCGGCTCGGATTCTCGCTCACCCGGCGTCGGAACAGTTCGGTGAACAAGGGGGTCGGCCCGGCGTACGAGGCACCCTCGCCCAGCGCGAGCACGGCCGCCCGGTCGGCGGGCTCCAGCAGCCGCAGCCTGGAGAGCGCGCTGTCGGTGTCGTCGGCCGCGTGCCGCAGCAGGGTGGTGAACTGCGCCGACAGGCGCCCGGCCGCCGCTTCGTCGAACTGGTGGACGTCGTATTCGAGGTACCCCGTCAGACCGCCGGATTCGTCCGGCCACAGGTTGACCGCGAGGTCCGCTGTGGCAGCCGTCCGCTGGATGCCGACTTCGGTGACCTCCAGGCCGATCAGCTTCGGCGGCCGGGGCGCCTGCTCCAGGAGGTTGAACCAGACCTGGACGGGGGTGCGGTCGCCGAGCGCCGTCTCTTCGAGGACCCTCTCGAAGGGGAGTTCCTGGTGGGCGTAGGCGTCGAGCGCCGTGCGGCGGACCCGTCGTACCAGCTCGCGGAAGGTGGGATCGCCGGAACAGTCGGTGCGTAACAGAAGGGTGTTGACCAGGTAGCCCATGGTCCGGACGAGCTCGGGCCGTTCACGACCGGCCACGGGGGCGCCGACCGCGATGTCGTGCTGCCCGCAGAGCCGGCTGAGCAGCGCCTGGTAGGCGGCGAGCAGAACGGTGTAGAGAGTGGTTCCCTCGGCGCGGGCGAGCGCCCGCAGGGTTGACACCAGGTCGGCGGGCAGCGCCAGCGGCAGCAGGGCCGCCCGGGCGGGCGCGTCGGCCGGCCGGGACCGCTCGGAGGGCAGGTGCAGGGGGGTCAGGCCGGCCAGCGCGCCACGCCAGTACTCCACCGCCCCCGCCACCCACGCCCCACCCAACCGCTCCCGCTGCCACTGCGACCAGTCCGCATACTGAACAACCACCTCCCCCAACCCAGGCTCACCACCACACACCTCCGCCCGATAACACTCCGACAACTCCTCACAGAACACCCCCAACGACCAACCGTCCGTGACGATGTGATGCAACACCACCACCAACACATCCTCACCAGCCCCCAACCGCACCAACCGAACCCGCAACAACGGACCCACACCCAGATCGAACGGCGCACACACCTCCCCCTCCACCACCTCACGCAACCGCACCCCACGCTCCCCCACCACCACACCACCCAGATCCGTCACACCCACCACAACCCCCACCCCACCCCCCACCCGCTGCACCGCAACCCCCTCCACCACAGGAAACGACGTCCGCAACACCTCATGCCGCCCCACCACCCGCGACACCGCACGCCCCAACGCACCCACATCAACACCACCCACCAACCGCCACACCATCGGCACCACATACCGACCCGGACCCGACAACCACTGATCCGCCAACCACAACTGCCGCTGCCCCGCCGACAACCCCACATCACCCACCACCGACCGACACGACACCCCCGACACCCCACCACCCGCACGACGGGCGAGCAGCTGACGGCGCACGGCGTCCCGGTCCGGCCGGCGGGGCGAGGCGGCCACGGGGCGGAGCTGGTGTCCGCTCCCGAGCTGAATCTGGTCGTTCATCGGATCACCCTCCGTACGGGGATTGGTCCACGGTGTGCGGATCCTGGCGAAGCGGTCCTGCGAACGGGGCTACGGCCGTGGCCGGCAGAGCGTGGCGAGGAACCTGGGGAACTCGGGTGCCAGGACGAACATGTGGCCGCCCGTCCTGTTCACGCAGGTGAAATCGCGGGAGACCAGGTCACGCCAGGCGGCGACCCTTTCCGGTGTGGCCACCGGGTCCGTCCGCCCGGCGAGGACGGTGACCGGCCGGTCGACGGCGGCTCGGGGCCGGTGGGCGTAGGTCTCACAGACCTGGAGGTCGGCCCGCAGTGTCGGCAGCATGAGCTGGAGGAGTTCGAGGTCCACGTCCTCGGGCATCCCCCCGAGAGGCCGGAACCAGTTCAGGATGATCTCGTCGTCGCCGTGCGGCCAGTTCCGCTCGAAGCGCAGGGCGGGCGAGGCGCAGCCCGACAGGATCAGCCGTCGGGGCAGATCGGCTCCCCGGTCGCGCAGCCGGTGGTACAGCTCGTAGCCGAGCAGGGCCCCCATGCTGTGCCCGAACAGGACGTACGGCTTGGGGTCGAGCCGTGATACGGCGTCGGCCATCGCCGGGATCAGGTCGTCCAGGCGCGTGGCGGCAGGCTCACCCAGCCGGTCCTCGCGGCCGGGGAGCTGGAAGGCCCACAGCTCGATCTCGGGCGGCATGGTGGCGGCCCAGCTGCGGAACGGGCCGGCCGCGCCGCCCGCGTACGGGATGACGAGCAGGCGCAGTCGCGCGTCCGGCTTCGGCGCGAGGCACTTGAGCCACCGGTCCAGGGTGGTCCGGGTCGCCATCAGAAGCCTCCCTCGGCGATCAGGCCCGCGATCTCCTCGTCGGACAGCGCTTCGATCTCGTCCCTGATCGCCAGCAGCTGTTCGAGGAATCCGGGGCTTGGGGCGCGTTCCATGACGACCTCCGAGAGGGCTCCGACGGAAGGGTGGTCGAAGACGTCGGCCACCGTGAGGGGTATCTGCAGCTCGTCGCAGAGCTGGGCGGCGAGTCGGGTCGCCAGCAGGGAGTGGCCCCCGAGGTCGAAGAAGTTGTCCTGTGGGTGCGCCCGCGGCACACCGAGCATGCGCGACCAGATCTCGCCGACCCAGTCGGTGACCCGCTCCCGCGTGCTGGAGGTGCGGCTCGGCCGCTCGTCGGCCGCCGATGTCCCGGCCGCCGCGCCGGTCGTGACGGCCGGCTGCTGGATCGCCGAGGCCGCCGCACGCGCGGCCGACGCTGCGGGCCGTGTACCGGTCGGCGCCGCCTGCTCTTCCGGCGCCTCGATCCAGTGCCGCTGTCGCTGGAAGGCGTAGCCGGGCAGCGCGATGCGGCGGGCTCGGTCTCCCGGCCCGACGGCGGCCCAGTCGACGGGCGCCCCGGCGGCCCACGCCTGGCCGACAGCTGTCAGCAGCGTCTCCCGGTCGTCACGCCGGTCGGACCGATGTCCCAGCGCGTGGGTGATCCGGTGGGCGGGGCGTCGTCCGGGTGCCGCGAGCAGGTGCCCGGCCAGCGTGCCGCCCGGGCCGACCTCCATCAGCAGCATGTCGCCGGCGGACAGCAGGGTGGCGGCGGCGTCGGCGAAGCGGACGGGCTCGCGCAGTTGGCGGACCCAGTGGGCGGGGTCGGTGACCTGCTCCGCCGTGGCCCAGGTACCGGTGAGGCCGGAGACGAACGGGATCGCGGGGGCCCGCAGGGGGATCCGGGCGGCCTGCTCGGCGAACCGCGCCAGGATCGGGTCGAGTGCCGCGGAGTGGAACGCGTGCGACGTCCGTAGCAGCCGCCCTTCGATCCGGTCGGCCGCCAGCCGGTCTCGCACGGCCTCGATCGCTTCCGGCGGCCCGGAGAGGACCACTGCCTCGGGGGCGTTGACGGCGGCGATCTCGACCCCGTCCCCCAGCACGGGCAGCAGTTCCTCGACCCTGGCCCGGACGGCGAGCATGCGTCCGGGCGGCAGCTCCTTGACCAGACGGCCCCGGGCGGAGATCAGCCGCGCCGCTTCGGGCAGGTCGAAGACGCCGGCCAGGCATGCGGCGGTGTACTCGCCGAGGCTGTGTCCGAGCATGGCGGCCGGCTCGACGCCGAGCTGGATGAGCTGCTTCGCGAGGGCGTACTGCACGGTGAACAGCGCGGCTTGCGCGGCATCGGTGCGTGCCAGGCGGTCCGCGGCCGCCTCGTCGGCGACGGCTGGGTGCAGCAGCGTGCGCACGTCCAGCCCGAGAACCGGGTGGAACTCCTCGGCGCACTCGTCGACGACGTCCCGAAACGCCCGCTGCCCGGCGTAGAGGTGCTGGGCCATCCCGGGGTACTGGCTGCCCTGGCCCGCGAAGAGGAAGGCGGTGCCGATGATCCCGTCGACCGTCCCGACCGGGTCGCCCGACTGCTCGCGCAGCAACCGGGCGGCCTCGGCCCGGTCCGTCGCGACGACGCAGAGCCGTACACCGAATTCCCGGCGCCCGTTCTGCAGGGTGTGGGCGGCATCGGCGAGCGAGAGTGTCCGGTCGGCATCCAGGTGGTCGGCGAGGCGGCGGGCGCCTTCGGCCAGCGCCTCGGCGGAGCGCGCCGAGAGCGGGAGGACGACCGCTTCCCGGGTGCGGTCGCGCGGCTGCGGGGCCGGCGCCTCCTCCAGGATCAGGTGGGCGTTGGTGCCGCCCATCCCGAATGAGCTGATGCCCGCTCGGCGCGGCCCGGGCGAATCCCACGGTCGCAGCTCCGTGTTGACGTAGAACGGGCTGCGGTCCAGGTCCAGGAGCGGATTCGGCTGCCGGAAGTGCAACAGGGGCGGGAGTTCCGCCGCCTTCAGTGCCATGACGGTCTTGATGAAGCCGGCCACGCCCGCGGCCGCGTCGAGGTGCCCGATGTTGGGCTTCACCGCACCGAGGGCGCAGAAACCGGTGCGGTCGGTTCCCGCCCGGAAGGCCTCGCTCAGCGCGGCCACCTCGATCGGGTCGCCCATCGGCGTTCCGGTCCCGTGGGCTTCCAGGTAACCGATGGTGTCGGGGGCGACGCCCGCCGCGGCCTGGGCCATGGTGATGGCGCGCGCCTGGCCGTCCACGCCGGGCGCGGTGTATCCGACCTTCAGGGCGCCGTCGTTGTTGACCGCGCCTCCCTTGATCACCGCGTGGACCTGGTCGCCGTCGGCGAGCGCATCGGCGAGGCGCTTGAGTACCACGACTCCGACCCCGTTGCCGGGGACCGTCCCTCGGGCCTGTGCGTCGAAGCTGCGGCAGCGGCCGTCGGGCGAGGCGATGCCGCCGGGCTCATAGCGGTAACCGCCTTCGAGGGGTGTCGTGACGCTGACCCCGCCGGCGAGGGCCATGTCGCACTGTCCGGCGAGCAGGGCGTGACAGGCGGTGATGATCGCGACCAGCGACGAGGAGCACGCCGTCTGCACGTTCAAGCTCGGCCCGTGCAGGTCCAGGGCATAGGAGACGCGGGTGGCCAGGTGGTCTCGCTCGTTGGCCAGCGCGAGGGACAGCTCACCCGTCTCGGCGACCAGATCCCGGTGCGGCAGGAGGTGACGTCGCAGGTATCCGCTCTGTGATCCGCCGACGTAGACCCCGATCAGACCGGAGTACCGCTGACAGTCGCATCCGGCATGCTCCAGAGCCGTGTGCGCGCATTCCAGCAGCACGCGCTGCTGCGGATCCGTGATGGCCGCCTCCCGCGGGCTGAGCCCGAAGAACGCGGCGTCGAACAGGTCGGCGCCGTCCAGCACGCCCTTCGCCCCGACCTGATGGGCGACGTCGCCGGGCCGGTCGTCCTGTCCGGCGGATTCGGTCCCTGACCGGGAGATCGTCTCCCGCCCGTGGCGGACGTTCTCCCAGTACTCGTCGATGGACGATGCGCCCGGAAACCGGCCGGCCATGCCGATGACCGCGATGTCGAATCCACGGGAGTCTTTTGATAACACGGCTTTCCCTCACTGGAAGGATCTTGACGGGCAGGGCGGCTTCGCGGGCCTCGGCGGAGTCACCGCGGGCCGGGAGACCGGACGGTCAGGAAGTGACTCCGGGAAGCCCGGCGGGATGCGCGGCGACCTTGACTCGGATGCTCTTGGCAAATGACCGGACGGTCGGATAGCGGAAGAGATCCATCGTGGCGAATTCGACCGGGAGTTCCTTCTGGAGCCGACCCGCCAGCAACGCGAGCAGCATCGAATCGCCGCCGATGTCGAAGAAGCCGTCGTCCAGGCCGCAGTGGTCCACGCCGAGCACCTCCAGCCAGGCCAGCCGGATGCGGTGCTCCAGCTGGTCGGCGGCGGGCAGGCCGGCCGGCGTACCCGGCCGCGCCGTGGCCTCGGTCGGCTCACCGGCGAGGGCCAGGCGTTCCAGCGCGCGGCGGTCCACCTTGCCGTTGGCGGTGAGGGGCAGCGTCTGGACGGCTGCCCAGAGCGCCGGCCGGGCCTGGGCCGGCAGACGCGTCCCGACCCAGCTCCGCAGATCCGCCAGGCAGTCGTGCCTGGTCACCACCGCGGCCAGCAGCCGTCTCTCGGCAGCGTGCTCGCCCACCGCCGTCACCACGCAGTCGTCGACCTCGGGGTGCTCGGCCAGGCAACGCTCGATCTGCGCCGTGTCGACCCGGAACCCGCGGATCTTGACCTGGTCGTCCGTACGGCCGACGAACCGCAGACGCCCCAGGGTGTCCCAGTGGACCAGGTCACCGGTGCGGTAGAGCCGCTCGCCCGTGCCCTGAGCCCGGTGTGCGAAGGCCGACCGCTCGTGCCCGTCCGCGCCGAGGTAGCCCAGGGCCAGTCCGGGGCCGCCGGTGTAGAGCTCGCCGACCTCGCCAGTGGCGACCGGCAGACCGAAGGGGTCCAGGACGTGCACGGTGGTGCCGCTGATCGGGCGTCCGATCGGCAGCGGCTCGTCGACGTCCTCCAGGGAGTCGGCGTGGTGAACGGTGGTGAAGGTGGTGTTCTCCGTCGGGCCGTAGCCGTTGGTCACCCGCAGCCCCGGGTACCGACGCAGCAGGCGGCGGACCTGCTCCACCGGTACCACGTCACCTCCCGTGATCACCTGCCGAACGTGCGCGAACGCCTCCGGCTCGAAGTCCACGACCACCCGGAACAGGCCCGCGGTCAACCACAGGGCGGTGATGCGCTGAGTCCGCAGGAAGACGGAGATCTCGCGCGGTCCGGGCACGCCCTGCGGATGGACCACCAGCGTGCCACCGTTGGCGAGCGGCGCGAAGATCTCCAGCGTCGACGCGTCGAAGGCCAGTGGTGCCAGGCGGAGAAAGCGCTCGCCGGCGCCGCAGCGCACGTGGTCGGGATCGGCGACGAGCCGGGCGACGGCCCGGTGCGGGATCGCGACCCCCTTGGGCAGGCCCGTCGAACCGGATGTGAAGGTGACGTACGCGAGGTCGTCACCACCGGCGCGGTGCGGCGGCGGGACCCGCGCCGCGCCGTCCGCGTCCGGCACCGCCGACGGCTCCCGCACCTCGACGGCCGGACAGCCGTCCGGGGCCTGGCGCATGACTCGCTCGACCGCGCCGGCGTCGGCCAGCACCGCGCGTGGCGCGCTCACCTCGAACATCCGGCGGAGCGTCGCCTCCGACTGTTCGGGGTCGATCGCGACGTAGGCCGCTCCGGCCCTCAGCACTGCGAGCAACGCCACCGTCTCGGCGGCCGACCTGGGCAGCGAGAGGGCGACGGTGTCTCCCGGGCGTATCCCGGCCCGTACCAGGGCAGCCGACTGCTCGGCTGCCGCCAGGTCCAGTTGGCGGTAGGTCAGGCTCACTCCGGCCTGCGGGTCGGCCAATGCCTCGCGGTCCGGATCCGCCGCGACCGCCGCCTCGAAGAGTTCCCAGATCCCGGACGGAGCGCCGATGGACGACTCGCGATCTTTCATGACGTTTCTCCTCCGTTCCTTGCACTCGGTTCCGCACCGCTCACGGACGAACCATGGAGAATCACTGAGATCGACGGGCGGGCCGGGCCCGCCGCATCGACTAGGCGCGTGCCAGGGTCTCGGCGAGTGCGCGCCAGATCTCCTTCGAGAGATCCACGTTGGAACTTCCTTCGGTGTCCTCCGCCAGGCGCCGGAGGTCCTCGATTCCCCGCGCGCGATCGCCGGCCAGGATCCGCAGTTGACTGCGCAGTACCTCGCAGGCCAGGCGGTCCTGGTAGGCGAGCAGCATGTCGTGCTCGTCAAGGCTGTCGAGCAGTCGCCGGGACTCCTCCAGGTCGTCCCGGCGAAAGCTCAGCTGGGCCGCCAGCAGGGTGTGCTCCTGTTGATGCAGCCGGCTGCCGATCAACTCGACCGCGGGCCTGGCCTCGGTCAGGCAGTGCTCCGCGACGTCGAGCCGCCGAGGTGTCATCTGCAAGCTCAGCGAGGCCGCGGCGAGCCGCAGCCGAAGCCAGAGCAGCGGGTTGGTACGGCTGTTCAGCGATGCCAGCGCCTCCTCGAGCCGCTCGGCGGCGCCGGCATGATCGCTCATCCGCAGACGGACGTGGGCCGAGGTCCACAGCGCCTCCGCGCGCTGCACCTCGCCCCCATGCCGGGTGATCTCCTCCAGCTCGGCCACGTGCAGCTGGGCAGCGGCCAGCTCACCGACCGCCACCTCGGTGGAGACCAGCACCATCAGGGCGCCGGCCCGGTCGTCCGCCGGGAGTCCGTGCTCGACGGTGATGGCCAGCGCCTCCCGCGCCGCGTCGTGGGCCCTCTCCGGCTGCCCCAGCGTGCGTCGGCACCGGGCCAGCTGGAGTCGCGAATAGGCGCGCACCTCGGGCACGCCGAGGTGATCTGCGAGCCGGATCATCTGGACGAGGTGGCTCATCTCCCCGTCGTGATCACCCTGCTGCCGGTAATGCTCGGCAAGCAGTCGCAACGCCTGCCAGCGCACCGCCGCGTCATCGCCGTCCTTCGGCTCCGCCGCCAGTGCGGTCTCGAGCAGGCACACCGCACGGGAGTGGTCCTCGGTCGAGGACGCGGCGGTGACCGCCTGGGCGACCGGGTCGACGGTGGTCGACCGGAACGCCGCGGGACTGACCCCCAGCCGTTCGGACAGGTACTCGACGGCTCGCGCCGTGGGCGGGCGAGCACCCGACTCCAGCCGGGACAGGTACCCCGTGGAGAGACCGTCGCCGGCCACCTGCTGCTGGGAGAGCCCGAGTCCCACCCTGATCTCGCGCAGGCGAACCCCGAACTCCGGCTGCTGAAGCGACACCGCTGCCCCTCCCTCAACACTTGGTGAACGATGCAACGACGTGTTGCCGGACCTTTTCCCACTTGGCAACTTTTGGCAATCCTCCTCCGGTGACCAGCGGCCGGATCAGGGTCACTCCACCTCGGACCCAGCCGCGACCACGCACAACCGCCCATCAGGACGGGTGACGGCTTGACCCCACCGGCGCCCCGGGCACTGATTCCGCGCACCCGGACAACGCACACCCTAGTCAAGGCAGGCAACTCTCGGCAACAGCTTCTGTCATCGAGATTGCCTAATTTGGCAACTCGCTGATCGGGGGCGGGCGACGCGGCGGGCGGCCCGGATCCGTGGCGACGCCGATCCCCGCGAGGAGGACGGCCGTGCCGTGTGCGGAGGCAGCGGTCAGAGTCTCAGGTCCGCCATCAGGAGGGACAGTTCGCGGCGGTCGGACCTGTCCAGCTTCGTCAGGAGGCTCGCGACGTGCTTCTCCACGGTGCGCGGGGAGATGAACAGCAGCTTGGCGATCTCCGGGTTCCCGCGCCGCTCGCCCAGCAGGGTCAGCACCTCGAACTCCCTTGCCGTCACCCCGCGGTTCGCCAGTTGCGGCGGCACCGCGCCCGTTCCGGCACGGCGCTGCATCACGCGTACACCGGCGTTGCGCAGCAGTGCCCGGCACGCGCCGGCCACCGCCGCGACATCACTGCCGTGGAAGTACTGCTCGGCGGACCGCAGCCACTCCACCGGTTCGCCCCAGCTGTCGGCCAGCGCCGCCTCGGCGACCAGCCGCATCAGCAGGTGGCGTGCCATCGGGTAGGGCGCGGCGGCCGACAGCGCCTGCGCCATACGGTCGGCGGCCTGTTCTGCGGCGTTCTCGCGGCCCATCAGCACGGCGTCGGCGGCCTGGAGGAACTGCGTGTTCCAGCGCAGCCCGGCCGCCGCCGACGGCCAGGTCTCCTCCAGGCTCTCCCGGCCGGCCCGGCCCGCGAGCACCTCCAGCAGGATGCCGAGACCGTAACGGCCGGACTGGTAGTAGATGGTGGGGTGGGTACGCTCCCACTCGCGGACCCGGGCCATCTCGGCCTCCGCTCCCGGGCGGTCCTCGCCGAGCAGCGCGCAGATCGCGCGATGCCCGAAGACCACCGGTGCGTGGAAGGACCGCTCGCCGTCGCGCCGCCGGAACTCCGCGAGCAGCGCCCGCATCGCCTCCCAGCGGCCCTGATGGGCCTGAGCGGCGATCTTAATGACCAGGCAGAACTGCGCTTCGCCCGCCTGGTGCATGCGGGTGGTCGACTCGAGCAGCTTGTCGGCGAGCGCCTCGGCCTGCTCGAACTCGCAGAACAGCACCCGCTGCATGGCTATGCTGGCGTCGGCCTGGAGCCCCGCGGTGACCGCGCCCAGGGCGAAGGCGGCCTCCCGGGCGAGCAGGATCTGCGCCGGTTCCCCGGTGCGCATCAGCTCGTTGGTCGCGAGCCGGATCTGTGCGCGCAGCCGCCAGATCGGCAGTCCGTGCTGGTCGGCCGTGGCGAACATGCGGGTCAGGTGCACGTCGGCGTCGGCGAAGCTGTGCCTCCGGGCCAGCAGGGCCAGGACCTGCCGACCCTGGCACGCGGTGGCCGGCAACGGTATCTCCTCCGCCACCCGCACCGCCCGCACGGCCAGTTCCTCGGCGCGGGCCGCGCTGCCGTCGCCCTGGCCGCCGCCGAGGGTCAGCAGGTGCGCCTCCACCACGTCGAGCGGCGCCAGGTGCGCGGGCGAGGCGGCGCCGGCCAGCAGGCCGCGGGCCAGCGCGACCTGTTCGGCCGCCTTGTCCCAGCGGCCGCCGACCACGCACACCCACGCCAGCCGGGTCAGCAGTTCCGCCCGGTGCTGCGGGGCGAGCAACGTGGACGCGTACAGGTCCGCGCCACGCAGCAGCGCCTGCTCGATGTCGCCGGCCTCGGTGAGGGCGTACAGCAACGACTCGAGCACGCTCGCGCGTTCGGCGCCGTGCGTCTGGGGCGGGAGCAGGCCGAGCGCGCGGTCCAGCAGGTGTTCCGCGGAGACGGCGGCACCGGAGTCCAGGGCGCGCCGGCCGGCCAGCGCGTACAGTCGGCCGGCGGCGGGGCCGTCGCCGGCGGCCAGCCGCAGCCGCGCCGTCAACTGGCACATTTCACCAGGCAGTTCGGGAGAGAGGGACTCGATGGCGGCGGCAGCGGCACCGGCCAGCGCCTTGCGCTGCGAGGGCAGCACACCGCTGGCGAGGGCTTCGGCGGTCCAGCTGTGGCGATAGGTGCACCAGTCCGGCGAGCCCGCCGCGGGCGTCAGCAGCTGCGCCTCGGTGGCGGCCCTCACCATCCGGTGCATCTCGTCCTCGGTCAGCCCGGTGACGCGTTGCAGCACGTCGAGCGGGAAGTGCCGGCCGATGATCGCGGCCGCTTCCAGGGCGGCGTGCCAGCGCTCGCCGAGCCGCCGGGCGCGGTCGCCGACGCTGGAGGCCACCGTGGAGGGGACGCCGATCGGCAGGTCGTGGTTCATCCGCCAGCCCTCGGCGGTGCGGGTGAGCGCGCCGGAGTCCACTCCGCCGCGCAGGAGTTCCTCCACCACGAACGGGTTGCCGTCGGCGCTGCGCACCAGCCATGCCGTGATGTCGGACGGCAGCGCGTCGGCGGTGGTGCCCAGGCAGGTGGCGGCCAGCCGGCCGACCTCCGCGTCGGTCAGCGGGCCGAGTTCCAGCACCAGCGCCGTGCGGCTGCCGGCCCCCGCTCTCGCGAGGCGCAGCGCCGCCGACGGCATGGTGCGGATGCTGCCCAGCAGCAGCACCGGCTGGTCGCTCAGGTTGTCCACCAGGTACTCGACGATGCCCAGCGTCTCGGCATCGCCGTCGTGCAGGTCGCCCAGGCAGATGAGCACGCCCCGGCCGCGGCCGACGGCGCCCAGCAGCCGCAGCACCGCCTCGGCCAGCACGACCGGCGAGTCGTCGCTGTCGCCGGGGTCCGAGCGGTCGCGCCACTCGGGCACCAGTCGCCCCAGTACCCTTCGGTACGGCGCCAGTTCCGGGTCGTCGGGCACGTTTCCGGCCCGCGCGAGAGAGAACAGGGCCTCGGTCAGCGGCCGGTAGGGGACGACGCCTCCGGCCGGAGTGGCCCGGCCGCGCAGCACGGCCATGCCGGCGCGTGCGGCGGACGTGATGCACTCGCTCATGAGCCGGGACTTGCCTATTCCGGCGTCGGCGACGAGGAACACCGCACCGCCTCGCCCGGTACACGCCTCGTCCAGTGCGTCCTGGAGGGTGCCGAGTTCGTCGGAGCGCCCGATCACAGTCGGTGATGAGACATGCACACGATCAGATTACCTGTGCGTCCACGTTCTCAAATAGTCTTCACAGGCGACTAGTTGGTCATGTCAGGCATTGACCTGATCCGATCGTGGTCGTGCCGTCGGAGTGTACGGCCGCCTCGTCCGGACGGTACGGAGCGTTGCGATCAGTTTCGGCACGTCCGTGGCGCGACCGGCGGCGCTGCGACGGACGCCCGTTCCGGCGCGGAGGCACAGCCCGCCATCGGGACGCCGACGACCGCCCTTCCGGCAGCCGGGACCGGAGTGTGCGGCCGTCCCGGTGCGGCAGCCTGGTGCAGGGTGCCGCCACGGCGGGCGGGCGATGTTCCCGCCCGGGTTCTCGTGGGCGTCCCTTGCGGGTGGTGCTCCGGCGCTGGCGGGCACTCGTCCCGCACCCGGCCGTCGCGCGCAGACCTACCATCTGGTCGTAGGTCCGTTTCGGCCAACTGCAAATTCTGCGGCCCTGCTTGCGGAAGCCCTTGCGATGCGTGGCCCGCTGTTTCAGCCGGGGCGGCCTGGCTTCTCCGTCAGGTTCGAGCCACTTGTCCCGGTCCGCTGTGCCGTCCGGGAGGCGGACGGGGCGGCCGTGGTCCCTGTGGTGGCCGTCGGACAGGTCAGGTGGCGGCGGAGTCGTGGGCGAGCGGCCTTACGGCCAGCACCTCCGAGCGCATCGGCAGCGGGAGGTCCACTGCGAGCACCAAGTCGAGGAACTCCGCGCGGGTCACGGAGCCCGCCGCGAGACCCGCGGTGTACTGCTGCGGCACCTGGAGGTCGATCAGTGTCGCACGGCCCGTGAGCCGGCGGCTGAGATCGGCGAACGCGGCCCGCAGCGCCTGCGGCCGACGGCCGAAGGCGGAGTCGACGCTGAACACCTCGCCCATGCCGGTGCCGAACAGACCTCCGATGAGGCGCTCGTTCTGCCAGATCTCGATGCTGTGCGCCCACCCGGCCGCGTGCAGGGCCACCATCGAGTCGCGGTAGTCCTCGGTGATCCAGTCCGAACCGCCGTGACGTCGACAGGAGTCGACGACACCGGCGAAGGCGTGGCCGCAGGTGACCACCCAGTGCGGCGCCCGGGCGGTGGTGTGACGCAGCGCGTCCGCCAGCGACGGTGCGTTGACCGGCAGCCCCGGTCGGGAGACCGGGCTCCACCAGGACACCTCGGCCCCGTCCGCGTCCCCGCCGGGGAAAGCGGCGATCAGACCGTCGGCGACCTGCTGGGCGTAGCCGGCGGGCGGCATGCCGGCCAGGCGCAGTCCGCCGCGCGGATACGGGAACGCGGCGTGCCTCAGCGCCTCCAGCAGTCGGTGCGGGGCGGTCGACCCGCCCACGGCGACGGGCAGTTCGCGGCCCGGGCGTGGTGGGCGTACCCATTCCCAGAACATCTCGGCCTTCACCGGTTGCCTCCCGGGATCGTGCGGAACGGTAGGGGCGGCGACCCGTTCGGGCCGTCGGTGCGAGCGCCGGTCGACATAGGTGAGTCTGTTCCCGTCTCCCGCGTCCGGACAGGCGCGGATGGTGGTGAGTGCGGTGGTGGCCGTCCGGCACGGGACGCGCGCCAGGACCGGCGCGGCGTTCGGCCAGGCCGATGCGGCGGTGGCTGGAGGGTGGCGGTGCGGCGCGATGTGCGCGATGCGATGTGCGGCGATGCGGCGCGGTGGGCCCGGGGCGGAACGTGCGGTCGTGCGGCAGGTTCACGTGCAAGCCGGGCGTCCGGTGCGTCCCGGTCGGATGCCGGGGCCGCAGTCGTGCGGGGCTGTGCGGGGTGGTGCGGGGCTGGTCCTCGTGCGGCTCTGCGGGCGGTGCGTACGGTCAGCCGTTGGCGGCGCCGCCGTCGGCTCGCACCGAGCAGGCGGCGGTGTGGGCGGCGCAGGCGGAGCCGGTGCCGGCGGCGTTCAGGAAGGTGACGCCCGTGACGGCGATGAGCGCGACGGTCACGACGGCCTGGGCGGTGCGGCGGGCGGTGGCGATGGTCTTCATCTCGGTTTTCCTCCTGGTCGGCTGGTGTGTCACCAGGTTCGCCGCGAGAAGGTGGTGGGCACATGCGTGTCCCTCACCCATATTTGTGCGCGCATACGCCCACCTGCGAGAACGTTCCGCGTCAGGGCCTTCTCAGGGGGTCGCGGCCCGTCGGCCGCGGTGGATTCGGCGCGGATCCCGGTCCATGACGGCCGACAAACATGGGTGGGCGCCACGCATACGTGATTTGGCTGAGTCCCGTTGACTCTGCGTCGGAGCCGACCGGGCCGTGAAAGCCGCGGAACCGGGGCCGGGCCACCGCGTTTCACCGGGCACCGTCACACGACACGACAGGAGCGCAGAGCATTGCCGACCACTCTTGAACTCGATTCCGTGGCGAAAAGCGTTTACTTGGCGATGGTCGACCAACCGCAGGCAGACGTGCCGAAGCTGGCCGAACGCCTGGACGAGAGCGACGGCGCGGTCCGCGAGGCGCTGCAACGGTTGTCACGGCTGTCGTTGGTCGCGCCCGGGGACGCCGCCAGCGGATGGAGACCGGTGGACCCCGAGGTCGGGCTGACCGCGATACTCGCCCGCCAGCAGGCGGACCTGGCGCGCCGTCAGTTACAGTTCGAGGACACGCGGCTGGAGGTCGCGCGCCTTCTCGCCGACCACAACAGCCGCTCCCGGGGCGGGGTTCCGGGTGTGGAGTGGCTGTCGGGGGAACGGGCCGTACGCGAGTACATCACCACCCTCGCCGGCAGCTGCAAGAGCGAACTTCTGAGTCTGGGTCCCGCCGAACGGCTCTCCCCGGCCCAGATCAGCCTCGCCCGCGCCGTGGACGAGGCGGTCCTGGAACGCAATGCCCGCTCCCGCTCGATCCTTCTGGACAGCGCCCGCCACGACCAGGCCGCCATGGACTACCTGTCGTGGAAGACCGACGAGCTGGGCGGGGTGCGCACCCTGCCCACGCTGCCGGTGTGGATGGTGCTGGCCGACGGCCGGGCCGTGATACCCGTCAACACCTTCCGCTCGGTCTCCGGCGGCCTGGTGTGCTCCGTCGAGTCGATCGTCAGCGCCTTCGTCGAACTGTTCGCGAAGCTGTGGAAGGAGGCCGCACCGCTCGCCCAGGCCCGCCCCCGCACCCGGGGCCGGCTCTCGTTGCAGGAGCAGCACATTCTGCGGCTGTGGGCACGCGGTCTGACCGATGCCTCCGCCGCCCGCCAGATGGACGTCTCGCTGCGCACGGTGCGCCGCTTGTCGGAGCGGCTGACCGAGCGGTTCGGTGCCCACAGCCGCTTCCAGCTGGGAGTGATGGCCGTGGCCGAGGGGAGCCTGCGGTCGGAGGACCTCATATGAGGCCCTCCGGACCGGGCGACACGACGGTACGGGTCAGGCCCTGCTGAACTGCGCGTTGATCGCCGCCATCATCAGGTCGGCCAGCGCGGCCGCCAGCGCCGCCGGGGTGGGCGCGCCGAACACCGTGCGGACCGGCACGTCGATGCCGAGCGCCCTGCGCAGCCGACTGCTGACCTGGGTGGCGAGCAGCGAATGGCCGCCCAACTCGAAGAAGTTGTCGTGGACGCCGACCCGTTCGACTCCGAGGATGTCGGCCCAGACGCGGACGATCGCCTCCTCGACGCGGTTGCGCGGCGCGGTGTACTCGGTCTCCAGGCCGTCGCGGGTCGTGTCGGGCACGGGCAGCGCGCGGCGGTCGGTCTTGCCGTTGGGCGTGAGCGGCAGCGCGTCCAGGAAGACGAACGCGGCCGGCAGCATGTGCTCGGGCAGGTGCCGCCCCAGGTGCGCCCGCAGCACCCCCGCCGTCGGCACCGTGTCCGGTCGGGCGGGCACGACGTAGGCGGCGAGGCGCTTGTCGCCCGGAGTGTCCTCCCGCACCATCACGGTGACCGCCCCGACACCCGGATGAGCCAGCAGCGTGGTCTCGATCTCCCCCAGCTCGATACGGAAACCACGCAACTTGACCTGCGTGTCGATCCGCCCGACGAAGTCCAGCATCCCGTCCGCACGCCGCACGACGAGATCACCACTGCGGTACACCCGGTACGACACACCCGCCGCACGATCCGGCACGTACTCCACGAACCGCTCCGCCGTCAGCTCCGGACGGTTCAGGTACCCACGCGCCACCCCCGCACCACCGATCAGCAGCTCACCGGGAACACCCACCGGCACCGGCCGGTCCCAACGGTCCACCACCCACAGCAGGGAGTTGGCGGTAGCCCGGCCGATCGGCGGCAGCGGATCACCGGGATCGACATCGGTGGAGGTGACGATGACGGTCGCCTCGGTCGGGCCGTAGGCGTTGTGCACTCGGAACGGCAGGTGGACACCGGCCGGCAACCGCAGCAGATCACCACCGGTCATGATGTACTCCGGCGCCGCCCCGCCCCTCCAGTCCAGGTTCGCCAGCGCCTCCAGCATCGGCGTCGACAGGAACGTCCCCCGCACCCCCCGCTCCCCCAGCCACGCCTGGAGCAGCCGCGGCGACATACGCGTCTCCTCGTCCGTGACACAGACCGTCGCACCCGCCGCCAGCGCGGGCCACAACTCCCAGGCAGCCGCGTCGAACCCGACCCCCGCAAGCAACGCCACCCGGTCACCGGGACCGATGTCGAAGGTGTCCAGGTTCCAGTGCACCAGGTCCACGACGGCACTGTGCTGGATGAGCGTGCCCTTGGGCCTGCCGGTCGAACCGGACGTGTAGATGACGTACGCCAGGTCCTCCGGCCCCACCACCGGCACGAGATCGCCACTCGAATGACGGGCCAGAGCAGCCATGTCGCGGTCCATCAGCACGTGCGGCACGTCCCGCGGCAGCCGCGCGGTCAGGTCCGAGCTGGTGATGACGACCGGTGAGCCGGTGTCCTCGATCATGCCGGCGAGGCGGTCGTCGGGATACCCGGGGTCCAACGGAGCGTAACCACCGCCGGCCT
>NZ_JBVJND010000041.1:0-79025 GCF_055583825.1 Streptomyces sp. NPDC104367 | reverse complement strand
CCGCAGCGGTCAGACCGCCGCCATCCGCGTACCTCATGACGAGGATGTAGCACCGCCAACGCCCGCTGTCACCCCACCCTTTCAACCTCAGCGTCCCGCATGCCTTCCCGCATCGCCTTCAACCGGACCTGTACATCGGTGAGTTGGGCCGCGTCCGGGTGTCCGGTCATCGCCTCGCCTGAGGCTTGGGCGGTCTCCTGGGGTCGGTTCTGCTCCAAGTGCAGGAACAACAGGTCCTCGATCAGTTGGTCAAGCTGCGCCATCTGGCGCTGGCTACTGCCGCACCCGCCCAGGTTCGGTGACGGACACTTGTAGATGTTGCTGGGCTCCCCTGTCTTCCGGTGCTTGCTGGATACCCCGACCATTCTCCGGCCGCACGGCGTTCCGTCCGGATTCGGCCGCGAGCATCGCAGCAGCCCGGACAACAGGTATTTCTTTGTTCCTCGGGACGTGAATTCCTTTCCCTCCTTCCGTCGCTCAAATTCCGCAACGAATTCTTCCCACTGCACCACGGTGACGATCTGCTGCCATGCGCCGCGCACATAGTTTCCGTTCTCGTCTCGCAGGGCCATGTCCCTCGGTGAGTCGGACGGGCGCGCTTTTCGCCGGGGAGCGTCGGCTTCGTACTCGTCATCGGAACGGTTTGCCCCGCCCCGCCCCCAGTAGGCCACGATTCCCGCCATCCTCGGCGAGAGCAACATGTTCCGGATTGAGGTGAGATACCACTTCGTACTGCTCGCCGGGGTAATTCCGGACTCGGTGAACATCCGCGTGATGCTCGACCAGTTCTCCCCGGCGGTATATCCAAGGATCGCTTTCCGGATCAGGGCAGCCTCTTCCGGCTTGCGGGTCAGCCGATCCTCCTTCCACCCGAACGCCCGGTTCGGCGGCAGGCTCCGTCCCTCCCGCGACCGCTGGAGACGTTCCCGCGACACCCGGCGCGCGGTGTCCGCGCTGCTCTTGTTCGCCATGGCCATCAGCACCCGCGCCATGGCCTTGCCGTTGTCGGTCATCAGGTCCAGCGAGCCCGTCACTCCGACGACCGGACGCCGGTAGTGGTCCACGAGGTCGATCAAGTCTTCGAGGTCGCGTGGTTGGCGGGCAAGGCGGTCGAGGTCGTAGACGATGATCCCGTCTATGACGCCGTCCTGGTAGTCCCGCAGCATCTGCCGGAACTCCGGACGGATCACCCGCCACACCATGCGGCCGTCCGGCAGCTCGATCCGCTTGCGCTTGTAGGCGGAGGTGTCGTTCTCCGGGTAGATCTTCCCTAACGTCCACCCGAGACGCTCGGCCAGTTCCGCTACGTCCTCCTGCTGCCGTGTAACCCCTTTCTCCTCCTCCAACGGGTCGCTGGAGATGCGCACGTAACCGCCTGCACGCCGGGGCTTCCGGCTCTCCGAAGTAACCATGATTTGAGCCTACTTATGGAAGTAGCCAGCTCGGTCGCGAGCAGTTCGGCGACGTCGACGAGACCGATCAGCCCGTGCGAGGTGAGGATCAGCCGGAGGGTACGCCGACTGATCGCGACGGCACGGAGGTCGTTGGGAACGCTGAGCGTGTACTCCCAGGCTTCGGGCATGCGTCACCAACTCCGATGGGTGTGGGGGAGATTCGCACACGGTGGCATTGCCGCAGCCGACATGGCAGGGCGGTTCGGTGCACTTCCGCAGCGTGTGCGTTGCGTCACTGACGGTAGGGCTAACATGTGTGCCTGGGCGAGCTGATCGTGTAAGTCCGACCCGGACGAGGAGCACCTGATGCCGTTGAGGCGCGAAGCAACCGCACGTCAGACGCGCTTGGGTGTCGAACTGCGCAGACTGCGCGAGGCCGCGGGGTTCACGGCCATCGAGGCGGCGGCATTGCTCGGGGCGAACCGCGCCCAGATGAGCCACATCGAGTCCGGGCTCGCGGGTGTGAGTGAGGAGCGGCTACGGCGTCTGGCATCCCACTACGCCTGCACGGACGCGGAGTTCATCGACGCCTTGGCCGTGATGGCGACCGATCGGACGCGGGGGTGGTGGGAGGAGTATCGGGGTCTACTGCCCACGTCCTTCCTGGACCTCGCGGAACTGGAGCATCACGCCGGATTCATGCGTGAGGTGGCGGTTCTGTATGTTCCGGGCCTGCTGCAGACGGCGGAGTACGCGCGCGGCGTCTTCTCCAGCAGAGTGCCCGAACTCACCCATGACGAGCTTGAGCTGCGCCTACGGCACCGGCTGCGACGCCGGCAGCTCACTGTGCCGTACGAGTTGGTGATTCACGAGTGTGCCCTTCGCATCAGGGTCGGTGACAGGGCTGCTGCCCGGGCTCAACTCATGAAACTCCTGGAACTCTCCCAGGCCGACCACATCACCGTCCGTGTTGTCCCGTTCGACTTGGACGGCTTCGGCAATGCTGCCAGTGCGATGACGTACGTTGGTGGCCCTCTCCCCAGGCTGGACACGGTCGTGCGCGATGTGCCCCACGGCTCCGCCTTCATCGATTCCGAAGCACAGCTTGATGTCTCTCGAACGCGCTTCCGTAAAGTGGAAGCCGTATCACTTGACATCGAACGGTCGCGTGACTTCGTTCACCGGCTGGCGAAGGAGCTGTGACACACCCATGGACAACTGGCGCAAGTCGTCCTACTCGGGTCCGGACGACGGCAACGCCTGTGTGGAGATCTCAAACACCACCACCCACGTAGCCGTGCGCGACTCGAAGGTCCCCGCCCGGGCTATCCTCTCCTTCCCGCCCCGTGTCTTCGGCGTCTTTGTCGAGGGGCTCAAGGCGTCAGGCGCGGCGGGGTGTTGAGGCGGCCCGCTCAGGGGTCACCGCACGCGGATGCCGTTGAGTCGCACGTGCGGGCGTTCTTCGAGGGGCATTCTGTGGAGGCCGTCGATCACGACCTCGGCCCGGAGAAGCGGAGCGTATTGCCTCGGTTGCGTGTTCTCGTCGTGGGACCTGGTCCGCGGAGTGACAGCTGGGCCTATGTGACCGCCGGGTGCTGCGACTCGGCGACCCACGGTCGCGCGCTCGAGTTCGTCATGACGGCGCACGTGCGCGACCGACGATTCGTCGAACTCATGGCGATGATCGCGTACTACCACTGTGGAGGGCATCCGCTCGACGTGGAGCACAGCATGCCGATCGGTGAGCCCTGGGTACCGGGTTCGGCCTGTGAGCACCTGCTGATCAGCCTGCCCTACCTGCACGGTCCCGGGCTCGAACAGTGTCCGCTGCCCGGGGGACACGCACGCATCCTGTGGGCACTGCCGGTGACCACCGCCGAGATCGAGTTCCGTAGGCGTCACGGTCACGAGGCGCTGGAACGTCTCTTCGACGAGTCGGGAATCATCCCCACCGACCCCTTCAGGGAGTCGGTCGCCTGAACTCGTCGGCCTTGGGCGGAACTACCGCGCACGCTCGTAGCATCGCCTCCCATGGCTACAGTGATCGTGAGCGTCGGAGTGGCGTTCGTCGGCTGTCTCGTCACGTATCTGAACAGGCTCCGGCTCGCGCGTGTCAACCAACAGCTGAGTGACTTCTACGCACCGTCTTCATCCCCAACATCCAGGCCATGCGCGACGTGGTGGTCACCAAGGCAGACCTGCTCATCGAGGAGGAGACGCTCGAGGCCCTGCTCCAGCTCTGCGCCCATCTCGCGGGCTATGAGATCACTGCCGCGCGCTGGGCGCAGAACAACTACGCGGAGCACCTGTCCCTCATATTCTTCCCGGGACGTGAGCTCAGCGACTACAGCCGCGATGCCGGGCCCTCGCCCTGCCCCACCTCCCGGGCCGCGCCCTCGCCCGCTTCCAGCTCTCCACCGGCTTCGGGCTCGCGCTCTCCCCGGCCGCCGTCACCGCTCTCGCCGCCCGCGGCCCGGCCGCCCTCTGGGGCTGCCTCACCGCCGCCACACTCCTGTCCGCCACCGCCGTCGCCACCGAGCGGGACCACGAAACGGAGCCCGCCGCCCCCCGCCCCGCCTGTCAGTCCGCACCAGTACCGTCGGACCATGGCTCAACAGGCGGGGAACCCCACAGGTGAGCGGCGGCTCGCCATCGTCGGAGATGTGCTCGAACATAGGACAAGCAGCGGACGATGACGCTGACACCTCCGCGTGTGTCCACCGGCCCTCAGGCTTTCGTCTTCCCCAGCTTGGCAAGCTGCGCCGTGACGACCTCGTCCGGGACCGTCACCGTCTTCGGGTCCGTCATGTCGACCGCGAAGAAGACCGCGAGGGTCGATCCGGACCGTACGACGGTGTACGCGGTCGGGATGTCCGCGCCGAGCAACCCACCGCTCAGCCGAAAAGCCACCGCCTCGTCGCCGACGTCCGGGACGTCCAGGGGCTTCACCGCAGACGCCTTCAGGTCGTCGGTCAGCTCGAACCCGTCCGGGCAGCCCTTCACAGAGGTCACGAGGTCGGCGATGCCCTGCCTCGCATCGGCCTCCTGGTACGAGGCCAGCAGCACGTTCGTACCCGTACCCACCGTGTCGCCGACCGTGGCGGTCACGGACTGGCTGACGCGGGCCTCGGGTTCGACGCTCAGTGAGTAGAACATCATCATCAACACGGCCGCGCATATGTCGTCGTCCGCGTTCATGGGCGGCGGCTCGGTGTCAAGGCTCGACAACGCCTTGACGGTGTAACCGACCAAGTCGCTCTGCTCCAGCTGGGCCTTGGTGAGCTCGGCCTCGGTCAGCGGTTCGCCGCCCGTCTCCGCAGGCGAAGAGGAAGCCGACGCCGACCCCTTCACCGCCGAACTCTCCGCACCGGCCCCCGCCTTCGCGGCCCCCGTACTCGCACCGCACCCTGTCATCAGCGCCAGCACCAGCGATGCCGCCGCCGCACGCCCCCACCTGCTCCGGGTCACGAACCCGCCCCTTCTTTTGCTTTCTCATACTTACTCAGCGGGCCGGACACCCTCTGCCAAACATCTGGCCCCCACTCAACGGATGCTCCCATGACAACGACTATGGCCCGGATTCTGGCCAATCTCGCCAGCAAAAACCCGCCTTGCTCCCATGGATTTGTCCCACCGTGAGCTAGTACGTTTACGGGGGCTCCAGGAGATACTGGAGACGCTCGTGAAAATTTTGGAGCAACTACCGGGCGGACGCAAGTGAAAACCACCATTTTAGAGCTTACTGAGTCCGTGTTTGCGCACCTGATCGTCGATGATGGAATTCAGGGTTACGGCATCGCTTGCCTTGCTTGCCAGGTTATCGAGCCACGTGTCCGCAGAGACCCAGTCGAGGGGGAGCCTGGCCTTTGGCCATCTGGCTGCCAGGAGACGGGCGAGTTTCATCCCCTCCTCGACCAGGTCGCTCCTGCCGTCTGCCGCAGCGATGAGGATGCTGTCTTCCATTTCCGGTACGGCCGGAGGCAGCCCCTGCCTCTGTCGATTTGAACAGGCTGAATGATATTCACTGACAATGTCGGCCAGTGATGGTGGTTCGATGAGAGAAATTTGAAACTGTGCTTTCAGGGCGCTGGCTGCATCCTGGAAATCGTCTTCATGGCGAGTGAAGAGCACGGTTTCCGGCTGCCCTGAGGGGCGCTCCAATCGGTGGCCCAAAGTTAGAGAGATTACCGGAAAATTCCGGGTCAGCGCATGTATATGCGCAGTAGGGATGTATCCGTCTCCAGACATTGAACGGTCAAGGTAGATTCCCTGCACGGCCGGCCCGACCCGTCGCAGTAAGTGCATTGGGCGCCAGGTATCAAAATCAGGGAAGGCGGAAGCCCAATCCGACGTCACGCGCCGTGCTGTGGCGGCAATCGACCTGTTCATGGGTTCACCTCGATCGTAAGCGACGCTCCTGGTACATGGTTGGCGTTTAGGTTTGCCTGTCGCTGTCCGATTCCCCGTCCCGGATTCACAAGGGACTTGTAGTCGTAGATTATTCCTGATAGTGGGTCATAGACGTCGGGGCGAGCGCTTCCTGCGGTTCCCTTTGGCACCGGAACTCCATTCAGATAACTTTGCTCTGCAACTAGTCCGCGCGATCCGTAGATCCCTTGATATCTATTCAGTAGCTTCTCGGCGTACGTGTGCTTTTTGGTTCCCGCGACTGCTCCGCTTCCTCCGATTTTCTTTTCTGCGCGCGTCGCAATGGACTGAATCAGTTCCAGATTGGACGGGTCGGTAGATCCATTGCAGGTGCAAGGAGCTCCGTTGGATGCTACTCCGCCACCACAATTATGGACGAGAACCGCAGTGGTACCTGCCAGCACATAGTATGTGTGCTTTTCGCTGACCCCGAGGTTATGGACCGTGGTCGTTTCGGTCCAGCGTTTGATCGCGGTGATCTGGACGCGGGTTCCGGCGCTGGTCTGGAGCCATTCGCCGGTGGTGAGGTCGGTGGCGTCGAGCCATTCGCGGAGAGCGGGGACCCAGAAGGGGTGCTTGTCGGTGGCGGTGACGGTGGCCGAGGCGTCGCCTTCGTCTCCGTCGGTGTCGATGGTGACCCTGACGAGGTGCTTGGTTCCCTTGCCGAGGATGGTCGTGGTGACCGTCTCGGTCGTGGTCTCGCCGGTCTCGGGATCGGTGGCGGTGACCTCGTCGCCCAGTTCGAGTTCTTCGATCGGCTTCGTGGAGCCGTCGGGCAGCAGGACGAGTGTGCCGGTGACGAAGCTGTTCATGGGCATGCAAGCCGGCTTCTTCCCGAGCACCTTCTGTGCCACCGCGACGGCCTTCTGGCCCAGCCCCGTCTTCGCCAGCGCCTTCACACCCGCGCCCGCGCCCGCGCCGACGACGCCACCCACCGCACCGACGGCCGCTCCGATGCCGCCCGCGGCGAGGTAGCCGCCGGCGCTGTGGTCCGCGTTGTCGTCCATGGCGTTGCCGACCAGGCCGCCCGCGAAGCCCGCGACGGCTCCGCAGCCCGCGGCCAGCGCGAGACCCGCTCCGCCGGTCGCGGCGCCCGCCGCACCGGCCACGCCGTAGCAGGCGGCACCGACCGCGACCTCGACCGTGAACGTGATGATCTCGGTCTTGTGTTCTTCGATCCAGTTGGTCGCCTTGCACAGCCAGTTGCACTCGGCGGCGGGCTTGGTCGAGGTGACGGTCCTGGTCACCGTCACGGTGACGGTCTGGGAGTTCGAGCTGCTGCCCGTCCCTTCGCTGCCCGTGTATTCGGGGCAGGCCGGGTTGTTGAGACTGGGGCAGCCGACGGTGGCGGTACCGCCGAACCCGCCGCCGCCGTCCATCACCGGCTTCAGACCGCTCGGGTCCGAGTGCGAGACGGGGCTGTTGTTGCTGTAGGCGTACCCGTTCAGCGAGAGCGGGTCGGCGATGTCCAGGACGGGGTCGGCCGACAGGAAGCGGCCCGTGCCCGGGTCGTACTCGCGCGCGCCGAGGTGGATCAGCCCGGTGGTGTTGTCGTCGGTCCCGCCGATGTAGGCGCGGTGCAGGGCCCAGGTGTTGCTGGTGGAGCGTTCCACGCCGAACGGGTCCGTCTTGGTCCGCTTGACCTCCTGCCCCGAGGCCAGGGCGATGGTGAACAGGACGGTGCCCTGGTGGTCCGGGATCAGGGCGAGCAGGGACGTGGTGGCCGAGCCGCGCGACGAGTGCCGCAGCACACTGGGCGTACCCGCCTGGGCGTACGTCCGCTGCGAGTAGGAGACGGCGCCGCTCGCGTCCGTGGAGAGTTCCTGGCCGTCCAGGTAGAGGGTGTGGCTGCCCGCCGTGGTGGCGATCAGGCGGTTGCCGGCGGCGTCGTAGATGTAGGCGGTGTCGTCGCCGAGGGTCCAGCTCTGCGGGTCGGTGGAGTTGCAGGTGTAGAGCTGGAGATCCTTGCCGGTGGTGTAGTCGCCGTCGGGGACGTCGAGGCACTTGCCGGAGGCGACGTGCTTGAGGGTGTTGCCGCTGGTCGCGGTCCACCGCTGGTCGGCCGCGCCGGTGCAGTCGGCGATGACGACCGCCGTCTTGTCGGCGGTGGCGCCGCCCGAGGGCATCACGCAGTGGCCCAGTACCTTGAGCGCGCCGGTGGACGGGTCGGTCCCGGCGTCGGTCGCGTCGATGCGCAGGCGCTGCGGTTTGGTGCCGTTGCAGGTGTAGAGCTGGAGCGCGGTGCCCGCGGTGGTGGAACCGTTCGACAGGTCCAGGCACTTGCCGGACGCGTTGACCACCTGGCCCTCGCCCTCCGTGCCGAAGCCGGAGACCGTCTCGACCTTGCCGTCCCAGGTCCAGGTCAGCGACTGGGTGTCGCCCCCGTACATCCGGCTCTCCGCGTTGCCGGCGGCGTCGTAGTCGATCGATGCGGCCGAGTCCACCGACGAGGAGTCCGAGGTGATCCCGGTGAGGGTGTGCGGCTGGGCGGCGACGCCGGAACCGGACGGATCGATGCCGTACTCGTACGACGTGGTGACGTCGAGGGCGGCGTCCGCGACCGTCGAGCCGTTCACCAATTCGACCGAGTGATCGACGAGTTGGTCGCGGTTGCCGATCGCGTCGTAGCTGTAGGTCTGCCAGTAGCCGTCGCCGTCGGCGGTGGCCGTGACACCGCTCGGGGCGCCGGCCGACGTCACCGCGCAGGTCGTCGAGTTCGACGTCCAGGCCTGCGTCAGCTGCCCGAGCACGTCGTAGGTGAAGCACTGCCGGTCCGTCTTCACCGTCGTGGAGTCGTCGTCGGCGGTCTTCGGCACCGTGTCGGCCAGGATGGTGATGTTCCCGGCCGCGTCGTAGGTGTACGTGCGGTCGTTGACCCGGTGCGTGTCGGCGGTCTCCCGGTCGGTGACGGTCCGGTCGAGCTGTCCGGTGCTCTCGTCGTACACGTTGGTCGTCCACACCCGGTACGGCTGTTCACCGGTGACCGCGCGCAGCACCTCGCCGTAGGGGGAGTAGTCGACCTCGGCGGTGTACCAGTCCTCGCCCGAGGTCGAGACGGCCAGTCCGTCGCCGTCGTAGCGGGTGACGACGTCTTCCTTCGCGATGCCGCCGACCGCAGGGACGGTCGTCGAGGCGAGCTTGCCGGTCGCCGTGTACGTGTAGCCGTAGGTGTAGGTGCCGGAGAGGCCCTTGGTGGCGTCCGACGCGGGGATCTCCACCGACTTCCCCGTCGGCCGGTATTCCTTGTCGTAGCCGGTGACCGAGGTCGTGTACGCCTTGCCGTCGGTGTAGCGGGTCGAGGCCGCCGGCTGGCCGAGGCCGCCGGTGACGGTGTCGTAGCCGAAGGAGGTCAGCACCGTGCCGGTGGAGTCGTTCAGCCGCTGCCCGGTGGTGCGGCCGAGTTCGTCGTAGCCGGTCCAGACGACGGTGCCGCGCGCGTCCTCGGTCGTCAGGGGCCGGTCCAGGTCGTCGTACGTCGTGAACGTCGTCCCGGTGTCGGGATCGGTCGCCTCGACCTCCCGGCCGCGCGCGTCGTACTTCCACGTCCAGGAGTTCTCGTCGGTGTCCGTGGCGGAGACCCGGTTGCCGCGCGTGTCGTAGGAGTAGTGGGTGGAGGTGTAGGCCGCCTTCAGGGCGTCCGTGAAGTCGTCGACGCGGACCGCGCGACCGAGCTGGTCGGTGTAGGTGCGGGTGGCGGCGGCACCGGTGGGCGGGACCACCTTGGTGTAGTCGTAGCCGTACTCGTACGTCGTCCGCTTGGCCGGCTGGGCGACGCCCGCCTCGTACGGGGTGACGGTGAGCGGGCGGTCCATGCCGTCGTACGCGGTGACGGTCGAGGAACGGATGACGAAGTCGCTGACCGGCTCGAAGAGTTCACCGCTCGGCTCACCCTGGGCGAGGTAGGCCCCGTCGACCCGGCGGACCGTGCCGTTCGCGTTGTAGTGGGTGTCGGTGACCAGTCGGCCGCCGCCGGCCGCCTCGGTCTGGGTCTGGCGTACCCGGCCGAGGCCGTCGTAGAGCGTGACGGAGTCCTCGTACGTCCCGTTGTCGCGCAGCGTACGGCCGGTGACGACGGTGGGCTCGCCGGCCGTCACGTCGTAGGCGTACCTGACCGACGGGGCGTCGGTGTCCGGGTCCTGGGACGCCGTCCACATGGCGGTGGCGCGGCCGAGCGCGTCGTAGGCGTAGGTGGTGATGTTGCCGTTGGCGTCGGTGGTGGTCAGGGCCGTGCCGCGGCCCGGGTCGACGGTGGTGGTGGAGGCGTAGCCGAGGGCGTTGGTGGCGGTGGTGGCGTAGACCTGGCCGGTGGTGGGCGAGTACGTGGTCTTCGCCTGGTTGTCGCCGGCGTCCGTCACCGTGGCCACGCGGCCGTAGTCGTCGTGGGTCGTGGTGGTGGTGCGGAGCCAGCCGTCGCCGGTGCCGTTGACCGTCCATGTCTTCGTCGCGAGACCGTACGAGGGCGCGGTGCCGTAGTCGGCGTTGTCATAGGCGGTACGGGTGCCGGACACCACGTCGGCGGCGGTCGCGCTCGCGGCGGCGGAGCAGCGCCCCGCCGTGGTCTTGACCTGCTTGATTCGACGCGAACGGCAATCTCCGGCTGTATCCGGCCAGTTCCACCGGCGACCTGCATGTCAGCCTGGACGCCGCACATCGCGCGGGGGTGCCGCTGGTCGGCAACGACGAGAGCGGGTACTGGATGTCGGCCACCGACGGTTCCCCGGCGCTCATCGCCCACGGCGGTGACCTGCTGCCCGGCGACGGTGTCACCGACCTGATCGCCCGTATGCCCGACGGCAAGCTGTACGCCTACCGGGGTGACGGCTACGGAAGCGTGGACGTCGCCCGGCGCATGGCGATCCGGTTGCCCTCGGGGGCCCCCGATCCGGCCGGCTTCACCCAGGTGATCCTCGGTGACTACAACCTCGACGGCCGTCCCGACCTGTTCGTCACCACCAGCGGTGGCGCCCTGTGGGCCTTCAGCGGATACACGGGGGCGACGTTCTCGGCCGCCACACAGCTCTCCGCCACCGCGTGGGCCGCACGTGACCTGGTGAGCGTCGGTGACCACAACGCCGACGGCGAACCCGACCTGCTCTGGCGTTCGGGCTCGTCCGGGAACCTGTACGTCCGTTACGGCGTCGCGGACAGCGGCGGGGGCTCCAGCATCGCGTCGCTCGCGAGCGCGGCGGGTTCCCTCACCGGCACCGACACGACCTACGCCACGGGCTGGACCGAGAGCGTGAAACCGACCCTTCACTTCTACGGCACCCCCGATGTCACAGGCGATGACATACCGGACATCTGGGCCCTCAACAGCGACGGGAGTGTCGACGTGTACGCCGGCGGCAGCGCTTCGATCGGCGCCGCCACCAGGGTCGTCAGCGCCAACAGCACCTGGTACGCCAAGCTGGCCCTCGGCTGACCGGCACCGGAACCCGTACCCCCGCCCCGCCTGTCAGTCCGCACCAGTACCGTCGGACCATGGCTCAACAGGCGGGGAACCCCACAGGTGAGCGGCGGCTCGCCATCGTCGAAGGTGTGCTCGAACGTATTACGTACGCCAACGAGGAGAACGGCTATACGGTCGCCCGGGTGGACACGGGACGGGGCGCCGGCGATCTGCTCACGGTCGTCGGCGCACTGCTCGGCGCCCAGGTGGGGGAGTCGCTGCGGCTGGAGGGGCTGTGGGGCTCGCATCCCCAGTACGGCAAGCAGTTCACCGTGGAGAACTACACGACCGTGCTGCCGGCGACCGTGCAGGGGATGCGGCGGTACCTCGGCTCGGGGCTCGTCAAGGGCATCGGGCCGGTGTTCGCCGACCGGATCACCCAGCACTTCGGCGTGGACACCCTCCGGATCATCGAGGAGGAGCCGAAGCGGCTGGTCGAGGTGCCCGGGCTCGGGCCGAAGCGCACGAAGAAGATCGCCGACGCCTGGGAGGAGCAGAAGGCGATCAAGGAGGTCATGCTCTTCCTCCAGACCGTCGAGGTGTCGACGTCGATCGCCGTGCGGATCTACAAGAAGTACGGCGACGCCTCGATCTCCGTCGTGAAGAACCAGCCGTACCGGCTCGCCGCCGACGTCTGGGGCATCGGGTTCCTGACCGCCGACAAGATCGCCCAGTCGGTGGGGATCCCGCACGACAGCCCGGAGCGGGTGAAGGCGGGGCTCCAGTACGCGCTGTCGCAATCCGCCGACCAGGGCAACTGCTATCTCCCCGAGGAGCGGCTCATCGCGGACGCGGTCAAGCTGCTCCAGGTGGACACGGGGCTGGTCATCGACTGCCTCGCGGAGCTGGCCGCGGAGCCGGCGGAGGGGGAGGGCCCCGGTGTCGTGCGGGAGCGGCTGCCCGGTTCCACCCCCGACGCCGAGCCCGTCACCGCCGTCTACCTCGTCCCCTTCCACCGCGCCGAAGTCGCCCTCGCCTCGCAGCTGTTGCGGCTGCTGCGGACCGGCGACGACCGGATGCCGGGGTTCCGGGACGTCGCCTGGGACAAGGCGCTGGCCTGGCTGAAGGACCGTACCGGCGCCGACCTCGCGCCCGAGCAGGAGGCCGCCGTCCGGCTGGCGCTGACCGAGAAGGTCGCCGTGCTGACGGGCGGCCCCGGCTGCGGCAAGTCGTTCACCGTGCGGTCGATCGTGGAGCTGGCGCGGGCGAAGAAGGCCAAGGTGGTGCTCGCCGCCCCCACCGGACGCGCCGCCAAGCGCCTCGCGGAGCTGACCGGTGCCGAGGCGTCGACCGTGCACCGGCTGCTGGAGCTGAAGCCCGGCGGGGACGCGGCCTACGACCGGGACCGGCCGCTGGACGCCGACCTGGTGGTGGTCGACGAGGCGTCGATGCTCGACCTGCTGCTCGCCAACAAGCTCGTCAAGGCCGTACCGCCCGGCGCGCACCTCCTCTTCGTCGGGGACGTCGACCAGCTGCCCAGCGTCGGGGCCGGCGAGGTGCTGCGCGACCTGCTCGTCGAGGACAGTCCGGTGCCCGCCGTCCGGCTCACCCGGGTCTTCCGGCAGGCCCAGCAGTCGGGGGTGGTGACCAACGCGCACCGGATCAACGCGGGGCAGCATCCGGTCACCGACGGCATGAAGGACTTCTTCCTCTTCGTGGAGGACGAGACGGAGGACGCCGGGCGGCTCACCGTGGACGTCGCCGCCCGTCGCATTCCGGCCAGGTTCGGGCTCGACCCGCGCCGGGACGTCCAGGTGCTCGCGCCCATGCACCGGGGGCCGGCCGGGGCCGGCGTGCTCAACGGCCTGCTCCAGCAGGCCGTCACCCCCGCCCGCCCCGACCTGCCCGAGAAGCGGTTCGGCGGGCGGGTCTTCCGGGTCGGCGACAAGGTGACCCAGATCCGCAACAACTACGACAAGGGCGAGAACGGCGTCTTCAACGGCACCGTGGGCGTGGTCACCTCGCTCGACCCGGTCGACCAGCGCCTCACCGTACTGACCGACGAGGACGAGGAGGTGCCGTACGACTTCGACGAACTGGACGAACTCGCCCATGCCTACGCGGTGACCATCCACCGTTCACAGGGAAGTGAATATCCCGCGGTCGTGATCCCGGTCACCACGGGCGCGTGGATGATGCTCCAGCGCAACCTCCTCTACACCGCGGTCACGCGGGCCAAGCAGCTGGTCGTCCTGGTCGGTTCGCGCAAGGCGATCGGTCAGGCGGTGCGCACGGTGTCGGCAGGTCGGCGCTGCACGGCGCTGGACTTCAGGCTCACGCGCGGTGGTATCCAGAAAAATGATCGATCAAATGAGTCGTGAAGGTCACAAGGGACTTCCAGATGGGGAAACAAGGGGGCAGGATGAGCAAGTTGACGGCACTGAGTGCCGTCGATAGGCCCAATGGTCGACCCCGAGTGCACTCTCCTGCGCCAAATGGGGGATGGTAGAGACAGTCAGGGCACCTCGAAGAAGAGGCACAACGTCGGTGAGGGATGACGTGAGCGACAACTCTGTAGTACTGCGGTACGGCGACGGCGAGTACACCTACCCGGTGGTCGACAGCACCGTCGGCGACAAGGGCTTCGACATCGGGAAGCTCCGCGCCCAGACCGGTCTCGTGACCCTGGACAGCGGATACGGCAACACCGCCGCATACAAATCCGCCGTCACCTACCTCGACGGTGAGGCGGGCATCCTCCGCTACCGCGGCTACCCCATCGAGCAGCTGGCCGAGCGCTCCACCTTCCTGGAGGTGGCCTACCTGCTGATCAACGGTGAGCTGCCGACCGTGGACGAGCTCACCACGTTCAAGAACGAGATCACGCGGCACACCCTGCTGCACGAGGACGTCAAGAACTTCTACCGGGGCTTCCCGCGCGACGCCCACCCGATGGCCATGCTGTCGTCGGTCGTCTCGGCGCTGTCCACCTTCTACCAGGACAGCCACAACCCCTTCGACGCGAAGCAGCGCGACCTCTCCACCATCCGTCTGCTCGCCAAGCTTCCGACGATCGCCGCGTACGCGTACAAGAAGTCGGTCGGCCACCCGTTCGTCTACCCGCGCAACGACCTCTCCTACGTGGAGAACTTCCTGCGCATGACGTTCTCGGTGCCGGCGCAGGACTACGAGCTGGACCCGGTCGTCGTCTCGGCCCTGGACAAGCTGCTGATCCTGCACGCGGACCACGAGCAGAACTGTTCGACGTCGACGGTCCGTCTGGTCGGCTCCTCCCAGGCGAACATGTTCGCCTCGATCTCGGCCGGCATCTCCGCGCTCTGGGGCCCGCTGCACGGCGGCGCCAACCAGTCCGTCCTGGAGATGCTGGAGGGCATCCAGGCCAACGGCGGCGACGTCGACTCCTTCATCCGCAAGGTGAAGAACAAGGAGGACGGCGTCCGCCTGATGGGCTTCGGCCACCGGGTGTACAAGTCCTTCGACCCGCGCGCCAAGATCATCAAGGCGGCGGCGCACGACGTCCTCTCGGCCCTCGGCAAGTCCGACGAGCTGCTGGACATCGCGCTGAAGCTGGAGGAGCACGCGCTCTCCGACGACTACTTCGTCTCGCGCAACCTCTACCCGAACGTCGACTTCTACACCGGTCTGATCTACCGGGCCATGGGCTTCCCGACCGAGATGTTCACGGTCCTGTTCGCCCTCGGCCGGCTGCCGGGCTGGATCGCCCAGTGGCAGGAAATGATCAAGGAGCCGGGTTCCCGTATCGGCCGCCCGCGCCAGATCTACACGGGCGTCGTCGAGCGCGACTTCGTTCCGGTCGAGGAGCGCTGAGCGCGCGGCTGACCGCACGGGCATAGCAGAAGGCGCCCTGGAGCGCCGGTCCCCCCACGGGCCGGCGACCAGGGCGCCTTCCCGTGTCCCGGTGCGGATTCCCCCCACGGGATCCGGCCGGGCGTTCGGTGCGGCAGCGCCTGAATCGCTGCTTTGAGTACGGCGAGCGAACTCGCCGTACTACATGTCGCAGTCACCATGTCGTAGTGGTGGCTACGTCGTGCTCCAGTGATGCGGTGCGATCTGCCGGGACCCGTACCGCACGGGAGGGCCGCTCAAAGCTTCCCGTCGCACGTGCCCCGGCAACGCATCTCTGAGGAAGTCCCCCAAGACATCCCCAGATGCCAGGTCAGCGCCCCCCAAGACGCTTCTCTGACATCGCCAACTTAGACCTTCGAACCCCTTCGATGGTTACGTTCACATCACTGTGATCTGCGTCTCTTGCATCTGTCCGATAGATGCGCAAGAGCCCCGATATGGCGATCGGAGCTCAAGCGTAAGGATGATGCGCGAGCCTTGTGAAGAGCTTATGTGAGGTGCGCGTTGGACTCTAGGGGGACTCTTGCATCAGCTGGGCCGAACCGCCGGTAACTTCAGCGGAAGGTGCGCAGCCGAAGGCTGTTGGTCACCACGAAGACCGACGAGAAGGCCATCGCGGCCCCCGCGATCATCGGGTTGAGCAGTCCGGCCGCGGCCAGCGGCAGCGCGGCCACGTTGTAGCCGAAGGCCCACACGAGGTTGCCCTTGATGGTGGCGAGGGTCCGCCGGGACAGCCGGATCGCGTCCGCCGCCACCCGCAGGTCCCCGCGCACCAGGGTCAGGTCGCCGGCCTCGATCGCCGCGTCCGTCCCGGTGCCCATCGCCAGTCCCAGATCGGCGGCGGCCAGCGCGGCCGCGTCGTTGACGCCGTCGCCGACCATGGCGACCGTCCGCCCCTGCTCCCGCAGCCGCCGTACGACGTCCACCTTTTCCTCGGGCAGTACCTCGGCGATCACCTCGTCGATCCCGACCGCCCGGGCCACCGTCTCGGCCACCGCCCGGTTGTCCCCGGTCAGCAGCACCGGCGTCAGCCCGAGCGCGCGCAGCTCGCGCACCGCCTCCGCACTGGACTCCTTCACCGTGTCGGCGACGCCGAGGACCCCCCGGGCCACCCCGTCCCAGCCGGCCAGCACGGCCGTACGGCCCTCCCGCTCGGCCCGCGAGCGAGCCTCGGCCAGCTCCTGCGGAACCACGTCGAACAGCCGCCCCACGGCCACCTCGCGGCCCGCCACGCGCCCGCGTACGCCCCGCCCGGGGACGTTCTCGAAGTGCTCGACCGCGGGCAGTTCCCCGACCCGCGCCCCGGCCCCCGCGGCGATCGCCCTGGCGACCGGATGCTCGGAGGCGTGTTCGAGGGCGCCCGCCAGCCGCAGCAGCTCGTCCTCGTCGGCGCCCTCGGCGACGTACACCTCCTGGAGGCTCATCCGCCCGGTGGTGACCGTGCCCGTCTTGTCCAGCACCACGGTGTCCACGCGCCGCGTGGACTCCAGCACCTCCGGGCCCTTGATCAGGATGCCCAGCTGCGCGCCGCGCCCGGTGCCGACCATCAGCGCGGTCGGCGTGGCCAGGCCCAGGGCGCACGGGCAGGCGATGATCAGGACGGCGACGGCGGCCGTGAACGCGGCGGCCGTGTCCCCGGTGACGCCGAGCCAGACCCCGAAGGTGGCGAGCGCGATCAGGATGACGACGGGTACGAACACCGCCGAGATCCGGTCGGCGAGCCGCTGCACCTCGGCCTTGCCGTTCTGCGCCTCCTCCACCAGCCTCGCCATCCGCGCCAGCTGGGTGTCCGCGCCGATCCGGGTGGCCTCGACCACCAGCCGGCCCCCGGCGTTGACGGTCGCGCCGGTGACCGCGTCGCCGGCGGTCACGTCCACCGGCACCGACTCGCCGGTCAGCATCGACGCGTCCACCGCCGACGTGCCCTCCACGACCGTCCCGTCGGTCGCGACCTTCTCGCCGGGCCGTACGACGAACCGGTCCCCGACGGCCAGCGACGCCACCGGGACCCGCACCTCGCGGCCGCCCCGCAGCACCGCCACGTCCTTCGCGCCCAGCTCCATCAGCGCCCGCAGCGCGGCCCCGGCGCGGCGCTTGGAGCGCGCCTCCAGATAGCGGCCGAGCAGGATCAGCGCGACGACCCCGGCGGCCACCTCCAGGTAGACGCTGGACGCGCCGTCCGCCCGCGAGACCGTGAACCGGAACTCGTCGTGCATCCCGGCCGTGCCCGCGTCGCCGAGGAACAGGGCCCACAGCGACCAGCCGAACGCGGCCAGCGTGCCGACCGAGACCAGCGTGTCCATGGTGGCCGCGCCGTGCCGGGCGTTGGTCCAGGCGGCCCGGTGGAACGGCCGGCCGCCCCAGACGACCACCGGCGCGGCCAGGGTCAGCGACAGCCACTGCCAGTTGTCGAACTGGAGCGCCGGGACCATGGCGAGCAGGACGACCGGCGCGGCGAGCAGGACGGAGACCAGCAGCCGTTGGCGGAGCGCGGCGAGTTCGGGGTCGTGGCCGGGCTCGGGCCCGGCCTGCTCCGCCGGCTCCGGCGGCGCGGGTTCCTCGGCCGTGTACCCGGTCCTCTCGACCGTGGCGATCAGGTCGGCGACCGCGACCCCGCCGGCGTAGGTGACCTTCGCCTTCTCGGTCGCGTAGTTCACGGTGGCGGTGACGCCGTCCATCCGGTTGAGCTTCTTCTCGACCCGGGCGGCGCAGGAGGCGCAGGTCATCCCGCCGATCAGCAGCTCGACCTCGGCGGCCTCGGTCGGCGCTGCCGGGGCTATCGGCGTCTGTGCGGTGGTGGTGCTGGTCATGTCCGGACTCCAGACGACGGACCGGACCGTACGGATCCAGTATGAGCTGGTCGGTACGGCCCGGCGGAGAGTTTCGGTTCGGTCGTACGTGTACGGCTCGTGGTACTCGCGCTGCTCGTACCGCTCGCGTCCCCCGTGCTCAGACGCGGCCGGCGAGCTCGAAGCCCGCCTCGTCGACGGCGGCGCGGACCGCCGCCTCGTCGAGCGGGGCGGCGGAGACGACCGTGACCTCGCCGCTGGCCGCGACGGCCTGCACCGAGCTGACGCCGGGGAGCTGGGAGATCTCCCCGGAGACGGAACCCTCGCAGTGCCCGCAGCTCATCCCGGTCACCTTGTAGACGGCGGTGACGGAATCCTGGGTGTCGGTCTGGGCGGTCATGTCGTTCTCCTCGTCGAGCGGGTGGTCGAGGCGGGTGGTCGAGGCGGGTGGGGCCGATGGGGCCCACGAGAGAGCCCCACTCTGGTCAGACTATACCCCTAGGGGGTATTTCTCCAAGAGGGGTCGCGGCGTGCCAGCGAGCGCACCCAGGCGATGCCGAGGAGCGAGACCGGCACCAGCAGGCCGACCGAGAACAGGGTGAGCAGATGCTCCTGTGCCGAGGTGGGGCGCGGGATGTAGCCCTCGGCGAACAGCCGCCGGTCCGGCCCGCCGTCGGTCAGGCGGGTCACCAGCCAGACCGCGACGCCGTGCGTGGAGTCCCACAGGGCGTGCAGCAGGGCGACGCCGAGGTACGTGCCGACGACGGGCGCGGTGAGCCGGAAGCGGCCGTTCGGGCGGCGGCAGGCGAGCAGGGCGCCGCCGGCGACGGCCGTCCACAGGCCGTGTCCGAAGGGGGCGAGCACCTCGCGCAGGATCTCCGTCTCGATCAGCGCGCGCAGGTCGACGTCCTCGGTGGAGACGGCCGCGTCGAAGGCGTACCCGGAGCTCTCCAGGGCCGCGAAGCCGAAGCCGACGGCGGCGCCGAGCACCAGTCCGGCCCGGATGCCCTGGATCCCGGGCAGCCGGCGCAGCACGAACGCCAGCGCGCCGAGCTTCGCGGCCTCCTCGATCAGCCCGACGGACACGAACACCGCCCAGGAGGGGCGGACCAGGTAGAACTCCATCACCGAGGCGCCGAGCACCCCGAGCGTGCCGCCGGTCAGGAAGCAGCCGAGGATGGCGCTGACGCCGATGTCGCGGCCGTGCCGCTCGTACGCCCACAGCACGAAGACGACCGGGACGAGGAAGCCTCCGAGCAGGATCAGCGTCGGCAGCAGCGTGGTGTTCCGCGTCGCGTACGTGACCGCGGCGGTCAGCGCCCACAGGACGAGCCCGCCGCCGAGGCAGCGCTTCCACAGGCCCGGACGGATGCGCGGATACGGCGGTGGCGGCTGCAACGGACCCGGGATGCGGGCCTGCGGCCGGCCGGGCGGCGGAGAGTACGTCACGTCGGGTCCCCTCGTGCTCCTGCGGGCGCGGTGTGGCGCTTGCCGTACCGGGTCGATTTACCCGCACTTTAGGCATATGCGTCGCATGTCGCAGTCCGGGGCGCCCGGGGGAGTGGCCGCCAGGTGGCGGCGGTGCGTGACGGTGCGTGACGGTGCTTTTCCGGGGGCGTGCTCAGTCCGCGGGCTGTCCGAGGCGGTGGCCGACCAGCGGGTCGAGGTAGCGGATCAGTACGTTCTTGGTCTCCTGGACGTACGCCTGGCGCTCGGCGCCCTCGTGGCCGAGGGCGAGTTCGAGGCCCGCCTTGTAGACGCCGAGGCAGACGTGCGCGGTGCGCGCGACGTCGGCCCGGGGGGTCTCGGGCGGCAGGAACGAGGCGAGCAGGTCCTCGATCCGGCCGATCATGGTCGTGTGCAGGGTGTCGTGGGCCTCGGTGACCCCGCCGGGCATGTCCGGGCCGTGCATGAGCGTGTAGAAGACGGGGTGCTCGGTGTTGAACGCCATGAAGCGGTCCACGGCGGCGCCGACCGCCTCCGTGAGCGGGGTGGCGGGGTCGACCGGCGCGAGCGCCTCGCCGTAGGCGGTGCGCATCTCGTGGGTGAGCCGGCTGCCCAGCTCGATCGCGATCGCTTCCTTGTTCGGGAAGAACTGGTAGAGCGTGCCGGGGGAGACGCCGGCCTCGCGGGCGATGGCGTTGGTGCTGGCGGCCGTGTAGCCCGTGGCGCAGAAGACCGAGGCGGCGGCTTCGAGCAGCTGCTGGATGCGCCGCTCGCCGCGCGCCTGCCGACGGCGCGGCTGCTCCTTGCCCGTGTCCTCGGGCGTCGCCGGCTTCTCGGGCTTGTCGGGTTTGTCGGGCACGTGTTGTCCCCAGCTCTCCGGACGCGATTGACAAACACGAGTGGCCGCTCGCATTCTGGTGAAACGCGAGCGATCTCTCGTGTTTGCCAGTCTAGATGGCAATGACCGACCCATGCTGCCGTGCGCGCGAAGCGAATGCGTACTCGGCGGCAGTGGTCCCGGTGAAGGGGACACCGCAGGATGACCGAAGTCGACAGGCCCACGGCGACCCGGGCAGAGGTCCGGGCCGGGGGCTGGACCCGGTTCGTGACCGCCCGGCCGAGGCTCTCGCTGCTGCTCGCCCTCGTGGTCACCGCGCTCGCCGTCCTGGCGGGCAGCGGTGTCGCGGACCGGCTGGGCAGCGGCGGCTGGGAGGACCCGGCCGCGGAGTCCACGTACGCGACGAAGGCGCTGGAACGGGAGTTCCCGGACTCCCAGCCCAACCTGCTGCTCCTGGTGGACGCGGGCGGCGCCTCGGTGGACACCCCGGCGGTGGCGGCGCGGGCGAAGTCCCTGTCCGCCCGCCTGTCCGGGGAGAAGGGGATCACGGGCGTCGGCTCCTACTGGGCGACCGGGTCACCGGCCCTGCGCGCCGAGGACGGCCACGAGGCCCTGATCGCCGCGCACATCACGGGCGACGAGAAGACCGCGGCCGACACCCTGGACCGCATCGCCCCGCACTACCGCGGTGCCCAGGGCCCGGTCACGGTCAGGATCGGCGGCATGGTGGCCGTCCGCCACGACATGCAGACGATCATCAAGGAGGACCTGGCCCGCGCCGAGCTGATCGCCCTGCCCATCACCCTGGTCCTGCTGGTGATGGTCTTCGGCAGCGCGATCGCCGCCCTGCTCCCGCTGGGCATCGGCATCGTCGCCATCCTCGGCACCAACGCCGTCCTGCGCGGCCTCACGTCCTTCACCGACGTCTCCGTCTTCGCGATGAACCTCACCACGGCCCTGGGCCTGGGCCTCGCCGTCGACTACGCGCTCTTCATCGTCCGCCGCTACCGCGAGGAACTGTCCGCCGGCGCCGACCCGTTGACGGCCGTCGGCACCACCCTGCGCACCGCGGGCCGCACGGTCCTCTTCTCGGCCCTGACGGTCGCGGTCTCGCTGGCGGCGATGCTCGTCTTCCCCCAGTACTTCCTGCGCTCCTTCGCCTACGCCGGCATAGCGGTCGTCCTGCTGGCCGCCGCGGCCGCGCTGATCCTCCTCCCGGCCGCGCTGATCCTGCTCGGCCACCGGGTCAACTCCCTCGACCTGCGCAGGCTCTGGCGCAGGGGCCGGGAGTCGAGGGACTCCGGCGCCGAGGGCACGGCCTGGGCCCGCACCGCGGCCCTCGTCATGCGCCGGGCCCCGCTCTTCGCGGTCGGCACCACCGCCCTCCTGATCGTCCTCGGCCTGCCCTTCACCGGCGTCAGGTTCGGCACCGCGGACGACCGCCAGCTCCCCGCCGGCGCCGAGTCCCACGTCGTCCAGCAGCACATCCGCGAGGGCTTCCCGGGCAACCCCGGCGGCGCCCTGGAGGTCCTGGCCGAGGGCGGCGCGACCACGGCGCAGTACGCCGCTTACAAGCAGCGGGTGGCGGAGCTGCCCGGGGTCGCCGGGATCACCGGACCCCTGGTCGCGGGTGACGCGGCGTACTTCACGGTGCAGCCCGAGGGCGAGTCGGTCGACGACGGCGCCCAGCGCCTGGTCGGCGAGGTGCGCGCACTGTCCGCCCCCTTCGACACCAAGGTCACCGGGACCGCGGCCGTCCTGGTCGACACCAAGCACGCGATAGCCGAACGCCTGCCCTGGGCCGCGGCCTTCATCGCGATCGTCACCCTGCTGCTGGTCTTCCTGCTCACCGGCAGCGTGCTGATCCCGGTCCAGGCGGTCCTGCTGAACGCCCTCAGCCTCACCGCGATGTTCGGCGCGATCGTCTGGGTCTTCCAGGACGGCCACCTCTCCGGCCCGCTCGGCTTCACCAGCCCCGGCTCGATCGAGACCACGCTCCCCGTCCTGATGTTCTGCGTGGCCTTCGGCCTCTCCATGGACTACGGCGTGTTCCTGCTCTCCCGCATCAAGGAGGAGTACGACAGGACCGGCGACCACGAGAACGCGGTGCGCCTCGGCCTCCAGCGCACCGGCGGCCTGATCACCGCGGCGGCGGTCATCCTCGCGGTGGTGATGGTCGCGATCGGCACCTCCAGGGTCACCAACACCAAGATGCTCGGCCTGGGCATCGCCCTCGCGGTCCTGATGGACGCGATGGTCGTCCGCAGCCTCCTGGTCCCGGCGATCATGCGCCTGACGGGCAAGGCCACCTGGTGGGCCCCGGCACCGCTGCGCCGCTTCCACGAACGGTTCGGCCTGAGCGAGGGCGAGGGCGCGGGGAAGACCGAGGGCGCGGGGGAGGCCGAAGGAGAGAGGGAGGCCGAGGGCGAGGCCGAGGGGGACGCGCCCCGCCAGGGGGCCGGGAGCGAATCCGGTGTCCCGGCTGCCGCCGGGTGAGCGCGACCGGCCGCAGCCGACGGTCGGTGTGCGACCCGGCCGCAGCGCCTAACCTGCCCGGAGTCATCCGAGAGGAATGCGCATGCGAGCCGTCGTCATCGACCACTACGGCACCCCCGCCGAGGTACGCGACGTCCCCGACCCCCGCCCGGCCCCCCACGGTGTGGTCGTCCGCGTGGAGGCCACCGGCCTCTGCCGGAGCGACTGGCACGGCTGGATGGGGCACGACCCGGACATCACCCTCCCGCACGTGCCGGGCCATGAGCTCGCCGGAGTGATCGAGGAGGTCGGCGCCGGGGTGACCGGCTGGCACCCCGGCGACCGGGTCACCGTCCCCTTCGTCTGCGCCTGCGGCGGCTGCCCGTCCTGCGCGGCCGGCGACCAGCAGGTCTGCGAACGCCAGACGCAGCCCGGCTTCACCCACTGGGGTTCGTTCGCCCAGTACGTGGCCCTGGACCACGCCGACGTGAACCTGGTGGCGATCCCGGAGGGCATGTCGTACGCCACCGCCGCCTCCCTCGGCTGCCGCTTCGCGACCGCGTTCCGCGCGGTGGTGCAGCAGGGCCGGCTCGCGGCGGGGGAGTGGGTGTCGGTGTACGGGTGCGGCGGTGTGGGGCTGTCGGCGGTGATGATCGCGGCCGCGGCGGGCGCCGGGGTCGTGGCCGTCGACGTGTCCCCGGGCGCCCTGGACCTGGCGAGGGAGTTCGGCGCCGCCCACCGCGTGAACGCGGCCGAGACCGGCGACCCGGCCGCCGCGGTCCGCGAGCTGACCTCCGGCGGCGCCCATCTCTCCCTGGACGCCCTGGGCTCGCCGGCCACCGCCGCCGCCTCGGTCGGCTCCCTGCGCCGCCGCGGCCGTCATGTCCAGGTCGGCCTGCTGCCGTCCCCGGACGGCAACACCCCGGTGCCCATGGCCCGCGCCATCGCCCTGGAGCTGGAACTGCTCGGCAGCCACGGCATGGCCGCCCACACCTACCCCGCCCTGCTCGAACTGGTCCGCGCCGGCACCCTGCGCCCGGACCGCCTGGTGACCTCGACGATCACCCTGGACGCCGTCCCGCGGGCGCTGGCGGCGATGGGTACGGCCCCGGGAGCGGGGGTCACGGTCGTCGAGCCGTGGGCCTGACACGTCCGTGCCCCGCCCACGGCGGGCGGGGCACCGTACGGGACGGGCGAGGGGCGGCTCAGAAGTCCTTGCGCCCCCGGTTGCCCGGTCTCGACGCGACCCAGGCGCGGACCGTGTCGGCGTACCAGAAGGGCTTGCCGCCCTCGACGTGGTCGGGCGGCGGAAGCAGTCCGTGCTTGCGGTAGGAGCGGACGGTGTCGGGCTGCACCCGGATGTGTGCCGCGATCTCCTTGTAGGACCAGAGCCTTCGGTCGGTCATGAGCCGCACCTCCCTGCGCGCACCACGGCGGCGACCGGGGACGGTCGGCGGGGGAGCCGGGCGCTGCGCTGGCGATCACCAAGCCTGTCCCCGGTGAACGACGGAGCGTGACGGTGGGCCAGGGGCTGTCGACCGGGTGTGACCAGGAGTCCGCGCACATGCGACATGTGTGACAGAAGGGGGGTGTTTGTGACACGGCTGAGGCGCAGGTGTACCCGCTCTCTGTGCCCCCTCTCGTCCGAATGTCCGGACAAAGCATTGACACGACCTCCTGTCCAGGACTACAAACCATCGGGAGAGCCGTGACGAAGGGAAGCCGATGGCGTACGACCTGATCACCATGGGGCGGATCGGGGTGGACCTGTATCCGCTCCAGACCGGTGTCCCGCTCGCCCAGGTGTCGTCCTTCGGCAAGTTCCTCGGCGGGTCGGCGACGAACGTGGCCGTGGCGGCCGCCCGGCTCGGCCGCAGCACCGCCGTCATCACCCGCACCGGCGAGGACGCCTTCGGCGCCTACCTCCACGAGGCCCTGAGGGGCTTCGGCGTCGACGACCGCTGGGTCACCCCGGTCGCCGGCCTGAACACCCCGGTGACGTTCTGCGAGATCTTCCCGCCGGACGACTTCCCGCTCTACTTCTACCGGCAGCCCAAGGCCCCCGACCTGGAGATCGACGCCCACGAACTGGACCTCGACGCCGTCCGGGAGGCCCGCGTCTTCTGGATCACCGGCACCGGCCTGAGCGAGGAGCCCAGCCGTACGGCGACCCTCGCGGCCCTCGCCCACCGCGCCAAGGCCGGGACGACCGTCTTCGACCTCGACTGGCGCCCCATGTTCTGGCAGGACCCCGAGGCCGCCCGCCCCTTCTACGCCGAGGCCCTCAAGCACACCACCGTCGCCGTCGGAAACCTCGACGAGGTCGAGGTCGCCACCGGTGTGCGCGAGCCGCGGGCCGCCGCCCAGGCGCTGCTGGACGCCGGTGTCGAGATCGCCGTGGTCAAGCAGGGGCCCAAGGGCGTCCTCGCCGTCAGCCGCGACGGCGACTCGGCCGAGGTCCCGCCGCTGCCCGTCGAGGTCCTCAACGGACTCGGCGCCGGCGACGCCTTCGGCGGCTCCCTCGTCAACGGCCTCCTCGAAGGCTGGGACCTGGAGAAGACCATGCGGCACGCCAACGCGGCCGGCGCCATCGTGGCCTCCCGCCTGGAGTGCTCGTCCGCCATGCCGACCGGCGAGGAGATCGCCGCCGCCATCGCCGCCGGAGCGGTGCTGTGAGGGCCGGCCGCGTCACCGGCGCGCACCCCGACGGGGGCGCCGGCGCCCCCGTCAAGCGGCCCGACGTGGACGTCTCCGCCCTCGTCCGCACCCGCACCCACCACCCCGAGGCCATCGCCGAGGCGGCCGCCCGCCGCGCCCGCCGCCCGCTCCTCAACGAGGACGGCAGGCTGATGATCGTCGCGGCCGACCACCCGGCCCGCGGCGCCCTCGGCGCCGGCGGCGACAAGCTCGCCATGGCCAACCGCGCCGACCTGCTGGAACGGCTGTGCCTGGCGCTGTCCCGGCCCGGTGTCGACGGTGTCCTCGCCACCGCCGACATCCTCGACGACCTGCTCCTCCTCGGCGTCCTCGACCACAAGGTCGTCATGGGCTCGATGAACCGCGGCGGTCTCCAGGGCGCCTCCTTCGAGCTCGACGACCGCTTCACCGGCCACCGCGGCGAGGACATACAGCGCCTCGGGTTCGACGCCGGCAAGCTGCTGCTGCGCATCGACTACGACGACCCGGGCTCGCTGACCACCCTGGAGTCCACCGCCCGCGCCATCGACGACATGGCCGCGCGCCGGCTGCCGGTCTTCGTCGAGCCGTTCATCAGCCGCCGCACCCCCGAGGGCAGGGTCAGGAACGATCTGTCCCCGGAGGCGGTCACCAGGTCCATCGCCATCGCCTCGGGCCTGGGCGGGAGTTCGGCCTACACCTGGCTCAAGGTGCCGGTGACGGACGACCCCGACGACATGGCCCAGGTCATGGAGACGTCCACGCTCCCCGCGGTGCTGCTGGGCGGTGAGGTCGGCGGCTCCGTCGAGGAACAGGACGGCGTCTACGAGAAGTGGCGCAGCGCCCTGCGACTCCCCACCGTGCGCGGCCTGGTGGTCGGCCGCTCACTGCTGTACCCGGCGGACGGCGACGTGGCCGCCGCCGTGGACACCGCCGTAGGACTGCTGTGAGGCCATGATGACGACCGGCGAGCTGCACCTGAGCAAGGGGTCGACCGCGACCGCCCAGTACGAGCTCGACATCGACCCCGAGCGGGCCGGTTGGGCGCACAGCAGCCTTCGGATCGTCGAACTGCCCCCTGGTGGAACGCATTTGTTCACCACCGGGGACAGCGAGTGGATCGTACTTCCGCTACAGGGCGGTTGTACGGTGCGAACAGAGGGAACCGAGTTCCAGATCCTGGGCCGGGAGAGCGTGTTCAGCGGAGTCTCGGACTTCGCGTACGTGCCCCGGGACGCCCAGGTCCAGATCGCCTCCGGCGCGGGAGGCCGCTTCGCCCTGGCAGGAGCGAAGTGCGAGCGACAACTCCCCGCCCGCTACGGCCCCGCGCCGGAGGTCCCCGTCGAAGACCGCGGCAGCGGCACCAGTGCCCGCCGGGTGCGCAACTTCGCCTCCGCGGACTCCTTCGACTGCGACAAGCTGATCGCCGTCGAGGTGATCACCCCCGGAGGCAACTGGTCCTCGTACCCGCCGCACAAGCACGACGAGCACCGGCCCGGCGAGGAGTCGGAGCTGGAGGAGATCTACTACTTCGAGATCGACGGACCGAACGGTTTCGGGTACCAGCGCGTATTCCCCTCCCGTGAGGGCGGTACGGACGTCCTCGCCGAGGTCCGCTCCGGCGACGCCGTGCTCGTTCCCGACGGATGGCACGGCCCGTCGATCGCGCAGCCCGGGCACGACATGTACTACCTGAACGTCATGGCGGGGCCGGGTGCGACGCGGGAGTGGCGGATCTGCTTCCACCCGGACCATCTGGAGGGTTACCGATGACGATTCGGCTGACCGTCGCGCAGGCGCTCGTCCGCTTCCTCGCCGCCCAGTACACCGAACGGGACGGCGAGCGCCGCCGTCTCGTCGGCGCCACCTGGGGCATCTTCGGCCACGGCAACGTGGCCGGGATCGGCCAGGCGCTCGTCGAGTACGCGGACCGCATGCCGTACCACCAGGGCCGCAACGAGCAGGCCATGGTGCACGCGGCGGTCGGCTACGCGCGTCAGTCGAACCGTCTCTCCACGCACGCCGTCACCACCTCGATCGGCCCGGGCGCCACCAACCTGGTCACCGGCGCCGCCCTCGCCACGGTCAACCACCTCCCGGTCCTCCTGCTCCCCGGCGACGTCTTCGCGGCCCGCCCCGCCGACCCCGTCCTCCAGCAGCTGGAGGTCCCGCACGCGGCCGACGTGTCCGTCAACGACACCCTGCGCCCGGTCTCCCGCTTCTTCGACCGGATCACCCGCCCCGAGCAGCTGATCCCCTCCGCCCTCGCCGCCGTGCGGGTACTCACCGACCCCGTCGAGACCGGCGCCGTGACCCTCGCCCTCCCGCAGGACGTCCAGGCCGAGGCGTACGACTGGCCCGAGGAGTTCTTCGCCGACCGGGTGTGGACGGTACGGCGGCCGGGCGCCGACCCCGTAGAGCTCGCCGCCGCCGTACGGGCGGTCAGGGACGCCCGCCGGCCGCTGGTCATCGCCGGCGGCGGCGTCCACCACAGCCGCGCCGAGGCCGTGCTCGCCGAGTTCGCCGAGGCCACCCGCATCCCCGTCGCCTCCACCCAGGCTGGCAAGGGCTCGCTGCGCTGGGACCACCCGCAGGACGTCGGCGGCGTCGGCCACACCGGCACCGCCACCGCCGACGAACTCGCCCGCACCGCCGACCTGGTGATCGGCGTCGGCACCCGCTACACCGACTTCACCACGGCCTCCGGCACCCTCTTCGAGAACCCGGACGTCCGCTTCCTCAACCTCAACATCGCGCCCCACGACGGTCACAAGCTCGCCGGCCTGCCGCTGGTCGCCGACGCCCGGGGCGGCCTCGCCGAACTCACCGAGGCGCTGGTGATGCACGGCCACACGGTGAGCGACTCCTACGCCGCCGAGTACACCGAGGACAAGGAGCGCTGGGAGCAGCGCGTCGACGCCTGCTACGAGGCCGACGAGCCGGACGTCCGCCCCACCCAGCCCCAGGTCCTCGGCGTCCTGGACGCCCTCGCCGACGAGTCCGACGTGATCGTCAACGCGGCCGGCTCCCTCCCCGGCGACCTGCACAGGCTCTGGCGGACCCGGTCGCACGACCAGTACCACCTGGAGTACGGGTACTCGTGCATGGGCTACGAGATCCCGGCCGCCATCGGGGTGAAACTCGCCGCCCCCGAGCGCACCGTATGGGCGCTGGTCGGCGACGGCACGTATCTGATGATGCCGACCGAGCTGGTCACCGCCGTCCAGGAGGGCATAGCGATCAAGGTGCTGCTGGTGCAGAACCACGGCTACGCCTCCATCGGCGGCCTGTCCGAGTCGGTGGGCGGCGAGCGGTTCGGTACCGCGTACCGCCTCCCCTCGCCCGAGGGCACGCTCACGGGCGCCCCGCTGCCCGTCGACCTCGCCGCCAACGCGGCCAGCCTCGGCATGCGCGTCCTGCGCGCGAAGACCGTCCGGGACCTGCGCACGGCACTCGCCGAGGCGCGGGCCGCCGACACTCCCACATGTGTCTACGTGGAGACCGAAACGGCCGACACTGTGTCGGGCCCGCCTCCGGCGCAGGCCTGGTGGGATGTACCTGTGGCCGAGACCGCGACCCGCACGTCCGCGGTCAAGGCACGAGAGCTGTACGAACGGCACGTCTCGACCCGACGCCGTCATCTGTGAAGGAGCAACCGGTCATGACGAAGATCGTCAACCACTGGATCGGCGGCAAGTCCGTCGACGGCACGTCGGGCAACTTCGGGCCGGTCACCGACCCGGCCACCGGCGCGGTCACCACCAAGGTCGCGTTCGCGTCGGTCGAGGAGGTCGACGCCGCGGTCGCCACCGCCAAGGACGCCTACCTGTCCTGGGGCCAGTCCTCGCTGGCCAAGCGCACCGAGATCCTCTTCCGGTTCCGCGCGCTGCTCGACGCCAACCGCGACGCCATCGCCGAGCTGATCACCGCCGAGCACGGCAAGGTGCACAGCGACGCGCTCGGCGAGGTCGCCCGCGGCCTGGAGATCGTGGACCTGGCCTGCGGTATCACCGTGCAGCTGAAGGGCGAGCTGTCGACGCAGGTCGCGACCCGCGTGGACGTCTCCTCGATCCGCCAGCCGCTCGGTGTCGTCGCCGGCATCACGCCGTTCAACTTCCCGGCGATGGTCCCGATGTGGATGTTCCCGATCGCCATCGCGTGCGGCAACACCTTCGTGCTGAAGCCGTCCGAGAAGGACCCGTCGGCCTCCGTCAAGATCGCCGAGCTGCTGGCCGAGGCAGGCCTGCCCGACGGCGTCTTCAACGTCGTCCACGGCGACAAGGTGGCCGTGGACCGCCTCCTGGAGCACCCGGACGTCAAGGCCGTCTCCTTCGTCGGCTCGACCCCGATCGCCCGCCACATCCACACCACCGCCTCCGCCAACGGCAAGCGCGTGCAGGCCCTGGGCGGCGCCAAGAACCACATGCTGGTCCTCCCCGACGCCGACCTGGACGCGGCGGCCGACGCGGCCGTCTCCGCCGCCTACGGCTCCGCGGGCGAGCGCTGCATGGCCATCTCGGCCGTCGTCGCGGTCGGCTCGATCGCCGACGAGCTGGTGGAGAAGATCCGCGAGCGCGCCGAGAAGATCAAGATCGGCCCCGGCAACGACCCCGCCTCCGAGATGGGCCCGCTCATCACGGCCGTGCACCGCGACAAGGTGGCCTCCTACGTCACCGGTGCCGCCGCCGAGGGCTGCGAGGTCGTCCTGGACGGCACCGGCTACACGGTGGAGGGCTTCGAGGACGGTCACTGGATCGGCATCTCGCTGCTCGACAAGGTGCCCACGACCGCGAAGGCGTACCAGGACGAGATCTTCGGCCCGGTGCTCTGCGTGCTGCGCGTGGACACGTACGAGGAGGGCATCGCCCTCATGAACGCCTCGCCGTTCGGCAACGGCACCGCGATCTTCACCCGGGACGGCGGCGCGGCCCGCCGCTTCCAGCTGGAGGTCGAGGCCGGCATGGTCGGCGTGAACGTCCCGATCCCGGTCCCCGTCGGCTACCACTCCTTCGGCGGCTGGAAGGACTCGCTCTTCGGCGACCACCACATCTACGGCAACGACGGCACGCACTTCTACACCCGCGGCAAGGTCGTCACGACCCGCTGGCCCGACCCGTCCGAGGCCCCGGCCGGCGTCGACCTGGGCTTCCCGCGCAACCACTGAGCGTCACCGACCGACCCCGTCGAGGCCGTCCGATATCCGGACGGCCTCGACTTTTTTTGTCGGCCGACCTTCGGTTCTCGTTTTGCGGGATGAAACGGATGTCTTAAGCACTTCCGGCATGTGACCTTGGAAAGCAAGGTCACTGAGTGACAAGGTTTGACGATTGTCAAATTCCCTCCTCCGTCCCTAAGAAAGCGATGTGATGCTCGTCGCCTTACGGGTGCGGAATCCGAAGGTAAACGGCCATTGACGCAGCGGTTTTCGTCGGGGTTCCATGCAGCACAGTCCAACCGCCGGAGGCCCGCCGCATGACCGACACGCTCCGCCCCGTCGAGACCGCCGTACCGGAGGCCTCCGACAGCCCCAAGACGCTCAAGCGCTCCATCGGCGTGGTCGGCGGCACCCTCCTGACCCTGTCCTGCGTCACACCGGCCTCCACGCTCTTCGTGGTCGTCCCGGACCTGTTCGGTTCCCTCGGCACCGCCACCGCCCTCACGATCGCCATCGGCTCCCTTCTCTGTATCGCCGTGGCGTTCTGCTACTCCGAGCTCGGCACCCTCATCCCGAGCGCTGGCGGCGAGTACGCGATGGTGTCCACGTTGGCGGGCCGGCTGGCCGGGTGGCTGGTCTTCGTGCTCTCGCTCCTGGTCGTGATGATCGTGCCCCCGGTGATCTCGATGGGCACGGCCGACTACCTGGCACCGATCGTCCACCTCGACCCGGCGATGACCGGCGCGGGCGTCATGCTCCTCGCGACCCTCGCGGGCCTGCTGGACCTGCGCGCGAACGCCTGGATCACCGGCATCTTCCTGGTCCTGGAGGTCATCGCGGCGGGCGTGGTGGCCGTGCTCGGCTTCTCCCACAGCCGCCGCGGCGTCGGCAGCCTCACCTCCATGCAGGTCGCGGACGCGGGCGGCCACACCACGACGGTCACCGCGATGCTCGTCGTCTCCGGCCTGGCCATCGCCCTCTTCGTCACCCAGGGCTTCTCGACGGCGGTCTACCTCTCCGAGGAACTGGAGAACCCGCGCCGCAACGTCGCCCGCACCGTGCTGGCCACGCTCGCCATCTCCACGGTGATCATCCTGGTCCCGGTCGCCGCGATCACCATGGGCGCCTCCGACATCGGGGAACTCACCGGCGGCGACATCAGCAGCATGGTGACGGCCTGGTCCAACTCCGCGGTCGGCACCTTCGTCAGCCTCTGCGTGGCCCTCGCGATCATCAACGCGGGCATCGTCATGGTCATCCAGAACTCCCGCGTGCTGTTCGCCTCCGCCCGCGACAAGGCCTGGCCCGGCCCGGTCAACAACGCCCTCTCCCGGCTCGGCCGCTTCGGCTCCCCCTGGGTGGCCACCCTCGCCGTCGGCGTCCCCGGCGCGCTCCTCTGCTTCGTCAACCTCGACACCCTGTACGGCGTCACGGGCGTCTCGGTGACCGGCATGTACCTCCTGGTCGCCGTCGCCGCCCTGCTCTCCCGCCGGGCCCACCACAAGCACACGCCGGCCTGGCGCATGCCGCTGTGGCCCGCGATGCCGATCCTGCTCATCGTCGTCCTCGCGTACATCCTCACCCAGCAGGACACCACCTACCTGCTCTGGACCGGCGGCATCACCGCGGCGGCCACCCTCTACTGGGCCCTCTACCTCCGCCCCCGCAAGGAGACCCACTGGGTCGTCTCGATCCCGGAGGACGTGGCACCCCACTAGGAGCGCGCCGGCAACCGGCGGCACGCCGTAGTCACCGGCAGCACCGACACCCCCAGGGGCGCGGGGAACCACGCGCCCGGCCCCCACCGGCCCGCAGGCGATCCACCGCCGCGGCCGGTGTTCGGCTTTCCGGGCCGCTCGGGGCGGTCAGGACGTGCTGTCGTACGCGCGGACGAGGGGGAGGAAGAGGTCGTCGACGACCGACCGGACCCGGGTCTCCTGCAGGGGTCCGAATCCCATGAGCAGGTCGTGACGCACCAGGTCGAACGGCATGGCGAGTACGGCGGAGGGAATCCGTTCCAGGTCGATCTCGCCCCGGTCGTGGGCCCTTCCGTACAACTGCCGGACGCGCGACCGGGCCCGGTCGCCCAGGATCTGGTCGCGTACCTGCGCGGGGGTGAGCCCGGTGCTGGTCAGCAGCCCCGAGGTGGCGGCTGCCGCCGCCACGGAGAAGAAGCCGGCGCGTGCCTTGCCCATGGCCGTGAGGATCGCGAGGAGATCGCCCCGCAGGCTGCCGGTGTCGGGCGGGTCGATGGGGTGGGTGCGCTGGTGGTGCTGCAGCGCGGCGAGCACGAGTTCGTCCTTGTTGGCCCAGCGGCGGTAGAGGACGGCGGTGCCCGTGCGGGCGCGGGCCGCTACGGAGTCCATGGTCAGTTTCCCGAAGCCGATGTCGACGAGTTCGTCCCAGGCCGCGTCCAGCAGCGCCGCTTCCAGTTCGGGTCCGCGTCTGCGCCGGCGGGCGGGAGCGTCGGCCTCGGCGTCGGGTTCGGTGCTCACGGACCCAGTATAGGGAAGGTTTGCGTTCCTTACGAAGGAGGACTACGTTCTTAAGAAATGAATCCGACTCTTATTTTAGGGGTGTGCCCATGGCTGGGACGACCGTACTGATCGTCGGCGCCGGTCCTACCGGGCTGGTGCTGGCCTGCGCACTGGCCCGGGACAAGATCCCGTGCCGGCTCGTCGAGGCCGCCCCCGGCCCCCGGCCCGGATCGCGGGGCAAGGGCGTACAGCCCCGCAGCCTCGAAGTGTTCGACGATCTCGGAGTCGTCGACCGTGTGCTCGCGAACGGCCGCGCGGACATGCGGATCCGCTCGACCGCCGCCGACGGACAGGTGAGCTTCGGCGGCGCGAAGCCGCAGGCGGCCCGCCCCGACATCCCCTACGCCACGCCCTTGATCACTCCTCAGTGGCGGGTCGAGGAGGCGCTGCGGGCGCGGCTGACCGAACTCGGCGTGACCGTCGAGTTCGGAACCGCCCTCGAAAGCTTCGAGCAGTCACCCGACGCCGTCGTGGCGAAGGTCGTCAGGGACGGAACGGCCGAGACGGTCACCGCGCACTGGCTGGTCGGCTGCGACGGAGGCCGCAGCACCGTCCGCGGACAGGCGGGCATCTCCTTCGACGGCGAGACCCGCGAGGAGGTCCGGATGATCGTCGCCGACCTGGGCGCCGACGGCCTGGAGCGTGACGACTGGCACATGTGGTGGCACGCGGAGGGCCTCGTGGGCCTCTGCCCCCTGCCCTCGACCGGCGACTTCCAGTACCAGGCGAGCATCGCGCCGGGTCAGGACCCCGGGACGGGCCTGGCCGACCTCCAGGCGATCCTGGAGCGGCGCAGCGGCCGGACGGACATCCGTCTCAACGCTCCGCACTGGTCGACCCTGTGGCGCGCCAACGTCCGTCTCGCCGACCGCTACCGCGAGCGCCGGGTGTTCCTCGCCGGCGACGCGGCACACGTGCACGCGCCCGCCGGCGGACAGGGCATGAACACCGGTATGCAGGACGCCTACAACCTCGGCTGGAAGCTCGCGGCGGTCGAGCGGGGAGCCCCGGCCGCCCTCCTGGACACCTACGAGGCGGAACGGCGTCCGGTGGCGACCGGGGTCCTACGACTCTCCGACGCCCGTCTCGAACAGGCCATCGGGCAGAAGAACGTCCCCATCCACTCCGACGCGCGTACCCGGCAGCTGGGTGTCGGGTACCGCGGCTCCGTACTGGCACGTGACGACCGTGGCGAGGCGGCGTCGCTCCGCGCGGGTGACCGGGCCCCGGACGCGACCGGCCTCATGACGGCCGAGGGTGAGAGGCGCCTGTTCGACCTCGTACGGGGCGGCCACTTCACGCTGCTGGACTTCGGCACCGCGCCCGTGGCCCCGGCGGCCCCCGCGGCCGGTCTCAGGACACTCCGTGTCGTCGCCGGACCGGCCGGGCCGGACGACATCGCCGACACCGCGGGTCACCTCGCCGGCGCCTACGGCGCGACCGACGCCACGCTCGTGCTGATCCGCCCGGACGGGTACGTCGCCGTGCTCTCCGACACCGGTGACGTCACGGCGGTGGCCGACTGGCTCGCGTCCGCCGGCGGGACCGTCCCGGCACCGGCATGACGCGAGGGGCGCACCGCCCGGCCCCTTCGGGCGGGACTCCGGGGCCGGGCCGTCCCGGTGTACCGCGTCCGAAGTACGTGGTGGCGGGGGTGTAGTCCTCCGGGATGGGCGTCGGTTCAGCCCACCGTCTGCATCGGACGGCCGTCCCGCCCCGTAACGTTGAAGCATGGATCTTCGACCTCCCGGCCTACGAGCCCTGCTGCGGCGGCCGCGACGGCTTCTGTCCGCCGCGGCCGCCGTCGTCGTGCTCGTAGGCGCCGGTACCTGGCAGGCCGTCGCCTCCGACGGCCCGGCCCCGGTGCACCGTTCCGACAAGGTGATGGCCGTGGACGGGGTGCGCCTGGACACCTCGTACTTCACCACCGCCGGCACCGGCCGACGCCCCGCCGTCCTGCTCGCCCACGGCTTCGGCGGCAGCAAGGACGACATGCGCCAGGAAGCCGAGTCCCTCGCCCGCGACGGCTACGCGGTCCTGACCTGGTCCGCCCGCGGCTTCGGCAGATCCACCGGGAAGATCGGCCTCAACGACCCGAAGGGCGAGGTCGCCGACGTCTCCCGGCTCATCGACTGGCTCGCCGAGCAGCCCCAGGTCGAGCTGGACAAGGCCGGCGACCCGCGCGTCGGCATGGCCGGCGGCTCCTACGGCGGCGCGATCTCCCTGCTCGCCGCCGCCTACGACGACCGCGTGGACGCCATCGCCCCGTCCATCACCTACTGGGACCTCGCCGACGCCCTGTTCCCGGACGGCGTGTTCAAGAAGCTCTGGGCCGGCATCTTCGTCAACTCCGGTGGCGGCTGCGCCAAGTTCCAGAGCGAGCTGTGCGCGATGTACGACCGGGTCGCCGAGTCGGGCGAGCCGGACGCGGCCGCGGTCAAGCTCCTCCAGGAGCGGTCCCCGTCCGCCGTCGGCGACCGCATCAAGGTGCCGACCCTGCTCTTCCAGGGCCAGACCGACTCCCTCTTCACGCTCGCCCAGTCCGACGCCGCCGCGAAGGCGATCAAGGCCAACGGCGCCCCCGTCGACGTCGACTGGATCGCCGGCGGCCACGACGGCGGCGACATGGAGACCAGCCGCGTCCAGGCCCGGGTCACCTCCTGGTTCGACCGCTACCTGAAGGGCGACAAGGCCACCGACATCGGCCCGGCCTTCCGGGTCACCCGCACCGGAGGCGTCGACTCCACCGACGGCGCCACCCAGCTGCGCGGCGCGACCTCGGACCGCTACCCCGGCCTGGGAGACGACCGGAAGTCCGTCGCCCTGACCGGCTCCGCGCAGCGCGTCGAGAACCCGGCCGGCGCCAGCCCGCCCGGCGTCTCCGCGCTCCCCGGCATCGGCAGCGGCCTCTCCCAGCTCTCCAGCCTGGGCGTCGGCGTCTCGCTCGACTTCGCCGGCCAGTACGCCCGCTTCGAGTCCGCCCCCGTCACCGACGACCTGCGGATCACCGGCTCACCCACCGTCACCGTGCACGCCACCTCCACCAGCGACGACGTCGTGCTCTTCGGCAAGGTGTACGACGTCGGCCCGGACGGCTCCCAGGTGCTGCCCTCCCAGCTGGTCGCCCCGATCCGCGTCGAGGGAGCGAAGTCCGGCAAGGACGTCACCATCACCCTCCCCGCCGTCGACCACGAGGTGCAGAAGGGCCACCGGCTCCGCCTGGTCCTCGCCTCCACCGACCTCGGCTACGCCTCCCCGGCCGCCCCGGCCACCTACACGGTCTCCCTCAAGGGCGCCCTGAGCGTGCCGACGGCCCCCGAGGTGGACACCGCCGCCACCTCCCTGCCGTCCTGGGTGTGGTGGCTGCCGGTGGCCGGCGCCCTGGTCGCGCTGGCCCTGCTGCTCACCGGCCGCCGCCGTACGGCGGGCCCGGCGCCCGACCCGGAGTCGGCCGAGGTCCCGCTGCGGATCACGGACCTGAGCAAGCGCTACGCGGGCTCGACCGACCGCTACGCGGTCCGCGACCTGTCCTTCACCGTGGAGAAGGGCCAGGTCCTGGGCCTCCTCGGGCCGAACGGCGCGGGCAAGACCACCACCCTGCGCATGCTGATGGGCCTGATCAAGCCGGACGGCGGCGAGATCCGCGTCTTCGGCCACGCCATCCGCCCCGGCGCCCCCGTGCTCTCCCGGGTCGGTGCCTTCGTGGAGGGCGCGGGCTTCCTGCCGCACCTCTCCGGCCGGGAGAACCTGGAGCTGTACTGGCGGGCCACCGGCCGCCCGCCCGGGGACGCGCACCTCGACGAGGCCCTGGAGATCGCGGGCCTCGGCGACGCGCTGGCCCGCGCGGTCCGCACCTACTCGCAGGGCATGCGCCAGCGCCTCGCCATCGCGCAGGCCATGCTCGGCCTGCCGGACCTGCTCATCCTCGACGAACCGACCAACGGACTCGACCCGCCGCAGATCCGCGAGATGCGCGAGGTGATGATCCGCTACGCGGCCGCCGGCCGTACCGTGATCGTCTCCAGCCATCTCCTCGCCGAGGTCGAGCAGTCCTGCACCCACCTGGTGGTGATGGACCGCGGCCGGCTGGTCCAGGCCGGTCCGGTCGCCGAGATCGTCGGCTCCGGCGACACCCTCCTCGTCGGCACCGGCGTGCCGGTGGAGGAACCGGTCGTGGAGAAGGTCGCGGCGCTGCCCGGCGTCGCCTCCGTGACCGGCACGGACGACGGGCTCCTCGTCCGCCTGGAGCCCGGCGGCAGCGCCCCGCGCCTGGTCGCCGAACTCGTCCGGCTCGACGTGCCCGTGGCGTCGGTGGGCCCGCACCGCCGCCTGGAAGACGCCTTCCTGACCCTGATCGGAGGTTCCGCATGAGCAGCGCGCTCACCGAGGAGACCGCGGTCGCCTCCGGCTACCGGGCGGGCCGCACCCTGCCGTTGCGCGTCGAGCTGGTCCGCCAGCTGGGGCGCCGCCGCACCCTGGTGATGGGCGGCGTCCTGGCCGCCCTGCCGTTCGTGCTCGTGATCGCGTTCGCGGTCGGCGGGCAGCCGGGCGGACGCAACAGCTCGGTCAGCCTGATGGACACGGCCACCGCGTCCGCCGCCAACTTCGCCGCGGTCAACCTGTTCGTGTCGTCGGGCTTCCTGCTGATCATCCCGGTCGCCCTGTTCTGCGGGGACACGGTCGCCTCGGAGGCCGGCTGGTCCTCCCTGCGCTACCTGCTCGCGGCGCCCGTGCCGAGGATGCGCCTGCTGTGGTCCAAGCTGGTCGTCGCGCTCGGCCTGAGCCTGGCCGCGATGCTCCTGCTGCCCCTGGTCGCGCTGGTCGTCGGCACCGTCGCCTACGGCTGGGGCCCGCTCCAGATCCCCACCGGCGGCACGCTCGGCACCGGCACCGCGCTGCAGAGCCTGCTGATCGTCGTCTCGTACATCTTCCTGTCCCAACTGGTCACCGCCGGACTCGCGTTCTGGCTGTCCACGAAGACCGACGCCCCTCTCGGCGCGGTCGGCGGCGCGGTCGGCCTGACCATCGTCGGCAACGTCCTGGACGCCGTCACCGCCCTCGGCCACTGGCGCGACTTCCTGCCCGCGCACTGGCAGTACGCCTGGGCGGACGCCGTACAGGCACACCCCGAGTGGTCCGGCATGATCCAGGGCACCGTGGTCTCGGTGACCTACGCCCTGGTCCTGTTCGCCCTGGCCTTCCGGGGGTTCGCCCGCAAGGACGTGGTGTCCTAGGCGCCGGCCCGGTCCAGCCCATTGACCAATCCTTACTTCTGAGTAAGTTGACGGCCCATGGGCGTACGCAGTGATCTCAGACGGGCCCGCCGACGGACCGACCTGGCCGACCGGGGCAAGATCGAAGTCATCAGGGACGCCGACGGCGTCGTACGGGAGGTGCGCCGGGAGCCCCTCGCGCCGCCGCTCACCACCGGCTCCCTGGCCGACCTCCCGTACACCAACGCGGCCGGGGCGCCGGACGCCACGGCCTTCCGGCGCGGCGACGGCACGGTCACCGCGGCCGGTTTCGCCGCCCAGGTGACCTCGGTCGCCAAGGGCCTCATCGGCGCCGGCCTGGCCGTGGGCGACCGGGTGGCGGTCATGTCCCGCACCCGCTACGAGTGGACGGTCCTCGACTTCGCGATCTGGGCGGCCGGCGGTGTGACCGTCCCGGTCTACCCCACCTCCTCCGCCGACCAGGTGGAGTGGATCGTCAGGGACTCCGGCGCGGCCCACGTCGTCACGGAGACCCCCGACAACACCGCCACCGTCACCACCGGCACCGCCGCCCACGACCGGCCCCCGCGCGTCTGGGAGATCGCCCCGGCACCGGGGGCCGGCGCGGCGGGCGGCGCGCTCGCCGAGCTCACCGCGCTCGGCCGGGACGTCCCCGACGAGGAGGTGGCCAAGCGCCGCGGCGCCCTCACCCCCGACACGGTCGCCACCGTCTGCTACACCTCCGGAACCACCGGCCGGCCCAAGGGCTGCGTCCTCACCCACGCCAACCTGCACGCCGAGGCCGCCAACACGGTCGAGCTGCTGCACCCGGTCTTCCAGGCGGTCACCGGCCGGACCGCCTCCACCCTGCTCTTCCTCCCGCTCGCCCACATCCTGGGCCGCACGCTCCAGATCGCGTGCCTGATGGGCCGTATCGAGATGGGCCACTTCCCGAGCGTGAAGCCCGACGAACTGCGGCCCGCGCTCAGGGAGTTCCGGCCGACGTTCCTGGTCGGGGTGCCGTACCTCTTCGAGAAGATCCACGACACCGGCCGGGCGACGGCCGAACGGATCGGCCGGGCCGCCTCCTTCGACCGCGCCGAGCGGATCGGGGTGCGGTTCGCCGAGGCGTACCTCGGCCGCTTCCTCGGCACCGGGAAGGGCCCCGGACCGGGACTGTACGCCGCGTGGGCGCTGTACGACCTGCTGGTCTACCGCCGTATCCGCAGGGAGCTCGGCGGCCGGATGCGGTACGCCATCAGCGGCGGCTCCCCGCTCGACCGGGACCTCAACCTGTTCTTCCACGCGGCCGGGATCGTCGTCTACGAGGGCTACGGCCTGACCGAGACCAGCGCGGCCGCCACCATCGTGCCGCCGCTGGCACCCCGGCCCGGCACGGTCGGACAGCCCGTCCCGGGCACGGCGGTCCGGATCGCCGCCGACGGCGAGGTGCTGATCAAGGGGCCGGTGGTCTTCGGGTCCTACTGGCACAACCCGGCCGCCACCGCCGAAGTCCTCCCGGACGACGGCTGGTTCGCCACCGGCGACCTCGGCGCGCTCGACGCCGACGGCTATCTGACGATCACCGGCCGCAAGAAGGACATCCTGGTCACCTCCGGCGGCAAGAACGTCTCCCCGGCCGTCCTGGAGGACCGGCTGCGCAGCCGCTCACCCGTCGGCCAGTGCCTGGTCGTCGGCGACAACCGGCCCTTCGTCGCCGCCCTGATCACCCTCGACCCGGAGGCGGTCGCCCACTGGCTGTCGGTGCGGAAGCTGCCGCCGGACACCCCGTTGTCCGAGCTGGTGCGCGACGAGCGGATACGCGCCGAGGTGCAGAAGGCCGTCGACCACGCCAACCAGGCGGTCTCCCGCGCCGAGTCGATCCGCTCCTTCGCCCTGGTCGAGGGCGAGTTCACCGAGGACAACGGGCTGCTCACACCGTCCCTGAAGGTCAAGCGGCACGCGGTGAGCGCCCGTTACGCCGAGCAGATCGAGGCGCTGTACCACCCGTAGGCACGACAAAGGCGGCGGGCCACCGGAGGAACCGGTGACCCGCCGCCCGCGGAGCGTCCGGCTCAGCTGTTGCCGGCGCCGTTGGCCGACAGGGCCGAGATGTCGTCCAGGACGTGCGACAGCGGCTCGTCGCCCTTGGCCTGGGTGGAGTTGTCGGCGCACTGCTGGTTCTGCGGCGCGGAGAGGACCGGCACGTCCTGCACGAGACCGACGGCGGCCAGGCCGACCAGGCCCTGGAGGTTCGCCTTGACCGGGAGGCCGATGCACGGCTTGTTCAGCGTGTCCTCGACCAGCGACTGCTGCGGGCTCATGTCGCCGAACGTGGCCGAGTTGCCGAACGCCTCCGAGGCGCCGACGCCGCTGGCCGAGGTGGTGCCGTTGTCGTTGCCGGTCGCCAGGGCCTGGGGGGCGGCCGTGGCGGCGAAGCCGGCGACGGTGGCGGCGACAGCGGCGGTTGCCCACAGCTTCTTCATGTTCGTTCCCTTCGAAAGGCGGACTCCGGGGAGGAGCTGCGTGATCATCAACGGGGCGATCCCCGCCGGGGTTGCGTGCTTTGCCCCGATCGGAGTAGCGCAGTCCGATCAGTCGACAAGCGCCCCTCCGTACGGCGGGTGAGCCGGAGAAAAACGCAGGCCGGCGGGTCGCCGAGAAGTCGGCGGCCCGCCGGCCGAGGGGCCCGGAAGGGGCCCGGTGCGCGTCCGGACTACTTGTTGCCGGTGCCGTTGGCCGCGAGAACGGCGATGTCGTCCAGGATGTGCGACAGCGGCTCGTCGCCCTTGGCCTGGGTGGAGTTCTCGACACACTGCTGGTTCTGCGGGGCCGAGAGGATCGGCACGTCCTGCAGGACGCCGACGGCGGCGACGCCGACCAGGCCCTGGAGGTTGAGCTTCGCGGGCAGGCCGATGCAGGGCTTGTTGAGCGAGCCCTGGATGAGCGCCATCTGCGGGCTCATGTTGCCGTACGTGGCGGAGTTGCCGAACGCCTGCGAGGCGCCGACGCCGCTGGCCGAGGTGGTGCCGTGGTCGTTGCCGGTGGCCAGGGCCGGCGTGGCGGCCGCAGCCGTGGCGCCGACGACGGACGCTGCGACAGCGGCGGCGGCCAGAACCTTCTTGATCACTTTCAATTCCCTTCGGAAGAAACCCCGTCCACCGGAGCACGCTGGTCAACTCCCCGCGGTCCGATTGGTTGCTCACCTTCACTCCAATGGCCCACAGGGCGGTTTATCCACGGGGCCGCGGCCGGCCTGGGAACGACGTGAATTCCGGGCCGACAATCGGTCCGTTCGGGTGACGTACCGCGTCCCTGCCGCAACCATTCCGGGCGCAGCCGGTTGATGCCGGACAGGAACGTCCGTCTTGGCCATGGGCCGGGAAAGGAATAGCGAAATGCTGAAGAAGGCAATGGCTGCGGCGGCGGTCGCCGTGTCCGTCGTGGGTGTGTCGGCGGCGGTCGCCCCCCAGGCGCTTGCCACCGGCAACGACCAGGGCACCACCTCCGCCAGCGGCGTCGGCGCCCAGGAGGCGTTCGGCAACCAGGTGACCGGGGGCAACCTGAGCCCGCAGTCCACCCTGGTGGGCGACTCGCTCAACAAGCTCTGCGTCGGTCTGCCCGCGAAGGTGAACGCCCAGGGCATCCTCGGCGTCATCGCCGCCGTCGGTGTGGCCCAGGACGTGCCGGTCCTGTCCGCCCCGCAGAACCAGCAGTGCGCCGAGAACTCCACCCAGGCCAAGGGTGACGAGCCGCTGTCGCACCTGCTGAGCGACATCTCGGCGCTCTCGGCGAACGGTGTCGCCAACCAGTAGTCCGGTTCGCGTAAGGTCCGCTCGGGCGGCGTGTGTTTCACACGGCGTCCGGGCGGCTTTCGTCGTCCTCCCCCTTTCCTGCGCGGGGGCTTTCTGGAGAAGCGTTTCCCCTCTGTTTGCGTCAATTCTGTGAAGGCGTTCGAGTGAATTACCCGACGGCGCGCGTTCCGTAGTTTCTTCGGCTGTCTATTCCTCGTTCTACAGCCTGCCGGTCATGGTGCGAGCCATCCATGCTGTGCTCGCTCGGTTTCGGCCGTCACTCGGGCATGACCGCAGAGAAGGGAAACTTCATGAAGAAGACCGCAGCTGTCGTGGTCGGCGCGCTCCTGGCCCTGGGCGGTGCCGCCCCGGCCTTCGCCGACGCCGGCGCCAACGGTGCCGCCGTGGGCTCCCCGGGCGTGCTGTCCGGCAATGTGATCGAGGTCCCGGTCCACGTCCCGGTCAACCTCTGCGGTGACTCGGTCGACGTCATCGGGCTGCTGAACCCGGCGCTCGGCAACGGGTGCGCCAACGTCTGACGACGTCGTTCAGCGCACCAGCCACGGCTGTGTCACGGCCGGCCTCGGACCGTCGATCCTTCGAATCTGCGTTCCGGGGCCGGCCTTCCCACTTCTCCCAGCAGGAAGACAACGAGATTGCGACCGACCCTCAGCAGGGGAATGTTCGCGGCCGCCGCCGCGACGAGCATTCTGTCCCTTTACGGCAGTCCCGCTTTCGCCGACTCCGACGCGACCGGAGCCGCCGCCGGCTCGCCGGGCGTCCTGTCCGGCAACAACATCCAGGCCCCGGTGAACGTGCCGGTCAACATCTGCGGCAACTCCGTCGATGTGATCGCCGCGTTGAACCCGACCTTCGGCAACTCCTGTGCGAACGTCTCGCACTCCGACGAGCGCACCGGCGGCCGGGAGGAGGAGAAGTCCTACGGCGACTCCTCCGAGTACGGTGACTCGGGCCACGGCGACACCGGCCACGGCGACACCGGCTACGGAGACACCGGTTACGGCGACACCGGCTACGGCTCCGGTGACCACGAGGCCCACCCCCGCCCCTTCACCGTCGACTCCGGGGAGCACGGCGGCAGCGGCACCCACGAGCACCCGCGGCCGTACGGCGAGGACACCCCGCACTCCTACGGGGACGACACTCCGCCCGCGTACGGCGGTGAGGAGAGCACTCCGCCCGCGTACGGCGGTGAGGAGAGCACCCCGCCTGCATACGGCGGTGAGGAGAGCACTCCGCCCGCGTACGGCGGTGAGGAGAGCACTCCGCCCGCGTACGGCGGTGAGGAGAGCACCCCACCCCCGTACGGCGGCGAGAGCTCACCCCCCTGCTCGGAGACCCCGCCCCCGAGCCACACGCCTCCCACCGGCCACACCCCGCCGCCGAGCCACACTCCGCCGCCCGGTCACACCCCGCCCCCGACCCACACACCCCCGCCGAGTCACACACCTCCCACCGGCCACACCCCGCCGCCGAGCCACACCCCGCCCCCGCCGCACACGCCTCCGCCCGGCGGTTGGCACCACGGGCCGCCGCCCGGCGGTGAGCACCACGGGCCGCCGCCGTCCCTGCCGCACACCGGCAGCGAGGCGATGATCGCGACCTCGGCCGCGAGCGCCGCCCTGATCGCGGGCGGCACGATCCTGTACCGCCGGGGCCGGGCCGCGTCCCGTCGGCCGTAGTACCCGAGGGCACACGAAGTCGGGTGCCGGACGCCCCAAACGCCCGGCACCCACCCCCCGTCAGCTTGTCATCGCGGCCCGTGCCGACTCCCGTCGCCCCGCCGGACCCCGGCGCGGGGTTCTCCGCCACGAACGCCTGCCCAGGCCGGTTCCCCTGCCTCCGTTCACCCGTGCGGCCGGTCGGAGAACCCGAAAGCCGCAACCTCGGTGGCGGAGGTCATATTGATGTGACTGAGTGTCAGTAACTGGCACTCAGTCAAAGGAGCAGGCATGGCTCCACAGCAGCGAACGCGGCCCGGGTCCCGGTCGTGTCGCCCCGCCGTGGTCGCGGTCGCCGTCGCTGTCGCCGTCGCCTCGGCGACCCTGGCGGCCGGCCCGGGATTCGCCGCGGACGCGGGGGCGGCGCGGGCCACCGGCACACCGGCTCCGACACCCACGACGTCCGTCCCGGCGTCGGCGGCGCCCCTGCCCGTACCGGCGAGTCCCACGCCCGTACCGGCCGGTCAGGCCCCGGCCCCGGCCGCCGGTCAGGCGCCCCCGGCCTTCGGCGCCTTCCTCGACTCCGGTCCGCTGGGTGTGGCCCGCATGGCCCAGCTGAGCACCTGGCTGGGCGGTACCGAGCTGAAGGTCGCGCACACCTACCTGCCCGGCGACCGCTGGCGCAACATCGAGGGCGCCCCCGGCTTCCTGGACGTCTGGGCGCACTGGCGGCGGGAGAAGGCCGGCCGGACGCTCGTCCTCAACGTGCCCATGCAGGAGCGCAACGAGGACCACGTCGGCGACGACGAGGTCCGCAGGCTGCTGCGGGAGGGCGCGGACGGGCAGTTCGACCACCACTTCCGGGCCCTGGCCGAGCGGCTGGTGGAGCTCAACGTGCCGGACACCGTCATCGTCCTCGGCTGGGAGATGAACGGCACCACGTACACCCACCGCTGCGGGCCGGACCCGGAGACCTGGAAGAAGTACTGGAACCGGATCGTCACCACCATGCGCGCGGTGCCGGGCCAGAGGTTCCGGTTCGACTTCACGCCGAGCCGGGGCCGCGACGCCGTGCCGTGGACGCAGTGCTATCCCGGGGACGACACCGTCGACATCGTCGGCATGGATTCCTACGACCAGCCGACCGGCCTCTCCTTCGACGAACAGGTGCGTGAGCCCTACGGGCTGCAACAGCACGTGGATTTCGCGAAGGCCCACGGAAAACCCGTCTCCTATCCGGAGTGGGGGCTCTTCCGCAACGGTGACAACACCGAGTACATGCGGCGGATGCTCGCCTGGATGGACGAGCACAAGCCGCTGTACAACACCCTGACCGACTACTGCCCGCACGGTGTCTGGCAGTGCTCGGCCAACCCGCGCTCGTCGCGGATCTACCGCACAGCCCTCTTCGGCCGCACCGAGACCGCGCCCCCCACACCGCCCCCCACACCGACCCCGACGCCGACTCCCACTCCGAGCCCGAGTCCGACTCCGAGTCAGACTCCGGTTCCCGCACCGAAGCCGGCGTCCACACCCACACCCACGCCCACGCCCAAGCCCACACCGAAGCCCGTGCCCACGCCCGTGCCCACCCCCGTCACCACGCCCCCGGCCGGCTGCGTGCCGGTGGACCTGGGCGACTGGGTCGAGTACTGGCTCGGCGGGAAGCTCTGCGTCCGCCTGGACTGGTGGTCGCGCACCGGACGCTAGTGGCGCCGGTGCTCCTTCCACCGGAGCAGCACCCCCTTCGCCCGCTGCCGGGCGGCGGCTTCGCACAACGCCGCCGCCAGCAGCGGTGCGGTGCGCCGGCGGGCGAGCAGCAGCCGCTGGTTGACCACCGGCCGCGGCCGCCAGTGGTGCTTGTACGGCTCGTCGCCGCGCAGCAGGCTCAGCGCGCCCCGCTCACCGGCACCGGTGTGCTGGGCACAGGCGTCCAGGAGCATCACCGCCACGTCCGCCTTCTGCTCCCGCAGCCGCGGATGCGCCCCGTACAGATAGCCGCCGGCCAGGCTCGGCGACAGCAGGGTCAGATCGACGGCGACCACCTCGTCGTCGAGCCGGAACTCGGTGACGACCGCGTCCCCGGAGCGCACCATCGGGCCCACCGCGCGCACCAGGTGGTCGCGGAACCGGGGCTGGAGGTGCTCGGTGGTCACCTTCCGCCCCTGCCACTGGAGCCGGTGCAGTTCGAGCAGGCGGCCCAGCGCCGCGTCGACCCCGTCGACGGGCACGGCGTCCCGGCGCACCCCCAGCGAGCCCAGTCTGCGCAGCTTGGCACGGACCCGCTGCTGGGCCTTGGCCGAGGGCAGCCGGGCGACCAACTCGTCCATCGGGACGGCCGGCAGCTCCAGGCACAGCGAGTCGGCCACCTTCCGGCGCGGGCCGTCCCAGTGGTCGTAGACCCGCTCCACCGCGCTGCCGGGACGCACCTCGCGGAAGTCGATCAGCGCGGTCCGGGCCGCGTCGGACAGCTCCCGGGTGAGCGCGTCGACGACCCGGCCGTCGTCGGAGTCGGCGAGCAGCACGTCCGCGTAGTCCGAGATCGCGCCGCCCATCGGCACCAGCGCGGGCAGCGGCCGGCGCGCCAGCATCAGCGGGGCCGCGCCGACCAGTTCGGTGCCGTGGCGCACCAGGACCAGGCGGAGCAGGCCCCGGCCGCCGTAGGAGCGCCACCAGGAGTGCAGCCAGGCGTGGCTCTGGAACGGGGTGGCCGTGGAGCACCGCCGGTACAGGCGGCCCCAGGCGGGGGCCAGCCCGGCGAAGGCGGCCTCGTCGGTGACGAGTTCGGTGGTGTACGCGGCGAGTGTCGGGTGGGCCGTCGTGGTCACAGCTGTCCGTGTACGTCGGCGGCGAGAGCCGGACCGGGCACGGACGCCTGTGCCGTCGCCCCGGCCGGGCGGCGCCGGGGCCGGACGAGGAGCGCCAGGGCGCCCAGCAGGCCGCCTGCGCTCGCGCCCACCAGGCCGGTCACCTGCGCCGACGCCGAGGCCGGCGCGGTCGGCTTCAGGGCGCGGGAGAACTGGAGCAGTTCGACATGGGTGTCGCCCTTGGTGTCGTTGGCGTGCTGGGTGAGCGAGCGGGCCACCGCGTTGGCCATGTCGGCGGCCCGGTCGGCGCGGGACGAGGTGGCCGAGACCGCGACCATCGGCGCGTCCGGCGAGGTCTCCGCGCGCACGCTGTCGCGCAGCGTGTTCATCGGCACCCCGGCCCACACCTGCGCGTCCCCGAGCACCGCGAGCTGGGTGGCGACCCGGCCGTAGGCCTGCGCGAAGCCCTGCGCGGCCGCGGAGTCGGAGCCCTCGGCGGGGACGGCGATGACATAGCTGGTGGCCGTGTAACTGGCCGGCGTGAGCACCCCGTAGGCGCCGCCCAGCAGGCCGCCGGCGAGGACACCGGCGGCCACCAGCGACCAGGGCGGGACCGCACGGGCGGACGGTCGGGATGCTCGGACGGTGTTCTCGGTCATGGCGTACTGACTCCCTGGGATGTGGTGGCGAGTGCGGCCGCGTAGACGTCCATGAGCCGGGCGGCGCTGCGGGTGATGCAGTAGTGACGGGCGGCCTGGGGCGCGGTGCGCGGGCCGGGGCCGGCGGCGCGGACGGCGGCCAGCGCCTCCGCGAAGGCGCCGGCCCCGCCCTCGACCCGGCGGGCGCCCGGGGCGGCGGCGGGCGGCAGGTCCTCGACGGCCGGGCAGGAGCTGTAGAGCACCGGCAGCCCGGCGGCCAGCGCCTCGACGATCGCGAGCCCGAACGCCTCCTCGGCGGAGGGCGAGGCCAGCACGTCCATCGCCGAGGCCAGCGCGGGCAGGTCGGGCTCGGCGGGATCGCCGCGGACGTAGGGCCGCTCGCCGGTGAACACGACCCGGTCGGCCACCCCGGCCGCCCGGGCCGTCCGGCGCAACGCGTCCTCCTGCGCGCCGCCGCCGACCAGCAGCAGGCGGCAGTCGGCGGGCAGCAGGGCCAGCGCCCGGAGGAGGACGTCGAACCGCTTGCCGGGCGCGAGCCGTCCGATGCCCCCGACGACGAAGGCGTCCCGCGGCAGGCCGAGCAGGTCCCGGGTGCGGTGCCGTGCGGCCGGGTCGAAGCGGAACCGCGCCAGGTCGATGCCGTTCGGCACGACCTCGATCCGCGCCCCCGGCACCCCCCACCGGCGCAGCCGCTCGGCGACGGTGGGGGAGACGGCGACCGTGGACCGGCCAAGGCGCTCGCCCGCGAGGTACAACGCCCGCACTCCCGCGGTCAGTTCACGGCCCTCCAGCTGTGAGTCGCCGAGCGAGTGCTCGGTGGCGACCACCGCCCGGACGCCCGCGAGGCGCGCGGCGATCCGGCCGTAGAGACAAGCCCGGTACAGGTGGGTGTGGACGAGGTCGTAGCGGCCCCGGCGGATGATCCGGACCAGGCGGGGCAGCGCGGCCAGGTCCCGGTTCCCGGCCATGCCGAGATGGACCACCCGCACCCCGTCCGCGGCCAGCCCCCGCGCGACCGGCCCGGGGTTGGTGAGCGTGACGACGTCGCAGGAGACCGGCAGGTGCCGCAGCAGCAGCCGGAGCTGCTGCTCCGCCCCGCCGATCCCGAGCCCGGTGATGACGTGCAGTGCCTTCATTCAGAGCCCCTCGACAGGACGGCGGCGCAGCCGGTGCAGCCGGTACTTCAGGAACAGGCGCACCGAGTGGTCGCGCTGGCCGACGTGCACCCGGGGGAGGGCGTGCACGCCGTTCAGCGGCCCGGGGTCGATGGCGCAGGCGTAGCCGTACCCGGCCTTCCGCACGGCGGTCACGGCCCGCCGGTCGACGGTCCCGTACGGGTAGCAGAAGCCGTGGACGGGCGCCTGGACCAGCTCTTCGAGCAGGGCCCGGCTGGTCACGGTCTCCGCCCGGAGCGTGCGGGCGTCGGCCTTGGTCAGATCGACGTGGGAGAGCCCGTGCGAGCCGATCTCCACCCCGCCCGCCGCGGCCCGTCTGATCCCGTCGGCGCTCAGCAGCGGTCTGCGCGGGCCCAGCGGGTCCCAGGCGTTGTCGCCGCCCAGCCGGCCCGTCAGTACGAACAGGGTGGCGCCGCAGCCCCAGCGGTCCAGCAGGGGCAGGGCGTGGTCGAGGAAGTCGGCGTACCCGTCGTCGAAGGTGAGGCCCACCAGCCGGCGGCCGCTGCCGCGCGCCCGGGCGGCGAGCAGATCGGCGACCGACACCCCGCGCAGCCCCCGCCGCCGCAGCCAGCTCAGCTGTTTCTCCAGGCGTGCGGGGCTGACGGTGACGCGGTACGGATCGTCGGAGCAGTCGCCCACCGAGTGGTACATGGCGACCCAGGGAACGTGACCGGAGAGGAGCCCGGCTCTTTCGGCGGACTCAGTGGAAGACGGCATACGCGAGCCTTCGGGTGACGGTGCCTACGGAACGGAGAGCGGGGGCGAAACCCTGGGCGTCCAGGGCCCAGCCGAGCAGGACGAAGACGACGGTCACGGTCGAGCCCCCGGCCAGCAGACCGTTCAGCGGTTGTGCCGGGCGCCCCGCGGCGAACGTGCCGACGACCCCCGCGACGACGGCGGCCCGCACCGGCCGGCTCAGCTCCACGAGCACCCGCCGGGTGCGGATCGGGACGCTGCGCGGGCCCGTGCCGCACAGCAGGAGCACGGCGGTCACGCTGATGCCGGCGGCGTTGGCGGCGGCGATGCCGGTCACGCCGTGGCGGCCGACCGCCAGGGCGCCGATCCAGGAGGTCACCACGATCCCGGCGACCATGGCGGCGACCGGGTACCAGGTCGCGCGGCCGGCCGAGAAGTAGGAGCGGACCAGCACGCCGACCAGGGTCTGCCCGAGCAGCCCGAGCGCGTACACCCGCATCACCCCGGCGGTGGCGGCGGTGTCCGCCGCGGTGAACGCCCCGCGCTGGAACAGCAGGTGGATGAGTTGCGGTGCGCAGGCCACGACCACGGCCGTACCGAGCAGCACCACGCTCGCGGCTATCGAGAGGTCCCGCTCCACCCGGCGCCGGGCCCGTTCGGTGTCGCCCTCGGCCAGCGCCCGGGCCACCACCGGAAAGGTGACGGTGCACAGCATCAGCGACATCGTCATCGGGATCTGCGCGACCTTCTGCGCGTAGTTGAGGTGCGAGATCGCCCCCGAGGGCAGGTGCGAGGCGAGGAACCGCTCGATCAGCACCTGCGACTGCCGGCACAGCGCGAACAGCAGCACGGTGGCCATCAGCACGACGTCCAGGGGGCGCGCCTCGCCCGCGCCGGCGTCCTCCCGGGGCTGCGGCCTGCGCCGCAACTGCCGTACCAGCGAAGGGACCTGGACCGCGACCATCAGGGCGCCGCCGACCGCCACCCCGAACGCGGCCGAGCGCACGCCCCAGCGGCCGCCGAGGGCGAACATCGCCGTGATGATGCCGGCGTTGTAGGCGACGTAGATCGCGGCCGGGGCGAGGAACCGCCGGTGGGCGCGGAGCGCGGCGCTGCAGTACCCGGCCAGGCCGAAGGTCAGCACACAGGTCGCGGTGAGCCGGGTGCAGCCGACGGCGAGCCCGGGGTCGCGCAGCCCGGGCGCCAGCGCCTCGACGAACTGCGGCGCGGCGACGGCGAGCAGCGCGCCGGCGCCCGTGAAGGCGAACGCCAGTTTGGGCAGGGTCCCGGCGACGAGGGCGCGCACGGGGTCCCCGGGCGCGCCCCGGGCCCTGCGGGCGAGGGCCACGCTGAACGCGGGGACCAGCGCGAAGGCCAGCCCGTCCTCGATGAGCAGGGTGGCGGCGAACTCCGGGACCGTCCACGCCACGAGGAACGCGTCGGTGTCCCGGCCGGCCCCGAAGAGCCGGGCGAGGGACTGGTCCCGGATCAGCCCGAGGAGCGCACCGGCGACCGAGAGGGCGGCGGTGACGAGGGCGGCCTTGGCGAGGAACCCGTGCGGCGGCGCCCCGCTCTCGACGCCGGGGCCCCCCGGCCGGGGGCCGGGAACCGCTTGTCCGGGGGTGGTGGGTGGATGCTCGGGGGCGGGGGGCTGTGCTGTGCGCGGCTCTGTGGTGCGGGGGTCGTCGTCGGCTTCGGGGCCCTGGGGACCTCGTACGCCCGGTGGCACGGTCATGGCGCCGTGGCCTCCGCCCCCGCCAGCGCCCACCACGCGACCACCCCGAAGACCACCGCTGTGAGCACCGTCGAGGGCCCCCCGATGTCCGCGTACGCGAAGTCCACGAGCTGCCAGACCAGCAGCCCGCACGCCACCAGGGCGCAGTCGAGACCCGTACCGCCCCGGACCCGCCACCACCCGCGCAGCCCGCGCACCAGCAGCGCCAGCCAGCTGCCCGCCAGGGCGAGCAGCCCGATCAGCCCCTGCTCGCTCAGCACCAGCAGGTACATGTTGTGCGGCGACAGCAGCGGCTGCCTGCGGAACGCGGACCCCGCCCCCTCGGTGTCGCTCCCGGAGGACAGCGCCAGCGACGCGTAGCCGTCCCGGTACTCCGGGAACCTCTTCAACCCGACGCCCGTGAGCGGGTGTTCGCGCCACATCCCGGTCGCCGCCGACCACAGCGTGTACCGGTCGACCACCGACTGGTCCGGCGCGTCGGCGACCTGCCCGATGCTGCTGAGCCGCTCCTGGAGCATCGCCGTACCGACGCCGAAGCCCCCCACCAGCACCACACCGGCCGCGACCGCGACCGCCACCACCCTGAGCGCCTGCCGCAGCCCGGCGAGGACCAGCTGCACTGCGCAGGTCAGCGCGGTCGCGATCCAGGCGCCGCGGCTGAAGGACACGGCCAGCGGCAGCAGCAGCGCGAGCGCGCACCCGGCCGCGGCCACCCGCTGCCGTACCGGCGCGCGCCCCAGCGCCAGTCCGAGCGCGCAGACCAGGCCGAAGGAGACCACCGTCGCCATGCCCATCACGTCCTGCGGCCCGAAGGTGCCGACCGCGCGGATCTCCTCGCCCTGGTACGACGCGCCGGTCCCGGTGAGGTACTGGTGCACGCCGACCGCGCCCTCCCAGCCGGCGATGCCCACGAACGACCAGGCCAGCAGCCGGAAATCGGCCCGGTCCCGGATCAGCAGCAGTACGGCGGCGGGGACCAGCACGAACACCTGGAGGTAGCGGCCGAGCCCGGTCAGCCCGGCCCCCGGCGAGGACGCGCCCATCGCGGCGAGCGCCAGCCCGAGCACCGGCGCGCCCAGCACCACCGCGGCCGTCGGCGACAGCGGCCGGCGCCGCTCCCGCAGCACCCGCACCGCGCAGTAGAGCACCACCAGCGCGGACACCGCGTCCGCCGGTCCCGCCCCGCCCTCCCCGCCGCCTGCGAGCGGCAGCGCGAGGACCGCGGGCACCGCGATCACGGCCAGCACCGGCGGCAGCCGCAGGGACCTGACCTGCGAGAGTGCGAAGCTCATCGTCAGCTCCCCGTCGAGCGCACGAGCGCGGCCGCGGTGCGCAGCAGGATGCAGACGTCCTGCCACAGCGACCAGTCGTCGATGTAGGCGTTGTCGAAGCGGGCCCGGTCCTCGATGGAGGTGTCGCCGCGCAGCCCGTTGACCTGGGCGAGCCCGGTGAGCCCGGTCCGCATCCGGTGACGGGCCGCGTAGCCCGGGTAGGTCTGGCTGAACTGGCCGACGAAGAAGGGCCGTTCGGGGCGCGGGCCGACCAGGCTCATGTCGCCCCACAGCACGTTCCACAGCTGGAGCAGCTCGTCGAGGGAGGTCTGGCGCAGGAAGCGGCAGAAGCGGCTCATCCGGACCTCGCCGGCGACGCTCCACCGGGTGGCGGCCTCGTGCGCGTCGACCGGGCGGTGGGTGCGCAGCTTGAGCAGCGTGAAGGGGCGGCCGCCCTTGCCGATGCGCTCCTGCCGGAAGACGACCCCCGGCCCGTCGGTGACGCGCAGCACCACCGCGCACACCAGCAGCAGCGGGCTGACCAGGACCAGCGCGGTCCCGGACACGACGATGTCGAGGACCCGTTTGCCGACGCTGCCGCGCCGCCGCGCGCCCAGCTCCAGCCGGCGGCAGGAGAACCCGGCGAGCTGCTCGCGCATCTCGTACGCCGGCGAGTCCGCGTCGACCTCCCACACCGCGCAGCCCGACTCGGCCAACGCCCGCAGCAGCGGGCCCTGTTCGGTGCGGACGCCGGGGTGGACGGTGAGGACGGTGCGGACGCCGTTCTGGATGAGGGCCCGCTCGACCTGCTGGCCGCTGGTCAGCACCGGCAGCCCCTCGTGGCCCTCGGGGTGCTCGGCGACCACGCCGACCGGGCGCACTCCGCAGCCCGGGTGGCGCAGCACCGCGGCGGCGACCCGCTGGGCGGTGGCGGCGGGGCCGACGACCAGCGCGGCGCGCGGCCGGCGGAGCAGGTCGCGGCGGCGGCGCCAGTGCACCAGGCCGCGGCCCGCGGCGGCCGCCGCCGCGTGCAGGGCGAAGCCCAGCAGCAGGACCCGCGCGGACAGCGCGCGGTCCGGGTTCCAGGCCGCGACGGCGGCGGCGACGCCCAGCCAGACCACCGCGATCCGGCCGTGGACGGCGGGCAGTTCGTCCAGGACGCCCCGCACCCGCCGGGCGGCCGGCGGGCGCAGCAGTATCGCCCCGGACACCAGCAGGCCGACCAGGATCGGCCGGCGTAGGGCCTCGTCGAGCGCGGCCGCGCCGAGCAGCGCGGCGCACAGGTCGGCGGCGAGCAGCGGCACGGGGGAGGCGGGCCGCGCGGGCGGCCGGCGCAGCGGGAACCGGAAGCCTCCGGCGGGGCGGGCCGGCAGGACCGAGACGGGCGAGTATCCGTGGTCCCGCGGCTGCGCGCCGGGGGACGTGCCGGGGGAGGGGACGGTGCTTTCCGCGGTCACGAGTGGATGGACTCCCTGCACTCGGAGGGCACGAGCGGCCGGCCGCCGAGGAGTTCGCGGTACAGCCCCGCGACCGCCTCCGCCGTGCGCCGCACATCGTGCGTGGACTGGACGTGCCGGCGCCCCCGGTCGCCGAGCGACGCGCGCAGCCCCGGGTCGAGCAGCAGCCCGGCCACGGCGCCGGCCAGTGTGCCGGGCCGCCCGGGCGGGACCAGGCAGCGGCCGGTGTGCGTGGGCGGCAGGCTCTCGCGGGCCCCGTCGACGTCGGTGAGCAGCACCGGCCGGCCGCAGGCCATCGCCTCCAGCGGGGCCAGTGCCATGCCCTCCCAGCGCGAGGGCAGGACCACCAGGTCGGCGGCCCGGTACCAGGGGACGACGTCGGTGACGGCGCCGGCGAACTCGACGCGGGCGGGGGCGAGCCGGCGCAGCGCGTCCCGGTCGGGGCCGTCGCCGACGAGGACCAGCCGGGCGTCCGGCACCCGCCGCAGCACCCCGGGCCAGGCGCGCAGCAGCACGTCCTGGCCCTTCTGCCGGCACAGCCGCCCGACGCAGACCACCAGCGGGGCCCGCGTCTTCGGGGGCCGTCCGTCCGGGGCGAAGCGCTCGGTGTCGATGCCGTTCGGGACGACGGCGTACCGAGCGCGGACGCCGGCGCGTACGCCGGTCGCGCGCTCCGCCTCGCTGACGCACACCACCCGGTGGGCCCAGCGTGCGCCCCGGCGCTCCCACCGCAGGGCCAGCTGGGCGGTGGCGCCGCCGACGGCCTCGAAGGACCAGGCGTGCGGCTGGAACACGGTCGGGATCCGGCCGCGCACGGCGAGCCGTCCGGCGAGGCCCGCCTTGGCACTGTGTGCGTGCACCAGTTCGGGCCGTACCTCTTCGACCAGCCGTCCGAGCCGTCGTACCTCGTCGGGGAGCGCGGGCCCGGGGGAGCGGCCGGCCCGCCACCCGCGTACCTCGGCGCCCAGTTCCCGCGCGCCCTCGGCGAGTTCACCGCCCGGGCAGGCCACCGTGACCCGCAGACCGGCCGCGAGCTGGGCCTTCGTCAGGTCCAGCACGACCCTGGCCACCCCGCCCTCGACGGGTTGTGCCAGGTGGAGGACCCGTGGTCGGGGGCCGGTCGGTGATCTGTGCATGCGCGGTTTCCTAGCTCACGGGGGCGCTCGGGACTGCGGGCGGGAACGCGCCGTACTGCTGCGCGTCCACGGCGGCGAGGAGAACGCCCGCCCAGGCCGCGTCGGGCTGGGAAACGAGCCGGAACGTCGGCTGGTCACCACCGTCGGCGAGACCGGTGCCGAGATCGAACACATCCGAGTCCTGGCCGAGCGCGTTGGCGTACGCCGGTTCACGCCGGGCGCTCGGCGCACCTGGGTCGTTGGTCGTGGAGTGGAGTACGTCGTCGGCCGGATCGGCGAAGTCGCGCGGAGCCGTGGGGACACGGCCGGCGGTGGCGTACGTGAGCGGGTCGCCCGGGTTGCCCCGGTCGCCGTTGTAGACCACCGGTCCCACCCGGCCGCCGGCGCCACGCGGCACGCGTAGCCCGTTCGGCCGAACCGGGGGCTGCGCGCGACCGGCTTCGCCCTTCCGTGAGGAGGGGAGACGGGGAGACGGGGAGACGGGGGAGGGAAGGGAAGGGGAAGGGAAGGGGAGCGAATGCGTCGGAATGCTGAGGAAGGCCTTCCGGCAGTGCGTTTCCGGGATTTACTCCTCGGATCACTCCTTTGGCGGCACAACCCGAGCGGACGCCACGCGTTGACACAGCGCTGGGCATCCCGCCCGGATGTTTGTTTCGATCTCCAAGGAGCACTTCCCCATGTCGCGTATCGCGAAGGGCCTGGTCCTGTCCACCGCCGCCGTCGCGGCCGTCGCCGGCGCCGCCGGTGTGGCCGCCGCCGACAGCGGTGCGAACGGCGCCGCCGCCCACTCCCCGGGCGTTCTGTCGGGCAACGTGATCGAGGTTCCGGTCCACGTTCCGGTCAACGTCTGCGGTGACACGATCGACGTGATCGGCCTGCTGAACCCCGGGTTCGGCAACACCTGCGTCAGCGACTGACGCAGCCGCACGTTCCCTTCGGCCGGCCGTCCGCCCGCGCGCCTCGCGGGTGGACGGCCGGCTGCGTTCCCGGCGGACGCCGGGGGATCTCATATGTCTTGTGAGCACGGGGTTTCCGGTCGGCCGGGCGCGTCGTTGGACACGGCGTCCGCATCCCCCCGGTGGCTTGCGTTGCCGAAAGTCGCCGAAGAAAGGAACACGATGAAGTCCCTGAAGGCCGCCGTCGTCGTCGCCGGATCCGTGGCCCTCGCCGGCGTCGCCGCGCCCGCGTTCGCCTACAGCACCGCCGACCTCACGCCGAGCAGTCTCAACGGCGCCGTGAACACGCTCACCAAGGGCCCGATCCCCGTGGAAGAGGCGCTGCCCCTGCGGCACCAGTCGAACGCCCTCGACACCGAGAACAAGGACTCCGTGCTCAGCACCGTCAAGGGCGCGGCCGGCTCCCTCAACCAGCACAACCCGCTGCTGGGCGGCCTGCCCCTGCAGAGCTGAGGCGGCACGTCGGGGACCGTTCGAGGGACGTCGAGAGGCGTCCCTCGTTCGTGTGGCGGCCCCCTTCGGTATCCGCCGGTCGGGTGACGGGACGCCCGGCCGCCCCACGGCCCGTCGATAGGGTCGCGCGGTGACCTCAACCCCAAGCGCAACCCGCCCCTTCCGCGCCGCCGACCTCGGCACCCTCGTCGTGCTGGCCTGGAGCGGCGAGGCCCCCGACGGCTCCGACATGCCCTACCTGCTGGCCTACTCCCTCGGGGACGCCGCGGGCGGCCCGGAGGCCACCGCGGCCGCCATCGAGGCGCTGCTGGGGAACAACGGACTGCCCGTCGGCGGCGACGTCGTCGACGGCACCGCCCGGCCCAGCCTGCCCGTCACCCTGCTCGTCGAGGCCGGCCAGGCCGTCCTCAACCTGGCACCGCTCAACGCCCAGTGCCCCGCGCCCCCGGAGTGGCTCGCCGCGGTCGCCGAACGCGGCTACGCCTACCTGGTGTTCACCACCCGCCCGTGGCCCGAGGGCGAGCCCGGCAAGCCCGTCGCCCCGGAGGCGCTCGCCGCCTTCGCCGGTGCCGACGAGACCCTCGCGGCCGCCGCGCACGTCGTGCTGCCGGCCCGCAGCCTGCGCGGCTGATGAACCGGACGGCGGGCTCCGGCCGGGGGTTCGCGCTGCTGACGGTGGCCGCCGGGGCGGCCGGACTGCTGGCCTCCTGGGTCATCACCCTCGACAAGTTCAAGCTGCTGGAGAACCCGAACTTCGTCCCCGGATGCAGCCTGAACCCGGTGGTGTCCTGCGGCAGCGTGATGAAGAGCGAGCAGGCCTCGGCCTTCGGGTTCCCCAACCCGATGCTGGGGCTGGTCGCCTACGCCGTCGTGATCTGCGTCGGCACGAGCCTGCTGGCCGGCGCCCGCTTCCCCGGCTGGTACTGGCTGACCTTCGACGCGGGCTGCGCGTTCGGCGTCGGCTTCGTGTCCTGGCTCCAGTTCCAGTCGCTGTACCGGATCAACGCGCTCTGCCTGTGGTGCTGCCTGGCCTGGGCCGCCGCCATCGTCCTGTTCTGGTACGTCACCTCCCACGTCGTACGCCACCGGTTCCTGCCCGCGCCCGGATGGCTGCGGGGGTTCCTCGCCGAGTTCGCCTGGGTGCCGCCGCTGCTGCACATCGGTGTCGTCGGCATGCTGGTCCTGACCCGGTGGTGGGACTTCTGGACGAGCTGAACAGCCGACTATTGCTGCACCCGGGCGAATTGTGAACTGATGCCGTTTTCCGGCTCGTTACCCGGTACGGACCTCGCTCCCCCGCATCCTGAAAGGGCCCGTACCTGAGATGAAGCCGACCACCCGAGGAACCCTTGCCGCCGTCGTCACGGGCGTCGCGGCCGCAGCGGCGGCCGTGGGCGGTGCCGCCGCCGCCCCCGCCGCCGCGGCCGGCACGGTCCCCGTGCCCGTGCCTCTGGACGGCGTCTCGAAGTCCCTCAACATGGAGGTGCCCAGGCTCGGGATGGAGCTGCCGCTGCTCACCCCCGGCGCCCCCGAAGGTCCGCGCTACGTCGAGGGACGGCTCCTCCCGGACCGCGCCCTGCCGCAGCTCCCGTTCAGCGGCGCACTGCCCGGCCTCGACCTGAGCGCCCCGCTCCCGCACCTCCTCGGTGACGACTTCGACCACGTCGGCGTCCACGCCCCCGCCTCCGGCCTGCGCACCCTCGCCCCCGGCCTGGCGGTGGACGCCCCGCTGACCGCGCCCAACCCGCGGAACTTCGGCCTGCCGGACCTGAAGCCGCCCCAGGCCGGCGTGCTCGCCCCGGTCCTCCAGACCGTCGCCGGCGGCGACCTGGGCGTCGGCCCCGGCCTGTAACCCCGTCTCAACTCCTCGTCCCGCGCGGCTCTTTCGAGCCGTCCGTGCATCGGATGGCGGCGCGGCGGTGACCGGGCGGCCCCTCGGACGGTTACCCGTAACGACAGTTGTCGGTGAACCGTACGAGGAGTGAGCATGGTCGTCGGAGTCGGTGGTGTGGCGGTGGGCGCGGAGCCGGGAGCCGGGCAGCCGGGCAGAGCCGGGACGGGCAGACCGACGCGGCGCGAGGTGACGCGGGGGCTGTTCGCCGCCGCGGCCGCCCTGGCGCTCGCCCCCGTCGTCGCCGCCTCCCGCCCGGTGCCCCCGGCGGACGGCCCGCCGGGCACCTCCTTCGACGAGACCTACCGCGGCCGCCGCATCCACGGTGTCCTGGTGCCGGCGACGGGCCGGGCCGTCGGCACCGGCCGCGGCGAGTGGCAGGTCACCGTGGACGGCCGTCCGCTGCACCTGATGCGCCGGGCCGACGGCACCTGGCTGAGCATGGTCGACCACTACGACTCGTACCCGACGCCGCTGGCGGCGACCCGGGCGGCCGTCGACCAGATCGGACCCGGGCAGCGGCTGCGCGAGCTCGCCCCGGGGCCGATGGGCGGACACCACGCGCACACGGGGGGTGACCATGGCGTACGTGCGTAAGGACGCCGCGAAGCTGACCGCCACCGAGCGCAGGCGGCTGGTGACGGCCTTCCTGGAGGTCAAACGGCGGGGCGAGTACGACGCGTTCGTGCGGACGCACATCGACTACTACACCCCCGACGGCGAGGGCGGGCTGCGCTCCGCCCACATGGCGCCCTCCTTCCTGCCCTGGCACCGCCGCTTCCTGCTGGAGCTGGAGCGCGCCCTGCGCCGGGTGGACTCCTCGGTGACCGTGCCGTACTGGGACTGGACCCGGGACCGCGCGGCATCCGGTGTGCCGTGGACGAACGACCTGCTCGGTGGGAACGGCCGGGCCCGTGACCAGCAGGTGATGACCGGGCCGTTCGCCTACTCGGCGGGGCACTGGACCATCAGGGAGGGCATCACCGACGGCGAGTTCCTCGCCCGGGACCTGGGCCGCGCCCGCGCCCCCTTCGACCTGCCCACCAGGGCCGAGCTGGACTGGGCGCTGGCCGACCCGGCGTACGACGTCTCCCCGTGGGACTCGACCGTCACCCGGGGCTTCCGCAACAAGCTGGAGGGCTGGGGGACCGGCGGCGGCAGCACGTCCTGGCACAACCACAACCGGGTGCACCGCTGGGTCGGCGGGGCGATGCTCGGCGGGGCCTCCGTCAACGACCCCGTCTTCTGGTTCCACCACGCCTTCATCGACCTCCAGTGGGAGCGCTGGAAGGCCCGGCACCGAGGGCAGCGCTATCTGCCGGCCGCACCGCCCGGCCCCGGCGACCCGCAGCACGACCGGGTCGTCGCGCGCCGCGGGAAACTGCCGCCGTGGGACGTCACCCCGGAGTCGCTGGAGGACGTGAGCCGGATCTACCGGTACGCCTGACCGGGCACGCAGGATCGGGCGGACCGGATCGGGCAGGCCGGGTCAGACACGCCTGCCCGGCTACGCCTGCCCGGCTACGCCTGATCCGGGTTCGCGGACGGCAAGAGCCCCGGCCGCCCAGGGCGCCGGGGCTCTTGCGTGAGCGTGGCTCAGTAGCCGTAGCCGCCGTTGTCGCCGCCGCCCCTGCCGAGGTGGCCCTGGTTGGCGCAGGTGTCGCCGAACGCCGGGTTCAGCAGGCCGACCACGTCGACGGTGTCGCCGCACAGGTTGACCGGGATGTTGACCGGGACCTGGGCCGCGTTGCCGGACACCACGCCGGGCGAGCCGACGGCCTCGCCGTTGGCGCCCGCGTCGGCCAGGGCCAGGCCGGCCCCGCCGATCACCACGGCGCCGGTGCCGAGGGCTACGACGGCGGCCTTCGCGATGCGAGACATCACGTTCTCCTTCTTGTTGCCTTGTTGCTCGGGGAGCGCGGCGACAGGACCAGCCGCCGCACTCCCCGTTCAACGCCGCCACCTGCACCTGGTCACGCCGTTTGCCGGACGATCACCCCAAGGGCCGGGATCAGGGCAGCCGTCGTACCGGGGAACCCGCCAGGTGGCCCCGGACGGCTTCGACCGCCTGGCCGTAGTACGTCGTGTAGTTGGCGTAGGAGACATAGCCGAGGTGCGGGGTGGCGAGCAGCCGGGGGGCGGTGCGCATCGGGTGGTCGGCGGGCAGCGGCTCGATGTCGAAGACGTCGACACCGGCCCCGGCGATCCGGCCCTCGCGCAGCGCGGCGAGCAGCGCGTCCTGGTCGACGATGGCGGCGCGCGAGGTGTTGACCAGGTAGGCGGTGGGCTTGAGGAGGGCGAGTTCGGCGGCGCCCAGCAGCCCCCGGGTGCGGTCGCCCAGCGCCAGGTGGACCGAGACGAAGTCGCAGGAGGAGAGCAGCGTCTCCTTGTCCGGCGCGAGTTCGACGCCGACCTCGGCGGCGCGTTCCGCGGTGAGGTTCCGGCTCCACGCGCTCACCCGCATCCCGAACGCGAGCCCGACCTGCGCGACCCTGCCGCCGATCTTCCCGAGCCCGAGCAGTCCGAGCCGGCGTCCGTGCAGATCGGCGCCGACGGTGGACTGCCAGGGGCCGCCGGTCCGCAGCGCGGCGGACTCCTCGACGATCCCGCGCGCCAGCCCCAGCAGCAGCGCCCAGGTCAGCTCCACCGGGGGCGTCGAGGCGCTCTCCGTACCGCAGACCGTGACGCCGTTGGCCTCGGCGGCCGCGTAGTCGATGACGCTGTTGCGCATGCCGGACGCGACGAGCAGCCGCAGCCGCGGCAGCCGGCCGAGCAGCGAGGCGGGGAAGGCGACCCGCTCGCGCAGGGTGACGACGACGTCGAAGTCGGCGAGCGCGGCGGCGAGTTCGTCCTCACCGCCGAGATGCTCCCGCAGGGAGACCACCTCGACCTCGGCGGGAAGGGACGCCCAGTCCCCGAACTCCCGGGCCACCCCTTGGTAATCGTCGAGCACCGCACACCGAAGACGCATGGCCTCACAGTACCGGCCGACAAGATCATGACCCATGGATCGGATCAGGTCCTGATGATTGGCTTGTTGTTAGTTGGACCATTGATGGATAAGCAAGTTGACGATACTGTCCCGGTACGGCGCCGAGCGAGGGAGACAGCGATGAGCCAGGAGTTCAGGAACCTCGACATGACGATGATGTTCGCGATCCACGACGCGCTGCGGCGGGAGCTGGAGCGCATCGCCCGGATCACCGCACGGGTCGACGACGACCCCCGGCACGTGCTGGCCACCGCGGTCGGCTGGGAGCTGTTCAAGAAGTTCCTGACCGTCCACCACACCTCCGAGGACGTGCGGATCTGGCCGGTGATGCAGGCGGCTCTGGCCGGCCGGGACGCCGAACTCGCCCTGCTCGCCGACATGGAGGCCGAGCACGGGGTCATCGGCCCGCTGCTCGCCGACATCGACGCGGCCCTCGCCGACCGGGACGCCGGCCCCGAACGCCTCGGCGGGCTGACCGACACCCTGCGCGCACGGCTCGGCGGCCACCTCGGCCACGAGGAGCGGGACGCGCTGGAGCTGATCGACCTCACCCTCTCCCCGCGGCAGTGGCAGGACTTCGCCGCCGAACAGCGCACCCGCCTGATCGGCGACGCCGCCCGCTACCTGCCCTGGCTGCTCGACGGCGCCGACGCCGCGCGGGCCGCCCGCGTCATCGCCTCGATGCCCGAGCCGCTGCGCACCGCCTACGAGAACGACTGGCGCGACGCCTACGAGGACCTCGACATCTGGACCCCCAGGGCTCCGTTCCCGCCCCGCGCCCGCTGAGCGGCGCCGGCCGCCCCGCGGTCCCTCGGCACCCGGCCGCTCGCGGGGCCGCCGATATGATCGGGGCGTTCGAGCGGGAGGTGCTGTCGTGCGGCGTGACGACGATGCGGAGCCGGAGCCCGGCGCGGTGACCCGGGCCGAGGAGACCGCCGAGGTGCCCGGCGTCCTCCCGGCGGCCCTCACCGGTTTCGTCGGCTACCTCCTGCGCCGGGTGTACGCCCTGTTCTCCGCCACCGGCGACGGCGACGGCAAGGACTCCCGCGACTTCCTGGTCCTCGACGCGCTCACCGGCCGCGACTGGCAGTCCCAGCTCGACCTCGCCGAGCGGCTCGGCATCAACCGCACCGTCATGGTCGGGGTCATCGACCGGCTGGAGGCCCGCGGTGAGGTCCGGCGCACCCGCAATCCCGACAACCGACGCCAGTACGTGCTCTCCCTGACCGACGGCGGCCGCGAGGCCGTGGAGGCCAGCCGCGGGGCCGTCGCCGAGCGGGACGCCCGGCTCACCGCCGTACTCACCGCGCGGGAGACCGCGCGGTTCGACGAGTTGCTGGCCCGGCTGCTGCCCGAGCCGGCGCAGCCGCTCGTGCAGGGCACCGAGTACCTGGTCGCGCAGGCCGCTCAGCGGGTGCGCAGGTACGGGGACGCCAAGCTGGCCGGCACCGGCCTGCGGGTGCGCCACTACGGCCCGCTGTCCGCGCTCGACACCCTGGGGCCCGTCACCCAGCAGCGGCTCGCCGAACTCCTCGCCGTCACCGGGCCCGCGGTCTCCCAGCTGGTCGACGAGCTGGAGGAGCCGGGGCTCGTCCGCAGGGGCCGCGATCCGCACGACCGGCGGCGCTACGCCCTCGAACTCACCGGCACGGGCCGCGAGCGGCTGGGTGTCGTGGCACGCGCCGTCGCGGAACTCGCCGCGGACATCGACGTCATGCTCGGCCCCGGTGGCGCGGACGAACTGCGGGACCTGATGCTGAAGCTCCTGGCTCCGGCGGCCGCGGGTGCCGCCGTCCCCGGGCACTGACCCCGGACGCGCGGAACGCGGGCTCCTCCTCGTCGAGGGGCCCGCGTTTCCGTGCGGTCGGCAGGTCAGCCGTGGTTCAGGCGGCCGGCCAGCAGATGGGCGTCGAGGAGGGCGATGTCGGCCGTGCGGGCGGCTTTGGCGTAGCCGGTGAGCATGCGTTTGGTCAGGACCAGCGCCTCGGGGGAGCGCCGGGCCAGCGGTTTCGTCCAGGCCGTGACGGCGTCGTCCAGCCGGTCCAGCGGCGCGACCTTGTGCAGGAGGCCGAGCCCGTGCGCGGTGTGCGCGTCGAAGACGTCGCAGGTGAGCATGAGTTCACGCATCCTCGCCGCGCCCGCCTCGGCGATCAGCCGGCCCATGGCGCCGCCCCAGGCGGGGGCGAGTCCGAGGCCGACCTCCGGCATGCGGAAGCGGCTGGTGTCCGCGCCGGCCCGCAGGTCGCAGTAGGCGGCGAGGGCGAGTCCGGCGCCCACGACCTTGCCGTGCAGCCGGGCGACGGTGACGACGTGGGTGTTCTCCAGGGCCTGGCACAGCCGGTGGGCCTTGTCCGCGACGCGGCGCAGCACGGTGCCGGTCGGGTCGGCGGCCAGGGCCTCCTGGTACTCCCGGCGGTCGGCCCCCAGGCAGAAGTCGTCGCCCAGGGAGGAGAGCACCAGGATGCGGATGTCGGGCTGGTCGTGGAGGTTGTCGAGGACGGCGATCAGCTCGTCCAGGACGGCGGTGCCGAGCGTGTCGTCCCGGTCGGCGGAGGGGTTGAGCCGGACATGCAGGACGGGGCCGTCCAGCGAGAGGCCCAGCGGGTCGGGGGAGGGCGCGGGCGGTGGCGGGACGGCGGGCGCGCCCGGGTCCGCTATCGGCAGGTTCATGACAGTGCGACATCCAGGTTGAGCAGGCGTCTGAAAGCCACCCGGGGTGCCCGGGCGGGCCGGCGGACCAGGGCCAGCCGCGGTAGCCGGGTGATCATTTCACGGAGCAGGGTCTGGGCTTCCAGCCGGGCCAGCGGCGCCCCGAGGCAGTAGTGGATGCCTCCGCTGAACGCGAGGTGGGCGGGCTTGCGGCGGGGGTCGAAGGTGTCCGGGTCGTCGAACCGGGCGGGGTCCCGGTGGGCGGCGCCCACCATGAGGTGGACCATCTCCCCCTGCCTGACCTCGGCGTCCCCCAGCACGATGTCCTGGCCGGCCACCCGGCTGATCACATGGGTGGGGGCGTCGTGGCGCAGGGTCTCCTCCACGAACGCCGGCACCAGGTCGGGGTCCTCGGCCAGCATGGTCCAGCGGCCGGGGTCCTCGACCAGGCGCAGCACCATGGTCGACAGGAGGGTGGCGGTCGTCTCCAGCGCCGCCAGCAGGACGAACAGGGCCAGGAAGTAGACGGCCTCGTCGGCCTTGTCCCGGTCCGGCTCCAGCTCGTCCCAGGTGCGTATCCACCGGGACACCGGATCCTCGCCCGGACGGGCACGCCGTTCGCGTACCAGGTTCAGGAAATAGGCCCGCAGCTCGGCCATGGCCGCGTCCGACCGGGCCAGCTGGCTCGCGTTGGGCAGCAGTTCCTGGGTGAAGACCTGGTCGTGGGTCAGCTCGCGCAGCCGGGGCCAGTCCGCGCGGGGCAGCCCGAGCCAGTCGCCGATGGTGGCGACCGGAAGCTCCTCGCCCACCAGGGCGTTGAAGTCCGCCTCCCCCTCGTGCACCCGCTCGCGCAGCGTGCCCAGGAGCCGGTCGACCACCTGTTTCACCCGGCGGCCGATCTGTTCGATGGTGGACCTGTCGAAATTGCCTGCCGACCGGCGCACCCGGGTGTGCTCCGGGGGGTTGAGCGCCGGCAGGGTGCGGCTGATCTCCCGGGAGGAGGGTGCGCTCCAGCGGGTGCGCGCCCCCTGCCGTTCGCGCCATTTCGTGTCCGGTTCCAGCCAGGCGCCGTTGCGCAGCACCTGGTCGCAGGTACTGAATCCGGTCACGAGGAAACCGCCCCAGGGGGCGGGGCTCACATCGCCCCGCGCCCGGAGTTCTGCGTAGTACGGGAAGGGATCGGCCTGCCCATCAGCCGTCCGAAGACGGGAGAACAGGGAAACGGTGGCGCGACGGTCCGAGGACTGAGTCGTGACACTTCCCACGATGACGGCTCCTTTCTGCCAGCCGCCATACGTACCCCTGGGTTGTTTGAAGCATCCAATAACCCTGCGTTCTCACAGGGTTACCTACGTCACTCCCCATTCATCCAGGCGCGGAACCGGCTGAACAGCCCGCCCTTGGGCGCCGTCCGCGGCGCGGCGTGGGCCGGCCGGGGCGCCGACGGCGACTGCGCACCGGCGGTGTACGCGGCCGGCTGCGGGGCGCTGGACGCCGTGGCCCGGGCGGCGGCCGACGGCACGGCGCGCGGGGTGAACCGGACCGGAACGGTCACCAGGGAGCGCATCCACGGCGACGGCACCCAGGTGAGCTCCTTGAACGGGACGCGCATCTCGATGTCGGGCAGCCGGTTGAGCAGCGACTCGACGGCGGTGGACGCGATCATGAACGCCGGGTCCTTGGCCGGGCAGCCGTGCGGGCCGGCCCCGAACGCCAGGTGCGCCTTGCCGCTGAGCTGCTCGCGGTGCTCGGTCAGCTTGGGGTCGGTGTTGGCCGCCGCGAAGGAGACCAGCACCGGGTCGCCCGCCCGCAGCGTCCGGCCGCCCAGCTCGACGTCCTGGGTGGGGTAGTGGCCCGCGTAGTTGGCGATCGGCGCGAAGTTCCACAGCGTCTTGACGACCGCGTCCTCGATCGGCAGACCGGTCGGCCAGTCGTCGCTGAGGTACAGCGCGCTGCTGGTGCCGATCGCGCCGGTCAGGGGCGCGGTGCCGCCGGAGAGCAGGGTCACCAGCTGGTGCAGCACCTCCTCGTCGGTCAGCCGGGCCGAGTGCACCATCAGACGGGTGGTGAGGTCCTCGCCGGGCTGGCGCCGTTTGAGGGCGATCAGCTCCGCGAGCGCGCCGCCCAGGACCTCGTCGGCACCAGGGGTGCCCTCGAAGATGCCGCTGATACCGACGATGACCCGGTCACCGAGCTCGGGCGGGCAGCCGAACAGGTCGCTGAAGACCAGCAGCGGCAGCGGCTGGGCGTAGGCGGACATCAGCTCGGCCTGGCCGAGCGGCTCGGAGCTGAACCGGCTGATCAGGTAGTCGGCCGACTGCTGGGTCAGCCGGACCAGCCGGACCTGGTCGACGGTGGCGAGGCTGTCCGTGACCGCCTGCCGCAGCCGGGCGTGCGCCGCGCCGTCGCTGAACAGCGCGTTGGGCCGGTAGCCCATCATCGGCAGGGCCGGGCTGTCCGCGGGCACCCGGCCCTCGTTCAGCGCGTTCCAGCGGCGCGAGTCCCGTACGAACAGGGACGGGTTCTGCAGGATGTACAGGCTCGCGTCGTAACTGGTCACCAGCTCGACCTCGACGTCCGGCGCGATGTCGACCGGGGCGCTCGGACCCGTCGAGCGCAGCCGGTCGTACAGGCGCTCGGGATCGGAGCCGAAGTCGGGCCCGTACAGCTGGACGTTGCCATGAGCGGGGCAACCGGCCGGTATCCCGGTCGGGTCGGATTGCTGATGCATACCGTGGCTCCTAGCCGATGATGGACATGAGGTGCTTCACGAGGGTGATGAGAGCCTGGGCCGAGGAGTCCTGGTCGCGGACGTCGCAGTGGACGATGGGGGTGTCCTCGGACAGGTTGAGCGCCTCGCGCACCTCGTCGAGCGGGTAGTCGGGGGTGCCGTCGAAGCGGTTGACTCCGATGGCGCAGGCCAGGCCGAACTGCTCGACCAGGTCCAGGATGGGGAAGCTCTCGTGCAGCCGTTCGGGGTCCACCAGGACCAGCGCGCCCAGGGCGCCCCGGGACAGCCCCTCCCACATCTCCTTGAAGCGTTCCTGCCCCGGCGTGCCGAAGAGGTAGAGGACCAGGCTGTCGCTGAGGGTCAGCCGCCCGAAGTCCATCGCCACGGTCGTGGTGGTCTTGTCCGGGGTGTTGGAGAGGTCGTCGAAGCCCTCACTGGCCTCGGTGATCTCCTCCTCGGTCTGCAGCGGCTCGATCTCGGAGATGCTGCCGATGCAGGTGGTCTTCCCGACTCCGAAATGGCCCACCACGAGGACCTTCACGGAACGGGAGACGGCTGGATCCAGATACACGGGGTTACGCTCCGAATCGGGTCTTCAGGCCGTCGAGCACGGCGGTGAGCAGTTCGCGGTCGACACGTTCGGCCCGTGGCGCCGGATTTCTCACGAAGATCAGGCCGTCCTCGGCCATCTGCGCCAGCAGGATGCGCACGATGCCCAGGGGCAGCCGGGTGTAGCCGGACACCTCGGCCACGGACAGGAAGCCGTCGGCGATCAGGTCCATGACCGTCCGGGCCTCCGGGGACAGGGTGCGCGCCGCCGCCGGGGCGCCCTCCTGGGCCGTGACGAGCGTGGTGTGCTCGTACTCGTTCGCCGCGGGCAGCGCACGTCCCTTCGCGATCACGAAGAGCGGCACTAATGCCGACGTGAGCTCCAGCTCGCCGTCCGGTTCCTCATGCATCGCCGACCCTCCCGCCCTGTCCCACCCGGCCCGCCGTGAGCGCGGGTATCGCGTCGCTCAGACGCGTGCTGAACGCCTCGATGTCACAGTCGTGCTCCGCGGCCGCCGCGAGGAAGGCGCCCTCGCCCGCCGAGATCAGGAAGATCCAGCCGTGCTGGAACTCGATGACCGTCTGGCGCCACTCGTCGTCCCGCACCCCGCCCGCGAACGGGGCGGTCGCCCGGCTGTAGGCGTGGATGCCCGTCATGGCGGCGGAGATGGTGTCCGCCAGGTCCCGGCCGATCCCCGCGCTCGCGCCGCGCGGCAGACCGTCCGCCCCGAGCAGCAGGGCGTGCCGGGCGCCGTGCACGGAGTCGATCACCTTGTCCAGCTCCGGCAGCACGAACCCGCTGCCGCTGCCCTCCGGGTCCCGCGCCCCGCCCTCACCGGCGGCCCGGGCGGCCTCGGCCGCGTTCACCCGGGGCGGCGCGACGAGGTTGTTGCCCAGCCTGGCGACCAGCCGGTGCATCCGGAAGGAGATCTGCTGCATGTCGACGTCGGGCTCCGCGGCGGCGGCCAGGTAGGCCCCCTGCCCGGCCCCGATCAGGAACACCCAGCCGTGCGCGAACTCGATGACCGTCTGGTTCCACGCCCGCTCCTGCGAGAACCCGGCGAAGTGCGCGGAGGCCCGGCTGAGCGACTGCATCCCCGCCATGGCGGCGGAGATGGTCCGCACGTCCTGGCCGGTCAGGCTGTCCGTGGCCCCGCGTGGGATGCCGTCCGCGGACAGCACGACGGCGTGCCGGGCCCGGGGGACGTTGTCCACGATGTCCTGGACCATCCACGACATGTCAGTACTCATGCGTTGTCGGACCCTCCGGGCGTCGGGGCGTCGAGGTCACGGCCCGTCAGAGTGCCGCGCTGGAACGCCCCCAGGCCGCCGCCGGTGCCGCGCGAGCCTCTCCGGGGCGACTGCTCCCCGCCGGAGCCGCTGCCGCCGGCCACGCTGACGATGGGGGACTTGCGCTGGCCGCGCTTGGGCAGCCCGTGCATCGTGCGCGCACCGGACTGCTCGCGGTCCTCGATGGGCCGGATGCTGGCCACCGGTGCCTCGGTGGCCGGCGGCGGGGTCTCCTCCATGGTCCACAGCTCCTCGGGCAGCAGGACGACGGCGCGGACGCCGCCGTAGCGGGAGACGCCGGTGACATCCACCTTGAAGCCGTACTGGCGGGCGATCAGACCGACGACGGGGAAACCGAACTTCGGCTGGGTGCCCAGCTGGGACAGGCGCGGGATCTCCTCGCCGGCCAGCAGTGCGGTCGCCCGCTGCCGGTCCTCGTCGCTCATGCTGACGCCGGCGTCGTCGATGACGATGCAGAGGTTCTCCTGGACCCGGCGGAACGTCACCTCGATCGGCGCGTCCGCCTGGGAGAAGCTGGCGGCGTTGTCGAGCAGCTCGGCGATGGCCAGGGCGACGGGCGCGACGGCGGAGGCCTTCAGCGCGATGCCGCTCGGCTGCATGATCTCGATCCGCTGGAAGTTGCGGATCTGGCTCTGGGCGCTGCGCACCACGTCGTAGACGCTGGCCGGCTGGTTGCGGCGGCCGAGCGGCGCGCCGCACATGACCGCGATGCCCTGGGCCTTGCGGGCCATCTGGGCGTTGGCGTGGTTGACGTCCATCAGGTCGCTGAGGACGCCGTGCCCGCCGTACTTGCGCTGGATCTCGTCCAGCAGTGCCGTCTGTTCGGCGGCGAGGCTCTGCAGGAACCGGGCGGCGCCCTTGAGGACCGCCTTGGTGCTCTCCTCCGCGGCCTGCTCGGCCTCCCGGATGACACCGTCCTGTTCGCCCTGAACCCTGGCCAACTCGCCCTGGGCACGGACGAGTTCACCCTCGGTGTAGCGAAGCCGCTGCTCCAGCGCGGCTTCTGTCTCCTTCTTCCTCCTCCCCAGTCCTCTGCTGCGGAGTACGAGTGCCACGACTGCGGCTGTGGCTATCACCGCTATCGCAACCAGGCACCAAAGAAGCACGTCTTGAGTCATGGAAACCTTTCCCGGCGCGTGGCATGCAGGCGTCGACGGATACACCTCGCGAGGATCCGCAACCTGTCACAAGGGACTGCATGAATGCTGGTGCGAGAGCAGACCTACTTCAGGGCAGGGCCTGAGCAAAGTGGATCAAGGTCGCAGACGGCGGAATGCTACCACCGTCAACCAAACCACCAGGGCCCGGCATTGACGTCCGGGCACCTCCAACAAGAGCAACGCGCACCGTCGTTGCGTGACACGGAGGCGGTGGGGCGGGGCCGTCACGGCGCGGAGCTGCGAGAATGCGGACTGAAGCGCTCCGTTTGCGCCATGGGTGGCTTCCGGACAACTTGTCACAAGGAATTTTCATCCGCCGCGGCGAGGGCCGGTCCGGCGGGCGGAAGAGGGTGCACGGGATGCCGGAGCGGCCGGCCGAACGGCGTGGAGGCGCCCCCGGCAGGACTCGAACCTGCGGCCAAGCGCTTAGAAGGCGCCTGCTCTATCCACTGAGCTACGGGGGCCGGCCGTGCTGGCTCCGTGCGTACTGCCCCGGTGTGGGCCGGTCCGTCACGTTGCCGGGGACAAGGATAGAGCTCACGAATCCGTGCCCCTGCTGCTTCGCCTCCGTGGCTCGATGTGGAGGTTCGGTGAAGCGGTCCTGATAATCGCAGGCAGGTACGAATCGTGCACCGCTTTTGGCGCCCGACGCACCGGGTGTTGTGCACTCGTTATGCCTGGACTGTGCCTCCGTCCCAGTCATCCCTTCCGTCCGATGTGTTCCGTCGGCGCGCAGGCATGTCCATATGCTTCAGAATTCCCCTAAAATTGGGCATTCTTCACATGTGGTGACCTTGGACGTACGGCCCCAGCTGCTCGACACACTCTCCGCCCTGCGCGACCGTGTCGCCGCCGCACGCTTCCCGCTGCCCCTGGCGGGGGCTCCACGCGCGCGTGCCAACCGCGACGAACTCCTCGCACAGCTCGACGACTATCTGGTGCCCCGCCTCAGAGCGCCCGAAGCGCCCCTTCTGGCCGTCGTGGGCGGCTCCACCGGCGCCGGCAAATCGACCCTCGTGAACTCCCTGGTGGGCCGTCGGGTCAGCGAGGCGGGCGTGCTGCGGCCGACCACCCGCACCCCGGTCCTCGTCTGCCATCCGGAGGATCATCACTGGTTCAGCGGCATGCGGGTGCTGCCCGACCTCACCCGCGTCTGGGTGCCGCACCAGGAACCCGCCGACGACCTCCTGCTGCCCGGCGAGAACCCCACGCGCGTCCTGCGCGTCGAGACCGCCGACAGCCTCCCGCGCGGCCTCGCCCTCCTCGACGCCCCCGACATCGACTCCCTGGTCGTCGACAACCGCGTCCTCGCCGCGGAGCTGCTGTGCGCCGCCGACATCTGGGTGATGGTCACCACGGCCGCGCGCTACGCCGACGCCATCCCCTGGCACCTGCTGCGCACCGCCAAGGAGTACGACGCCACCCTGGTGACCGTCCTGGACCGGGTGCCCCACCAGGTCGTCTCCGAGGTCTCCCGGCAGTACGGCGCCCTCCTCACCAAGGCCGGACTCGGCGACGTGCCCCGGTTCACCGTGCCCGAGCTGCCCGAGTCCGCCTGGGGCGGCGGCCTGCTCCCCGCCACCGCCGTCGCCCAGCTGCGCGCCTGGCTCGTCCAGCAGGCCCAGGACCCCGGCGCCCGCCGCCACACCCTGGCCCGCACCGCCCACGGCGTCCTGGACTCCCTCAAGGCCCGCATGCCCGAGCTGGCCGGCGCCGCAGCCGCCCAGTACGCCGCCGCGCTGCGCCTGACCTCCGCGGTCGACGGGGCCTACGACAGCGAGCACGCGCGCGTGCGCGGCCGCCTCAACGGCGGCGCGGTCCTCGCCGGCGACGCCCTCAAGCGCTGGCGCTCCTTCCCCCTCGACTGCGCCGCCGGCGAACTCCTCGACGCGCTGGTGGAGAGCCTGGCCGCGCTGCTGTTGTGCGCCGTCACCGCCGCCGACGAGCGCGTCGACGACGCCTGGCGCCGCGAGCCCGCCTCCGACGCCCCCGGGCTGGCCGACCGCGACCCCTCCCTGGAGAGCGCCGAACACCGCATCGGCCTCGCCGTACGGCGCTGGCGGCGGGAGCTGGAGGAGTACGCCGAGGAGGAGGTGCGCGGGCTGGACCGCAGCGTCGCGCCGGACGCGGAGGGGGTCGCGGCGCTGGTGGCCACCGCGCTGCTCGGCGGGCGCCGGACCCGGGTGGCGGGGGAGCGGCTCGCGGAGCGGCTGGGAGCCCACGGTGCGCTGCGGCTGCGGGACCGGGCCGGGCGGCTGCTCACGGAGCACGTGGACCGCGTCCTGCACGCCGAACGAGAACGCCGCCTCGCCCCGCTCGACGCGCTGGACGTCCACCCCGAACCCCAGGCCGAACTCATCGCCGCCCTGTCCGTACTGCAGAAGGAGAGGTGACCGGATGACCGCCGCCACCGACCACGACCACACGGACCACCAGACGGGTCAGACGGACCAGACGGACCAGACGGATCGGACGGGTCAGACGGATCAGATGGAGTGCGCGGATCGGGCGGATTCCATGGATCGGGCAGATCGAATGGATCAGACGGATCGCATGACTCAGGCGACTCGGGCGACTCAGGAGACTCGGGCGGATCGCGTCGATCAAGCGGCTCAGGTGGATCGCGTTGATCGGGCGGACCGGGTGGGTCGAATGCGCCGGGCGGATCAGGCGGATCAGGCGGATCGGATGGACGGGGCGGATCGGACGGGGCGGGCGGCGGGTCGTATGGGCCACATGGATCACGCCGACCGGCCGGACCGGACGGATCACTCTCGCCGGACGGACCCGGTGAACCCGGCGGATGGCGCAGACCGTACAAGTCGCGCGGGTCGGCCGGATCGTGCCGGGCAGGCGGATCGCACGGGTCGGCTGGACCGTGCGGGCCGGACGGAGCGTGCGGATCACGCGGACCGTACGCCTCGCGTCCAGCGCATGGACCACCTCGATCACATGGGCCACTTGGATCACATGGACCGCTTGAGCCACTCGGATCACTTCAGCCACTCCAGCCGCTCCAGTCACTCCGACTACTCCGACTACTCCGACTTCTCTGGCCACTCGGACGACTCGGGTCATTCGTGCGGCTCAGGTCACTCCGTCCCCTCGGACCACCCAGGTCACTCGCATCGCGCGCGCTACTCGGATCACGTCGGTGGCTTCGAGGGCGGACCGGTCTCGGTGGGCTCGGCGGCGGACCCTGCGGGCGGCGAGGCCCGGGTGCCGGCGAGCGCGGGTGAGGGCGGCACACAGGAGCGCACGGACGCGGCCGACGCCCCGGCCGCCCCTGCCACCGCGCCGCACGCGCGCGTGCCGGAAGCCACGGGAAACGCGCTCCACGCACGCGTGCGCGGCCAGCGCGACCCCGTCGACGGCACCACCGAGACACCTGACGGCGCACTCGGCGCCGCCCCCGCCTCCCCCGCCGCCGCGCACGGCGAGGCGGCCGAAGCTGCCCCCGCCGCCCTCGCCCCCGCCCCCGACGACGCGCCGGGCGACGTCTGGGACGACGGTCTCATCGCCCGCCGGGTCACCGAGGCCACCACCGCGCCCGCCGCCCCCGCCCCCGTGCTGGAGACCCGCGGCCCCGGCGCCCCGTCCCCCACCCCGCTCGCCTACGACGGCCCGCTGCGCTCCCGCCTCGACGCCCTGCGTGAACTCGTCGGCCTCTCCCGCACCCGCCTCGACAGCCAGACCCTCGCCGAGGCCGGCCGCGTCCTGGACGAGGCCGCGGCCCGCCGCAGGCTCTCCGGCCAGCACACCGTCGTCGCCATCGCGGGCGCCACCGGCAGCGGCAAGTCCCAGCTGTTCAACTCGCTCGCCGGAGTGGCCATCTCGGAGACGGGCGTACGGCGCCCCACCACCGCCGCGCCCATCGCGTGCAGCTGGAGCGACGGCTCCGCGACCCTCATCGACCGCCTCGGTATCCCCGGCCGGCTGCGCCGCCGCCCCGTGCACAACCCGGAGACGGAGGCGCAGCTGCGCGGACTGGTCCTGATCGACCTGCCCGACCACGACTCGGCGGCCGTCCAGCACCGCGAGCAGGTCGACCGGATCCTGAAGCTGGTCGACGCGGTGATCTGGGTCGTCGACCCCGAGAAGTACGCCGACGCGGTCCTCCACGAGCGCTATCTGCGCCCCATGGCCGGCCACGCCGAGGTCATGTTCGTCGTCCTCAACCAGACCGACCGGCTGCCCGCCGAGGCCGCCGACCAGGTCCTCGACGACCTGCGCCGGCTGCTCGACGACGACGGCATCGCGCTCGGCGAGTACGGCGAACCCGGCGCGACCGTGCTCGCGCTGTCCGCGCTCACCGGCGACGGCATGGGCGAACTGCGCGAGTTGCTGGGCCAGTTCGTCTCCGAGCGGGGCGCCGCGGCCCGTCGGGTCGCCGCCGACGTGGACGCCGCCGCGGCCCGGCTGCGGCCCGTCTACGCCACCGGGCGGCGCACCGGACTCAGTGAAGAGTCCCGCGACGAGTTCGCCGACCGCCTCGCGGACGCCGTCGGCGCCACCGCCGCCGGCGAGGCCGCCGAACGGGCCTGGCTGCGCAACGCCAACCGGGCCTGCGGCACGCCCTGGCTGCGGCTGTGGCGCTGGTACAACGACCGCGGCGAGCCGCCCACGGGGCGCCTCCAGAAGGCCCAGCCGGAGGAGGAGGCCACCGCCCGGCAGCGCGTCGAGCAGGCGGTGCGCACGGTCTCCGACCGGGCCTCGGCCGGACTGCCGGGGCCCTGGGGGCAGGCGGTGCGGGAGGCGGCCGTACGCGGCTCGCAGGGGCTGCCGGAGGCGCTCGACGAGCTGGCCGAGCGGGCCGGGCTGCCGACGGGGCGTCCGCCGCGTCCGGGCTGGTGGCCGGTGGCCGTGCTCGCCCAGGCGGCCATGACGCTGCTGCAAGTGGTCGGCGGGCTGTGGCTGGTGGGGCAGATCGCCGGGGTGATGGCGCCCAACCTGGGCGTGCCGGTGCTGCTGATGGTCGCCGGGATCATCGGCGGCCCGCTGGTCGAGTGGGGCTGCCGGATGGCGGCCCGCGGCCCGGCCCGGCGCTACGGCCAGGACGCGGAGCGGCGCCTGCGGGAGGCGGCCGCCGGCTGCGGCCGGGCCCGGGTGCTGGATCCGGTGGCCGCGGAGCTGCTGCGGTACCGGGAGGTACGGGAGCAGTACGCGAGGGTGACGCGCACGGAGGCCGGGGTGGGATGACCCCGGCGCGGACGGCGTTCACTCGTCCGGGTTGCGGAGTTCTCCACAGCCCGGACGGCCGTCCACAGCCCCCGGCGGACCCGGCCCGCTCGCTGCAGTCTGGACGAGCCGTACGGGACGGGCCCGTACGCGGTTCCGTCCGGCCCCGGCGGCCGGACGAGGGAGGGGTTCGTGATGAACGAGACGATGCTCTGCGCGGTGGGGAACGTGGCGACGCGGCCGGTGTTCAAGGAACTGGCGGCGGGCCCGTCGGCCCGCTTCCGGCTGGCGGTGACCTCGCGCTACTGGGACCGCGAGAGGAACGCGTGGACGGACGGGCACACCAACTTCTTCACGGTGTGGGCCAACCGGCAGCTCGCCGCCAACGTGATGGCCTCGCTGGCGGTCGGCGACCCGGTCGTCGTCCAGGGGCGGCTGAAGGTGCGCTCCGAGAACCGGGAGGGTCAGCAGCGGACCTCCGCCGACATCGACGCGGTGGCGATCGGCCACGACCTCACCCGCGGTACGACGGCCTTCCGGCGGGTCGTGAAACCGGAGACGACGGCACCCGCACCGCCGCGCCCGGAGCCGGACTGGGAGACACCGGCCGACCCCTCCGACCCGGCACACCCGGAACCGGTGGGGGCGGCGGCGGGGACGGCGGCGGTCGCGGCCGTGGCAGCCGTGGCGTGAAACCGGCGCGCGGCGCGGCCGGTTCACCGCGTCCGGACCGAACCGCGCCCGGCTGATCGCTCCTTGACCGCTTGTCGGCGGCTTGTCGGTGAACACACCCGAAGCGCTCGTTGCGGCGAACGGGTGGATTTGTCGACAGGCTCGGCCCGTTCACGGTCCCGCGATAACGATTCCGGATCGGATCGCTCATCCGACCATCTCACCGGGAAAGGCCGGTCCGGCTGATCCATAGGATGCCGGACATGGCCCCTCGGGCCGCTGATTCTGCTGGCGGGACCACCCCCCCTGTGTCCAACCGTGTCCAACGGGTCCTGCTCGAAGGGGAATTCCGTGCTCGTTGCGTTCTCTGGTCCCTCCGCTCCCTCTGCTCCCTCCGCGCCCCGCGCGTCCACCAGACACTCCCGTAGGGCCGGGGCCGCCAGAGGCGTGTCCCGCCTCGCCGCCGCGGCACTGGCGTCCGGGCTGGTCGCCGCCGCCGTGCTGACCGGCGCCGGCCGGGCGGCGGCCGACGACGGGACCGGGCAGAGCCAGAGCGGGGTCACGGCGAGCATGAGCGGCCTGAAGACCTACGGCGAGGCCGTGGTCCACGGCGACAGCGGCGACGAGCAGGTGGCCGCGGGCCTCTTCGAGATGTCCGTGGACGGCGGCGGCACACTCCAGACGTACTGCGTCGACCTCCACAACCCCACCCAGCGGGACGCCAGGTACCACGAGACGTCCTGGAGCGGCACCTCGCTGGGTGCCAACAAGAACGCCGGGAAGATCCGCTGGATCCTCCAGAACTCCTACCCGCAGGTCAACGACCTCGCCGCGCTCGCCCGCAAGGCCGGGGTCAGCGGCCTCACCGAGCAGGACGCGGCGGCCGGCACCCAGGTGGCGATCTGGCGCTACTCGGACGGCGCGGACGTCGACGCGGTCGACCCGCGGGCCGAGAAGCTCGCCGACTACCTGGAGAAGAGCGCCGGCGGCCAGAACGAACCGCAGGCCTCGCTGAAGCTCTCCCCGTCCGCCGTCTCCGGCCGTCCCGGCGCACTGCTCGGCCCGGTGACCGTGCACACCAACGCGGGCTCCGTCACCGTGGTCCCGCCGTCAGACGCGGCCCTCACCGGCGTACACATCACCGACAGGACCGGCAAGCCGGTCACCACCGCGCGCAACGGCAGCGAGCTCTACTTCAAGGTCCCCGACGACGCCGCCGACGGTTCCGCCGAACTCACCGTCCAGGCGTCCACCACGGTCCCCGTCGGCCGCGCCCTCACCTCCGAGAGCCGCAGCCAGACGCAGATCCTGGCCGGCTCCAGCGAGTCCACGGTCGCCGCGACCGCGAACGCGACCTGGGCGGGGCAGGGCGCGATACCGGCGCTGTCGGCCGAGAAGGACTGCGCCAGGAGCGGGGTGGACATCACCGCGGCCAACACCGGGGACAAGCCGTTCACCTTCGAGCTGATGGGCACCGAGCACACCATCCCCGCGAACACCACGCGGACGGTGACCGTCGCGCTCCAGGAGGACCAGGCCTACGACTTCACGATCACCGGCCCGAACGGTCTCGAACGCCGCTTCACCGGCGTCCTCGACTGCAAGACACAGGGCACCGACGCCGACCTCACCACCCAGACCCTCAGCGAGCCCAGCCCCGCCTCGGTCGGCGGCACCGTCGGCGGCACCAACCTCGCCGCGACCGGCGGCGGCTCCGCGGCCGGCGTGATCGTCGGCGTCGCCATCGGCCTGGTCGTCATCGGCGGCGCGGTCCTGGTGATCCTCCGCCAACGCGAACCCCACACAACCGACTGACCCCACCTCCCGAACCGGCCGCTTCCCGAACCGTCCATCTCCCGAACCGGCCGCTTCCCGGACCGGCCATCTCCAGGCCGGGCCGCTTCCCGGACCGGCCGACTGCCGGACGGGTGGGGGGACTGCCGGGCAGTATGGCGTCATGACCAAGTCATCTGCGTCATCCGCCCCGCCGGAGCGGTGCGGCACGTCCTCGGAGTCCGTCCTGTCCCTGTGGTCGCACGACTCGGTGCTGTCGATCGGCTCGGTGGGATCCGTGCTCTCCATCGGCTCGGTGGGATCGGCCCTGTCCGTCGGCTCGATCGGCAGCGCGCTCTCGGCCGGCTCGATCGGCTCCGCGCTCTCCCTGGTCTCGGCCGGCTCCTGGCTGAGCATGGGCTCCGTCCTGTCGGCCCAGTCCCGCTGGTCGGCCCTCTCCTGGCGCTCCTCCCGGGCCTTCCGCTCGGCCGGCGCGGTAGGACTGGGCGCCGCGGCGCTCACCGCCCTGCTGCTGACCCGCGCCCGGCACGGCGGCCGCGCCTGATCCTCCGCCGCTCCCGCCTCGCAACTGCCGGTGCCTCGGGGGCGTCGTACCCGCCATGACCGAAGCGAGCACAGAGCAGGGCGCGCGTCCGGGGCCGTCACCGGCCGTCTCCGCCGCCGTGGGCACCGGGAGCCTGGTCCTGGCCGCCGTGGCGAGCTGGAGCGGGCTCCTGCTGGTCGTACGGGGCCGGGTGGTCCCCGGCTGGTGGCTGAGCGCGGCGCTGTTCGTCACGGCGCTCGTCCTCCGCCGGGCCCTGACCCGGGCGGGCCGCCCGGCCGGTCTCCCGGAGATCGCCGGCCGGCGGGCCGTGTGGGCGAGGCTGGGGGAGGGCCTGCTCCTCGTCGCGGCGGTGCTCGGCACGGCAGGGGGAGCGGCGGGCGACCTGTTCTCGGAGGCGGAGTACCACGTGCTGCGCCCGGTGGGACCCGGGGGCTGCACGGTGGTGGTCCGGGAGACATCCTTCCTCCTTGCCGGCAGCGGCGAGGCGTACGCGGTGGGGCGCACCGGCCTGGCCCTCGGCGAGGCCGGATCCTGGGTGGTCGACGACGGCTACCGGCCCGTCGAGGCCGGCACGTACGAGCTGGACTGGGGGAAGGACGGCGGACTCCTGCGGATCATGGGTACGGCCACCGATCCGGTTCTCCGCGGGAGCATGACCGACATCGACTGCGGATGGTGATCCCGCCGCACGGTCAGTGGCTGACCTTGGTGCAGGTGAGCGCGGTCTTCCCGTCGGCCGACCTGACGACGATCCTGCCTCCGGCGAGGCCGCCGAGGTCGAACCTGCCCGACCCGTCCGTGGAGACGGTGCCCGAGGCGGACCCCGAGTAGGTCACCTTCGTGTTGCCGGGGAAGCCCACGCCCCAGAGGTGGTACCTGCCGTCCGACTCCGTTTCGACGTGGCACGCGGCCCGGGACACGGCACCGGGCGTCACGGCACCGGGCGTCACGGCGGCGGACGCCGGTGCGGAGGCGTGCGCGGCCAGCGCGGGGCCCAGCGCGAGCGCGGGGGCCACCAGGAACGTGAGAGCGGTGAGACGACGAGTGCGGTTCATGATTCAACCTGCTTCGGATGCTGCCGAGGCGACCGAAGGGACGTGACGGCTCCGCCACTCGCGGTAGCGGTCGCATGGTGCACCCGGGGCGGAATAACTCGCTCCGTCACGCCGTGCGGCTTGATACCGGTTCCACCGTAACGTCCGCCATGGCACCCGGCATCCCGCGGCATCCTGCCGGATCCGGCGGGACCCCGAGGCCGGACCGCCGGGGGAGGACGCGGAACAGCCCCCTTCGGAGCGAACTCCGAAGAGGGCTGCCTCTTGTCCCGCGGCTCAGTACCGGCTCGCTACTGCTCGCTCAGTACTGCTCGGTCTCCATGAAACCGGCGTTGCCGTTGTCGTCCGCGTCGAACGCGGCGGCGGTCGGGTCGAATCCGGGCGGGCTGTCCTTCAGGGCCAGGCCCATGCCGGCCAGCTTCGCCTTGACCTCGTCGATGGACTTCGCAC
>NZ_JBVJND010000040.1:19597-87826 GCF_055583825.1 Streptomyces sp. NPDC104367 | reverse complement strand
GCTGCACACCTACAATCACCACCGCGGACACACCGCGCTCGCAGGCAAACCACCCGCCAGCCGCGTCCCCAACCTCACAGGGCAATACACCTAGGCCGCCGGCCGGATCAGGCCCGACTCGTAGGCGAAGGCGACCGCCTGGACCCGGGCGCGGGCGCCGATCTTGGCGAGGACGTTGCTGACGTGGGTCTTCACGGTGGTGGGGGCGATGGACAGCCACTGGGCGATCTCGGCGTTGGACCAGCCGGAGGCCACGGCGATGAGGACGTCCCGCTCGCGCCGGGTGAGGGCGCCGGGGCCCGGCGTGCGGGGGAGCGCGCGGACGGTCCGCTGCCGGCGTACGGCGTCGATCAGCGCGTGGGTCAGCCCGGGGGTGATGACGGCGTCCCCGGCGGCCACGACCCGGATGGCCGCGGTCAGTTCCGCCGGATCGGCGTCGTCGAGCAGGAACCCCCCGGCCCCCGCCCGCAGAGCCCCCCACGCCTCCGCCTCCCGGCCGGCACCGGTCAGCACCAGGACCCGGGGCACCCCCGCCTCCGCCCCGCCGGAACGCCCCGGGCCGGTGGAGCCGCCGGGGGTGCGGGAGCCGCCGGGGGTTCCGGGGCGGGAGGCGGGCGGGTGGGTCAGGTGGTGGATGGTGCGGGTGGTGGTCGTTCCGGAGAGCCCGGTGTGGACGAGGACGACGTCGGGGCGGAGCGCGGCGCTCGCACGGATCGCCTCGTCCCCGTCCGCCGCCTCCCCGACGACCGTCAGGCCCGGCTCGGCGGCGAGGAGCATGCGCAGGGCGAGGCGCTGGAGCGATTGGTCGTTGACGACGAGTACGGAGACCATGCCTGTCTTCTCCATGCGAGGTCCGTTCCGTGAACGAAACTGTTTCGTTCACATGCTACGCCCGCTCCCGCGCCACCGGGAGACCGCCCCCGGGGATGGTTCATATCTCGCATGGCCATGGCCCCCGCCCCCATTCACGGCGACGGCTCCCTTCTGTGCCTTGCCCGGGCGCTGCTTCACTCCCTCCCGCACCCCCTGACGTCGATCGCTCCGTGAACAGCCGCGGGGCACAAGGGAGTTCCGCATGCCCAGAGACACCCTGAGGACCGAGGAACAGGCCCGTGCCGAGCGCGGGGTGACCATGCGGGCGAGGGTGCGCGCGCTGCTCGTCGTCGCAGGCGCCGCCGCCGCGCCCACGCTGCTCGCCCCGGCGGCGGCACGGGCGGCCGGAGGCCGGAGCCGGACCGTCGCCGCGGGGGAGACCTGGGAGGTCACCGGGATCACCCGGCTCGACCGGCTCGTCGTCGAGGAGGGCGCCGTCCTCGCCGCCCCCGAAGGACACACCCTCTCCCTGACCGTGAACGGCGTGGAGACCGGCTCCGCCCTGGACGGCACCTACGGCTGGGCCACCGTGATCGCGGCGGGGACGTACCGGGGCGATGTCGTCGTCACCCCCGCCGTCGACCACCCGGAGTCCTTCGCCGGCGCCACCTTCCACCTCCGCCAGGCCGTCTACGTCGGCGCCGACGGAGTCGTCACGGCGAACTCGGTGCTCTCCGCCGTACGCGGCGGCCGCCTCACCGACGCCTGCGCCGGGAACGTCGGCCTCACCTCCACCGGCGAGGCGTTCAACGGCTTCTTCGTCGCCGGCGGTTCCTCCTACGTCCTGGAGAACCCCCGCATCCGCTTCGACGGCAACGGCCGCCTGGACTTCGCCGGTTACGGCTCCGCCGTGACCGGCGCCGGGGACGGCACCCGGCTGGTGGTGGACGGCGCCGACATCGAGAACCGGGGCGCGGTCCGCACCGGGATCATCGCCCGCGACGGCGCCGATGTCATCGTCAAGAACTCCCGCGTCCACACCCGCGAGGGCGTCCTCCCCGCCGACTACGAACCCGGGTTCGGCGCCGACATGATGACCGTGCCCTGGATGCTGGGCCTCAGCGGCAACGTGCGCGCCACCAACGTCCTCGGCGAGAACACCACCGCCACCTACATCAACTCCCGTGTCTCCTCGGAGTCCTGGGGCGTGCTCTCCACCGACTCGGTCCGCAACTCCCGGCTCACCGCGATCAACAGCACGGTCGCCCTCACCGGCGACTCCGGCTACGGCACCTACGCCGACGGCACCAGCCAGCAGGACCTCTTCCTCGGCACCCGTTTCGACGTGGCCACCTTCGCCGCCGTCTCCACCGGCAGCCCCGTCACCTTCGGCGACAGCACCCGCGAGGCGGTGGCCGCGCTCAACACCGAACTCGGTCTCGGGCTCACCGCGCGGGAGCTGGCGGCGATCGAGCCCCGCCCGTCGGTCGTCACCTCGCGCGGCTTCGGCGTGATGTGGCACAGCGGCGACGGCGGCTCGGTGACGATCGGCGGCGGCACCCGGTTCACCACCGCGGAGACCATGTTCCTCGACAAGGCCAAGCGGATCGCCATCACCGTGGACGGCTCCCAGGGCGCCCGCCTGCACGCGGGCAACGGCGTCCTCGTCCAGATCATGGAGACCGACGATCCGGGCTCCATGACCGGCACCTACACCGAGCCCACCGACGACCCGGCGAAGGACACCTCCTTCGACACCACCGCCGAGCACACCGCCGACGCCACCGCCGCCTTCACCGACATCACGCTCCGGGGCGACTTCTACAACGCGATGCGCACCGGCAAGAACCTGGTCGTGTCCTTCGAACGCACCAGGATCGAGGGCGTGATCTCCGCCTCGGTCTCCCGGCACGCCGTCCCCACCATCACCTCGGCCGAGTGGCGGCAGATCAACCACGTCACCAACACCCCGCGGGCCGCGGTCAACAACGGCGTGATCGTGAAGCTGGGCGCGGGCTCGGCCTGGACGGTCACCGGCACCTCGTACCTGACGAAGCTGGCCGTCGACGCGGACGCGGCGGTGAAGGCACCGGCGGGCCGGACCCTCACCCTCACCGTCGACGGCACGGCGACCGCCCTCACCCCGGGCACCACCTACACCGGGGCGCTCGTGCTCACGGCCGGCTGAGCGCGGCCGGCGCGATCCGCCGGCCAGGTCGTGCACGCCCGCGCTGCCGCGCCAGACGCCGTCGGCGCCGCCGACCCGCACCAGCGCGGCCGTGGCGTCCGCGTCGGGCAGCCCGGCGAGCGCGGCCCGCAGCGCCTCGGCGTCCGGGCCGGTGGCGGCGCCCGCGGCGGCGGGCCGGGGCGGCCGCGAGGGCGGGCACGGCCAGGGAGGCCCGCGGCGAGGGCCAGGGCGAGAGCGGCGGCGAGCGCGGTGCTCCGGGTGCGGACACGCATGAGGGGACTCCGGGGGGAGGGGAGGGACGAGGAGACCTCGTCATCCTCCGGGCTCCGCGGCGGCGGCCGGATCGTCGCCGAGGAGGGCGTGCGCCCCTGAGCCCTCGCCCATCAACTGCCCTACTGAATAGGGGAGTTAACAGGGAATCCTCCTAGGGTCCGCGGTATGCGCCGACCGGGTGGCGGGCGCCCGCCGATCCGGCGACGGTCCCTCAGCGGTCGGCCGTGCGACCGCGCAGCGCGTTCAGCACGTCGACCCGGTTCGTGGTGATCGAGTCGACGCCCGCCGCCAGCAGCCGGCGCATCGAGCGGCGGGTGTCCGGGGTCCAGCAGGAGACCAGGTAGCCGCTGTGGTGGACGTGCTCGACGAGGTCGTGGGTGAGCAGGCTGAACCGGTAGTTGAGGTGGCGGGGGCGGATCGCGTCCAGGAGCACCGGGCGGGCCGGGGCCAGGCTCTTGTGGGTCAGGGCGATCTCGGCCCCCGCGTCGGCCGCCCGGACCCTCAGCATCACGGGCGCGTCGCCGGTGTAGTGGACGCGGTCCGCCGCTCCGCACTCCCGGACCACGGCCACGATCCTGGCCACCGCCCGCCCGCTCGGGTCGCCCGGCAGGTCGATCATCACCCGGCCGTCGTCCGTCGCCGCCAGCGCCTCGGCGAGGGTCGGGACACCGCCCGCCGTAAGCCCGCGCACCTCGTTGGCCGACAGGGTGCGCAGCGGGCGGTCGTGCCCCCACAGCCGCTTGAGCGTGTCGTCGTGCAGCAGCACGGGGACGCCGTCACGGGTGAGGCGTACGTCGGTCTCCACCGCGTCCGCGCCCCGGCGGAGCGCGGAACGCAGGGAGTCGAGCGTGTTCTCGCGGATGCGGTAGGGGTCGCCGCGGTGGGCCACGGCGGTCACGGTCTGCATGGGCCCCATGCTCTCAGGGCCCCGCCGCGCTCGGGTCCCCACTCCCCGGGACCGCGCGGGAGCCCGTCAGGAGGCGAGCCACGCCTCGGTGTAGGCGTCGATCTCGGCGGCGATCCGGTTCCGGCCGGCCGGGTCGAGGAAGGACGCCTCCACCGCGTTCCCGGCGAGGCCGGCGATGCCGCGCTCGTCGAGGCCGAGGAGGCGGGCGGCGACCGCGTACTCGGTGTTGAGGTCGGTGCCGAACATCGGCGGGTCGTCGGAGTTGACCGTGACCATGACACCGGCGTCCACGAAGGCCCTGATCGGGTGCTCGTCGAGGGTGCGCACGGCGCGGGTGGCGATGTTGGAGGTCGGGCACACCTCCAGCGGGATGCGGTGCTCGGCCAGGTGGGCGAGGAGCTTCGGGTCCGCCGCGGAGCTGGTGCCGTGGCCGATGCGCTCGGCGTGCAGTTCGACGAGGGCGTCCCAGACGGTCTCCGGGCCGGTGGTCTCACCGGCGTGCGGCACGGAGTGCAGGCCCGCCGCTACCGCCCGGTCGAAGTACGGCTTGAACTGCGGCCGGGGCACGCCGATCTCCGGGCCGCCGAGCCCGAAGGAGACCAGGCCCTCCGGGCGGAAGCGGTCGTCGGTCGCGAGCCTGACCGTCTCCTCGGCGGCCTCAAGACCCGCCTCGCCGGGGATGTCGAAGCACCAGCGCAGCACCGTCCCGAACTCGGCCTCCGCCGCCTTGCGGGCGTCCTCGATCGCGTCCATGAAGGCCCGCGCGTCGATCCCGCGCCGGGTCGAGGAGAACGGGGTGATGGTCAGCTCCGCGTACCGCACCTGCTGGCGGGCCAGGTCACGGGCCACCTCGTAGGTGAGCAGCCGGACGTCCTCGGGCGTGCGGATCAGGTCGACGACCGACAGGTAGACGTCGATGAAGTGGGCGAAGTCCGTGAACGTGAAGTACTCGGCCAGCGCCTCGGGGTCGCTGGGGACCTTGGAGTCGCGGTGCCGGGCGGCCAGTTCCGACACGATCCGGGGGGAGGCGGAGCCGACGTGGTGGACGTGCAGTTCGGCCTTCGGCAGCCCGGCGACGAAGGCGTGCACGTCGCGCGGGGCGGCGTCGCGCGGGGCGGCGGGTTCGGCGTGGCGGTCGGTCAAGGGTTCCTCCCCGGAACGGCGCGGGTCCGCCCACGGCGGTGGTACGCGGTGGTACGGCCGTGGGGCCCGGCGCGGTGATCGGCTGATCGGTGGATCCAGGTCATCGTAGGCCGGACCGCCGTTCGACGGGGACGGGCTTTAGCATGACGGCGGCATACGCGCGGGAGAGGGGACGTCGCACGATGGCTGACGAGATGCCGCAGACTCCGAAGATACGGCTGGACAAGCGGACCGACGCGGAGGTGCCGGGGGCGGCGGCGGACGCTCCGGCCGACGCGGCGCCCCCGGCGTGGGCCAACCCGTACGCCGCGCCCTCGGACCGCCCGCAGGCCCCGTCGGCGAACCCCTTCGCGGCGCCCGGCCCCTACGCGCAGCCGAACCCCTACCCGGCGCCGAACCACCCTTACGCGCCCGTGCCGCCGCGGCCGCAGAGCGCGGCGGTGCCTCCGCCGCCGGTGGGGCCGGACGGGCCGGGGCACGTCCCCTACGGGTACCCCGGCCCGTCGCTTCCTTCGTACCCGGCCGGGCCCATGGGGTACGGCGGCTGGCCGGGGATGCAGCCGATGCCGAACAACGGGCTCGGTACGGCCTCCCTCGTCACCGGGATCATCTCCGCGGTCGGGTTCTGCATGTGGCCCGTGGCGCTGGTGATGGGGGTGCTGGCGATCGTCTTCGGTGTGATCGGCAAGGGGCGGGCGAAGCGGGGCGAGGCCACGAACGGCGGGCAGGCGCTGGCCGGGATCATCTGCGGGTCGGCCGGGCTCTTCCTCGCCGTCGCGTTCATCGTGCTGATCGTCTTCGCCACCACCAGGTAGCCACCACGACGCAGCCGTCACGGGACAGCCGTCACGAGGCAGCCGTCACGGGGCGGTGAAGGGCGGGCGCCGTCACTCCAGAAGGCGCTCCCTCGCCTCCATCAGGGCGAAGCCCAGGAGGTTCAGCCCCCGCCAGCGTTCCGGGTCGTCCGCCCCCGGGTCCGTCGCCGCGAGGCCGATGCCCCACACCCGGTCCACCGGGCTCGCCTCCACCAGCACCCGGCTCCCGGTCCCCAGCAGGAACCCGCGCAGCTCCCCGTCGGCCGCGAACTTGTGCACGCTGCCCTCGGTGACGATCCGGAGGCGTTCGCGCTGCCAGGTCGCCTCGTCGAACCCCCGGACCAGCCGGCCCGCCTTCTTCGCCTCGGCGGGGTGCTCCGCCGCCAGGGCCCGCCGCTCCGCCGCCGCGTCCCCGAAAAGCCTCGCCTTGCCCGCCATCATCCAGTGCTCGGCGGTCGCGTACTCCACCCCTTCGACCACGAAGGGTGACGGCCACCACTGGCTCAGGCAGCTCGCCGAGAGCCGGCCGCCCGGTCCCGGCCGGTGGCCCCAGAAGTGCAGGTACTTGATCCCGGCCCCCGCCCGGACCGCCCTGATCAGGGCTTCCACGGAATCGATCTTCGCCATGCACGCCAGTCTGGCAGGCACCACTGACACTCCGTCCTGCCTTTTCCGCCCGGACTCGACACCTGGTCGACAGATTCCGTCGCGTAACCAAAAGGCAACAACGGAATCACTTGTTGCGCTCACCCTGCTCTGTCAGGATCGGCAGTCAAATCGAGCTGGAGCTACGCCACCCGCCATATCTGGGCGGGATGACGGCGGAGGAGAAGCGACATGGACAACCCGGGCACCGGCACCCCGGAGACCTTCCCCGCACAGGAGCGGCTCGCCGACGGCGCGCAGTACATCGCGGGACGGCTCACCAAGGGCACGTCCGGCCGTACCCACGCCGTCGTCGACCCGGCCACCGGTGCGGAGGTGTACACCTACGAGCTGGCCGGGACCGACGACGTCGACGCGGCGGTCGCGGCGGCCCGCGCGGCCTTCCCCGGCTGGGCCGGGGCGACCCCCGGCGAGCGGTCGGACGCGCTGCACCGCTTCGCCGCCGTGCTCGCCGACCGGGCCGAGGAGTTCGCCCGCGCCGAGTCCCTGCAGTGCGGCAAGCCGCTGAAGCTGACCCGCGAGTTCGACGTGCCGGGGACCGTCGACAACACCGCGTTCTTCGCGGGGGCCGCCCGGCACCTCCAGGGGCAGGCGGCCGGCGAGTACTCGGGCGACCACACCTCGTACGTCCGCCGCGAGCCCATCGGGGTCGTCGGCTCCATCGCGCCCTGGAACTACCCCCTCCAGATGGCCGCCTGGAAGATCCTCCCGGCCATCGCCGCGGGCAACACCATCGTGCTCAAGCCCGCCGAGCTGACCCCGCTGACCTCGCTGCTGTTCGCCGAGGCGGCCACGGCCGCCGGTATCCCGGACGGTGTCGTCAACATCGTCACCGGGACCGGCCGGGAGGCCGGTGAGCACCTCGTCGGGCACCCCGACGTGGCCATGACCTCGTTCACCGGCTCCACCGGCGTCGGCAAGCGGGTCGCGGAGGTCGCCACCGCGACCGTCAAGCGGCTCCACCTGGAGCTCGGCGGCAAGGCGCCGTTCGTCGTCTTCGACGACGCCGACCTGGAGGCGGCCGTCCACGGAGCCGTCGCGGGCTCGCTCATCAACACCGGGCAGGACTGCACCGCCGCCACCCGCGCGTACGTGCAGCGGCCGCTCTACGAGGCCTTCGTGGAGCGCACGGCGGCCCTGATGGAGACCGTGCGGCTCGGGGACCCGTTCGCCGCCGGGACCGATCTCGGGCCGCTGATCTCGCACGTGCAGCGCGACCGGGTCGCCGCCTTCGTGGACCGGGCGCGCGGCTACGCGCGCGTGGTCACCGGAGGCGAGGCCCCGCAGGGCGCTCTCAAGGACGGCGCCTACTACCGGCCGACCCTGGTCGCCGACGCGCCCCAGGACAGCGAGATCGTCCAGTCCGAGATCTTCGGGCCGGTACTGGTCGTTCTGCCGTTCGACAGTGATGATGAGGGCATCCGGCTGGCCAACGACACCCCGTACGGGCTGGCGGCCTCCGCGTGGACCAACGGCGTCTTCCGCGCGAATCGTGCGACGCGCGAGATCAAGGCGGGATGCGTATGGGTCAACGACCACATCCCGATCATCAGTGAGATGCCGCACGGCGGCTACAAGGCGTCCGGCTTCGGCAAGGACATGTCGACGTACTCGTTCGAGGAATACACACAGGTCAAGCACGTAATGTTCGAGAACACGGCGGTGGCGCGGAAGGACTGGCACCGCACGATCTTCGGGGACCGATAGTCAGCACCGGCCGCTCACCACGGCCACCTTCCCGAAAGGGCATCAAGCGCATGAGGCAGTACGAGCCCGACCGCCCCACCCCGGTCGAAGTGGCCGCCATGCGGCGCAGCCTCCGCAACGGGCGGGCCGCAGTGGCCCGCCGGTCGTTCCTGGGCGGTGCGCTCGCGGTGGGCGGTGTCGGGGCGCTGAGCGCCTGCGGTATCCCCGCGGCCGGCAAGTCCCAGGGCGGGGTCTCCGCCGACGACCACTCGGCCGAGGAGAAGGTCGTCAACTTCTCCAACTGGCCCGAGTACATCGACGTCGACGACAGCGGGAAGACCCACCCCACGCTGGACGCGTTCCGCAAGCGGACCGGCATCACGGTCAAGTACACCGAGGACATCAACGACAACGACGAGTTCTTCGGCAAGATCCAGCCGCAGCTCGCCGCCGGCCAGGACACCGGCCGGGACCTGATCGTCCTCACCGACTGGCTGGCCGCCCGCATGATCCGGCTCGGCTACGTCCAGAAGCTGGACGTCGCCAACCTCCCGAACGCCTTCGCCAACCTGTCGGAGCAGTTCCGCAGCCCCGACTGGGACCCGGGCCGCGCCTACTCCTACCCCTGGCAGGGCATCTCGACCGTCGTCGCCTTCAACAAGAAGGCGCTGGACGGCGTCGAGGTGACGTCGGTCTCCGACCTGCTCGACAACCCCGCGCTCAAGGGCCGGGTCGGGCTGCTGACCGAGATGCGGGACACCGTCGGCATGACCATGCTCGACATGGGCATCGACCCGGGCAAGTTCACCGACGACAACTACGACGCGGTGATCGCCCGGCTCCAGAAGGCCGTCGACAAGGGCCAGATCCGCCGCTTCACCGGCAACGACTACACCTCGGACCTCAGCAAGGGCGACCTGGCCGCCTGCGTCGCCTGGGGCGGCGACATCGTGCAGCTCCAGGCCGACAACCCGGACGTCGCCTACGTCATCCCGGACAGCGGCTACATGACGTCGACCGACAACATGCTGATCCCCAACAAGGCGCGCCACAAGACCAACGCCGAACGGCTCATCGACTACTACTACGAGCCGGAGCCGGCCGCCCAGCTCTCCGCGTACGTCAACTACGTCAGCCCGGTCGGTGACGTGCAGCCGTACCTCGCCAAGATCGACAAGTCGGCGGCCGGCAACCCGCTGATCGTTCCCGACAAGGCCATGCAGGCCAAGTCCCATGCCTTCCGTGCCCTGAGCTCGAAGGAAGAGACGGCCTACCAGCAGAAGTTCGCGAAGCTCACAGGGGCGTGACGACACCATGACGAAAGACAGCAGCGGCGACGTCCGCCTCACCGGCATCGGCAAGACGTACGACAACGGCTTCACCGCCGTACAGCCGATGGACCTGACCGTGCCGCAGGGCTCCTTCTTCGCCCTGCTCGGCGCCTCGGGCTGCGGCAAGACCACCACCCTGCGCATGATCGCGGGCCTGGAGGAGCCGACCAGCGGCACCGTGCACCTCGGCGACCAGGACGTGACCCATCTGCCGCCGTACAAGCGGCCGGTGAACACGGTCTTCCAGTCCTACGCCCTCTTCCCGCACCTCGACATCTTCGAGAACGTCGCCTTCGGCCTGCGCCGGCGCGGCATCAAGAGCGTGAAGAAGCAGGTCGAGGAGATGCTCGACCTGGTCCAGCTGGGCGAGCAGGCGCGCAAGAAGCCGCACCAGCTCTCCGGCGGCCAGCAGCAGCGCGTCGCGGTCGCCCGCGCCCTCATCAACCACCCCAAGGTGCTCCTGCTCGACGAGCCGCTCGGCGCCCTCGACCTCAAGCTGCGCCGCCAGATGCAGCTGGAGCTCAAGCGCATCCAGACCGAGGTCGGCATCACCTTCGTGCACGTCACGCACGACCAGGAGGAGGCCATGACCATGGCCGACACGGTCGCCGTGATGAACGCGGGCCGCGTCGAGCAGCTCGGCTCGCCCGCCGACCTCTACGAGAACCCGAACACCACGTTCGTCGCCAACTTCCTCGGCACCTCGAACCTGATCGAGGCCGAGGTCGACACCCGCAGCGGCGACGACATCGTGCTGAAGGCCGGCGGCGGCAAGCTGGTGCTGCCCGAGGCGCGATGTTCGGCGCCGGCCACCACCGGCGGCAAGGTGCTCGTCGGCATCCGCCCCGAGAAGATCTCCCTCACCCACGCGGACGACGCGGGCTCCATCCCCGAGGGACGCAACCGCATCACCGGCAAGGTCGCCGACGCCAGCTTCATCGGCGTCTCCACGCAGTACGTCATCGACAGCGCGGTCTGCCCCGAGTTCGCGGTGTACGTGCAGAACGTCGAGCGCGACGGACGCCTGGTCCCCGGCGCCGACGTCGTCCTGCACTGGAGCCCGGCCCACACCTTCGGTCTCGACGCGGCGCAGTCCCTGCTTGCCGGGACAGTGGGCTCCGCCGGCACCGAGGAAGAGGCCGCCTGATGGCCACCCTGACGGAAGCGCCTCCGGTACCGGCCCCGGAGCAGCAGAAGCCGACGCGCAGGCGGGGGCGCTGGACGCCGTACTGGCTGCTGCTGCCCGGCCTGCTCTGGCTGGTCGTCTTCTTCGCGCTGCCGATGATCTACCAGGCGTCCACGTCGGTCCAGACGGGCTCCCTGGAAGAGGGCTACAAGGTCACCTGGCACTTCGCGACCTACTGGGACGCGCTGAGCGAGTACTGGCCGCAGTTCCTGCGGTCCGTCTTCTACGCCGCGGCCGCCACGGTCCTGTGCCTGCTGCTCGGCTACCCGCTGGCGTACCTGATCGCCTTCCGCGCGGGACGCTGGCGGAACCTGATCATGATCCTGGTGATCGCGCCGTTCTTCACCAGCTTCCTGATCCGCACCCTGGCCTGGAAGACGATCCTCGCCGACAACGGCCCGGTCGTGCACGTCCTGAACTCGCTGCACGTCCTCGGCGTCACCGACTTCCTCGGCTGGACGGCCGGCGACCGCGTACTGGCCACACCGCTGGCCGTCGTCTGCGGTCTGACGTACAACTTCCTGCCGTTCATGATCCTGCCGCTCTACACCTCGCTGGAGCGCATCGACGGACGGCTGCACGAGGCGGCCGGCGACCTGTACGCCAAGCCGTGGACGACGTTCCGCAAGGTCACCTTCCCGCTGTCGATGCCGGGCGTGGTCTCCGGCACGCTGCTGACCTTCATCCCGGCGGCCGGTGACTACGTCAACGCCGAACTCCTCGGCTCGACCGACACCCGCATGATCGGAAACGTGATCCAGACGCAGTTCCTGCGGATTCTCGACTATCCGACGGCGGCCGCCCTCTCCTTCATCCTCATGGCCGCGATCCTTTTCATGGTCACGGTCTACATCCGCCGGTCCGGGACGGAGGATCTGGTCTAAATGCCCTTCGTCAACTGGCTCAAGAAGAATCTCGTCGTCATCGCGGGACTCGTGACGCTCGGATATCTCCTGCTTCCGAACGTCATCGTCACGGTGTTCTCCTTCAACAAACCGAAGGGGCGCTTCAATTACGAATGGCAGCAGTTCTCGCTGGACGCCTGGAAGCAGCCCTGCGGGGTGGCCGGCATGTGCGGCTCGCTCTCCATCAGCCTCCAGATCGCCGTCTGGGCGACGATCGGGGCCACCGCCCTCGGCACGATGATCGCCTTCGCGCTGGTCCGCTACCGCTTCCGCGCGCGCGGCGCCGTGAACTCGCTGATCTTCCTGCCGATGGCCATGCCCGAGGTGGTCATGGCGGCCTCGCTGCTCACCCTGTTCCTCAACATGGGCGCCCAGCTCGGCTTCTACACGATCCTGATCGCCCACATCATGTTCTGCCTCAGCTTCGTCGTCACCGCGGTCAAGGCGCGTGTGATGTCGATGGACCCGCGCCTCGAGGAGGCCGCCCGGGACCTCTACGCCGGACCGGCGCAGACGTTCCTGCGCGTCACCCTCCCCATCGCGGCCCCCGGAATCGCGGCGGGCGCGCTGCTCTCCTTCGCGCTCTCCTTCGACGATTTCATCATCACCAATTTCAACGCGGGCTCCACCGTCACCTTCCCCATGTTCGTCTGGGGTTCGGCACAGCGCGGCACGCCCGTTCAGATCAACGTCATCGGTACGGCCATGTTCCTGATCGCCGTACTGTTCGTGCTGGCGTCGATGCTCGTCACCAACCGCCGAAACAAGCAGAAGGCGTAGTCTTCATCAGCCCTGTAGGGAGTTGAAAGTCATGGCCCCAAGCGCCATGAGCCGTCAGGCAGACTGGACCAGGTCTCTCTCCGAAGCACAGCCGGTGCCGTACTGGCTGGAAGACCCCGGCAAGCCCCACCCCGAGCCCGCGCTGACCGGCGCCGACACCTGCGACCTGCTGGTCGTCGGCGGCGGCTACAGCGGACTGTGGACCGCGCTCAACGCCAAGGAGCGCGACCCCGGGCGCGATGTGGTCCTGCTGGAAGGCCGCGAGGTGGGCTGGGCCGCCTCGGGCCGCAACGGCGGCTTCTGCGCCGCCTCCCTCACCCACGGGCTGCCCAACGGCCTCACCCGCTGGCCCGACGAGATCCACGAACTCCAGAAGCTGGGCCTGCGCAACCTCGACGAGCTCGAAGCCGCCGTCGCCCGCCACGGCATCGACTGCGAGTTCGAGCGCACCGGCGAGATCGACGTCGCCACCGAGACCTACCAGGCCTGGGAACTGCGCGACTGGCACCGGGAACTGGAGGAGAAGGGCCTCGCGGACGGGGTCGAGTTCCTCGACGCCGACGCGGTGCGCGAACAGGTCGCCTCTCCCACCTTCGAGGCCGGCCTGTGGGACCGCCGGGGCGTGGCCATGCTCCACCCGGCCAAGCTCGCCTGGGGCCTCAAGCGGGCCTGCCTCGCCCTCGGCGTCCGGGTCCACGAGCACACCCCCGCCCTCGACCTGAAGGCGTACGGCGCCGGAATGGCCGTACGCACCCCGTACGGGTCGGTCCGCGCCCGGCAGGTCGCGCTCGGCACCAACATCTTCCCCAACCTGGTCAAGCGGGTCCGGTCCTACACCGTCCCGGTCTACGACTACGCCCTGATGACCGAGCCGCTCACCGCCGAGCAGCTCGGCGCGATCGGCTGGAAGAACCGCCAGGGCCTCGGCGACTCCGCCAACCAGTTCCACTACTTCCGGCTCTCCGCCGACAACCGCGTCCTGTGGGGCGGGTACGACGCGATCCACCACTACGGCGGGCGGGTCCGCCGCGAGTACGACGACCGGCCGGAGACCTACGCCAAGCTCGCCGAGCACTTCTTCACCTGCTTCCCGCAGCTGGAGGGCGTCCGCTTCACGCACGCGTGGGGCGGGGCGATCGACACCTGCTCCCGCTTCTCGGCGTTCTTCGGCACCGCGTACCAGGGCAAGGTCGCGTACGCGGCGGGCTACACCGGCCTCGGTGTCGGCGCGACCCGCTTCGGCGCCGACGTGATGCTGGACCTGCTGGCGGGGGAGGAGACCGAGCGCACCCGGCTGGAGATGGTCCGCAAGAAGCCGCTGCCGTTCCCGCCGGAGCCGTTCGCCTGGACCGGGATCGCCCTCACCAAGTGGTCGCTGGCCCGCGCGGACTCCCACGGGGGCCGCCGCAACCTGTGGCTGCGGACCATGGACCGGCTGGGACTGGGCTTCGACAGCTGACCCGCGCGACGGACCATCCCCGCATGTGATCCAGATCACTCCATCGCGGTGGTGAAACCCGCGTAATGCCACCGGAGGACCTCCCTCTCTCCCCGTGGACGCGACGCCCGCGTCCACGCGCGAGATGGGGAGGTCCTTTTGATGACTGGGGCGAAGACGGCGGTCGAATGGCTGACATCCGTCGCACCGGATCCCGAGTCCTGCCGCTGGGAGTGGGAGCGCAGCCCGCTGGGGGTCGCGCTGCTGCCGGCGGGCAGGGCCTGGGACGTACTGATCCTGCCGGGGGAACTCGGCTATCCCACCCTCGACGTGCTCACCCGCGTCCTCGACCGGCCGGGGCCCGTCCTGGTCGACTTCGGGGACAACCGGGTGGGCTTCTTCGTGCCGCCCGGCACGGCCGCGCGGTGGCTCGGCACGGGGATCAGGACCGCAGGTGCCGGTACCTGGATCGTCGTGCCGTATCCGGGGCGGTCGACCCAGGGGGTGCGGTGGCTGGTGGCGCCGGACGGGTCGGGGACGCTGACCGATCCGGCGCTGCTGGAACTGGCCATGCACGAGGCCGCCGCAGGCCTGGCGGGCGAGTGACCGCCGCGGGTCCGGCGGATACGGGGCCGGCCGGCCGATCGGCCGCGTGAACCACGCCGCGGGGCCGTACGCCTAGGTCCTGCCCGGCGCCACCGCCCTCTCGTCGGCCGCCCGTGCGGCCGACGCGGATCCCGTCAGGAACGAGGCCCGCGACTCCGGTCCCCCCGGGGTCGCCTGCGGCCGGTCCGGCCGAGCAGCAGGGCCAGCGCCGTCAGCAGGACCGTGCTCAGGCACCAGCTGGCCAGGACGTCCAGCGGCCAGTGCCAGCCGCGGCGGACCAGGCCGAAGGAGACGCCGAGGACCAGGGCCGCGCCGACGCCGACGGCGGTCCGGCGGGCGGCCGGGGACGTGAGCCAGGGCAGCAGGATCAGGACCGCGGAGCCGTACGCGATCGCGGCCGTCGCCGTGTGCCCGGAGGGGAAGTAGCCGACCGCCGGGGGGACCACCGGGGTGCCCGGACGGGCCGTCCAGTCCTTCAGGGGCACGATGACCGCGGGGACCAGGGCCATGAGAACGGCGGCGGCCGCGGGCGGCAGCCACCAGCGGTCTGTACCTGTGGCACGGCCGCGCCGGGCGACGTACGCGATGACGGCGACCAGGACGGGGACGGCGACCTGCACGTTCCCGAGGTCGGACAGGCCCGCGGAGAACCGGTCCGGATGGACGAGGGCGCCGCTCAGACGGCTGTCCAGGCGCAGCAGCGGACCGTGGGTCACGACCTGCCAGGTGATCAGCGCGAAGAGGAGGGCCGGCAGGCCCACGAGCCCCGTGAGGAGAAGGAGCGGGAAGGAGGTCGGCCGCCCCGGAACAGGGGGGGTGGTTCCGAGGCGGCCGTCCGGATCGGAACGCCGCGCGCCCCGGGGGGTTTGGGGCGGGCGACTGTCCGATCGGTGAGGAGATCCGGAGCCAGAGGCCCCGGTTGTGTGCGCGAGGGCACGACCAGGTCGAAGCTGGGGAGGCCCCGGCCTGAGATCGCCCACAGTCCCCTGTGGGCGGGGTGTATCTCTCATCTGGATAGAACCTACGGCAGGGGCCGGTGCGGCGACAGGCGGAATCGCGTCCCGTCATGCACCCCGCACACCTTCTTCACACGGCCTGACGGCGGCCGCCCCAGCCCCGCGCATCACGCCTGACGGGAGGGCCGGGGCGGTGGGGACGCCCGGGTTCGGCAGCCTTTGTACCGGCTGCGCGAGCCCTGTGGACCGAGCCGCGGCTCAGATCGAGGCGAACGCCTGCTCGATGATGTCGAGGCCCTCGCCGAGGAGGTCCTCGCCGATGACGAGCGGGGGCAGGAAGCGCAGCACGTTGCCGTAGGTGCCACAGGTCAGGACCAGCAGGCCCTCCTGGTGGCAGGCCTTGGCGAGGGCGCCGGCCGCCTCCGGGTTCGGCTCCTTGGTGGCACGGTCCTTGACCAGCTCGATGGCGATCATCGCGCCACGGCCGCGGATGTCGCCGATGACGTCGAACTTCTCGGCCATGGCGGTGAGGCGGGCCTTCATGACGGCCTCGATGTTCTTCGCCCTGGCGTTGAGGTCGAGCTCCTTCATGGTCTCGATGGCGCCCAGCGCACCGGCGCAGGCGACCGGGTTGCCGCCGTAGGTGCCGCCCAGGCCGCCGGCGTGCGCGGCGTCCATGATCTCGGCGCGGCCGGTCACGGCGGCGAGCGGCAGACCGCCGGCGATGCCCTTGGCGGTGGTGATCAGGTCCGGGACGATCCCCTCGTCCTCGCACGCGAACCACTGGCCGGTACGGCAGAAGCCGCTCTGGATCTCGTCGGCGACGAACACGATCCCGTTGTCCGCGGCGAACTGGCGGATCGCGGGCAGGAAGCCCTTGGCCGGCTCGATGAAGCCGCCCTCGCCGAGCACCGGCTCGATGATGATCGCGGCCACGTTGTCGGCGCCGACCTGCTTGCTGATCTGGTCGATGGCCTGCGCGGCGGCCTCCGGGCCGGCGTTCTCCGGGCCGGTCGGCCAGCGGTAGGCGTAGGCGACCGGCACCCGGTAGACCTCGGGCGCGAACGGACCGAAGCCGTGCTTGTACGGCATGTTCTTGGCGGTGAGCGCCATCGTCAGGTTGGTGCGCCCGTGGTAGCCGTGGTCGAAGACGACCACGGCCTGCCGCTTGGTGTACGCACGCGCGATCTTGACGGCGTTCTCCACGGCCTCGGCGCCCGAGTTGAACAGGGCGCTCTTCTTGGCGTGGTCGCCGGGGGTCAGCTCGGCGAGCGCCTCGGCGACCTCGACGTACCCCTCGTACGGGGTGACCATGAAACAGGTGTGGGTGAAGTCGGCCAGCTGGGCGCTCGCCCGGCGGACGACGGCCTCGGCGGAGGCGCCCACGGAGGTCACGGCGATACCGGAACCGAAGTCGATCAGACGGTTGCCGTCGACGTCCTCGATGATGCCGCCGCCCGCGCGGACGGTGAACACCGGCAGCACGGAGCCGACGCCCTGCGCGACCGCGGCGAGACGGCGGGTCTGCAGCTCCTGCGACTTGGGGCCGGGGATGGCGGTGACGACGCGGCGCTCCTGCGGAAGTGCGGTCATGGGGGCTCCCTGATGAGTGGTGCGTACCGATACGTGCCGGACGGTGCCGCCCGGTCGCGCCGGTGGTGCGTTTTCGGACGCTTTCCTTCTTTCTTCGCAGGCTAGAGCCGGGTGTGGGAGGTGGGCATGCTCCATGTGGGCGTTGTCGGAGAGTGACGTTGTCCTCGGTGGACATAGTGCGCCGGGCGGCGCGCCGCGCCGGCCGGCGGGGCCCTCGGCCGCGTAATCGGTGAACTCCCCTTGTGAGGGCGTTAGATTGGCGGCTGAAGGTGGACGGAACGGCTGGTCAGGGAGCGAGAGCGATGGACAGCGACGGGACGCGGGACGCACGGGGCACGCACGCGAATCCTGTGCCGCGTCCGGCGGGGCCGCAGGATGCGGGCGGGACGCCGGTCGAGGGCGCGCCCGCGGTACCGCCGCGGCCGACGGCACCACCGCCGATGCCCCCCCTCCCGGACGGCTCCGCCTTCCTCGACTGGCTCCGCATCCCGAGGCCGGAGGCGGCCCCGGGGGTGTGGCGGCTCGGGTACCGGCCCCGCCCCGAGCAGGAGCCGGACCAGGTCCCCGCCCGCCAGCTGCTCAGCGGTGCGCTGATCGCGTTCCTGGTGGGATGGCTGCTCTGGTCCCTGCTGACGCACGGCTATCTCGGGGCGTGGTGGGGACTGCCGCTGCAGCTCCTTCTCCCCAGCTCCTGGCAGGGTGACAACGCCACGATCCCGCCGTCCATGACGCACTTCATCTACTCGGGATACACATATCTGGTCGCTCTCGGGATCATGCTCGTGGTGGGCAAACTGGGCCGCTGGAGCGAGGTGTGGAAGCGGTTCGTCATGCCGGTGTTCAAGTCTTCCGTGTCCCGTCCGGAGCCTCCGGCGCCGGAGGAAGACCCGGCCGAGTGGCCCCAGCTCCGGGCCGCCGGGGCCCACGACGCCGCCGAGCGCCTGGCCGGGGAGGCTCGGCGGGGGTTGATGCGGGACGTGGACCATGCCCGGATCGCCCGTGCCTGGCAGGGCGTGCGGAGCGGGCGGCACACCATGGCGACGTTCACCGCCGCCGTGGCCAAGGACGGCGCCGCCGCCTGCCCGCACCCCTCCGGCGAGCGCGACCTGCCCGCCCGGCACGCCCGGCACGACCTGGTCACCGGCCAGGTCCGGCTCGGCACCACCGCCGACGACCCGCGCAACCCGTACCACTACCGCGGCAGCGGCCTCGCCCTCGGCCCCGACCTGCTCGGCACCTCGCTGCTCGCCGTCGGCCCGGCCGGCTCCGGCAAGACCGGCACGCTCGTGCGCCCGCTCGCCGAGTCGCTGTGCCTGCACGCCCTCGCCGGCCGCGCCTCCGTGGTCGTCGTCGGCGCGGCCGGCGCCGGGCTCGGCCCCGCCGACGCCTACGACGTCGTCGTCCGCGTCGCCCACCCCGACTCCGTCTACGACCTCGACCTGTACGGCGGCACCACCGACCCCGACGAGGCCGCCGCCGTACTCGCCGAGGCCCTCGTCGGCGACCTCGCCGACCCGCACCCCGGCAGCGACAGCCGCCGCTCCACCACCGTCCTCGCCCAGCTGCTCGGCCCGTTCCGGGCGGTCCACGGCCGGTTCCCCTCCGTCCCCGAACTCCGCCAGCTCCTCGACGGCTCCACCGGCCCGCTCGGCGCGCTCCGCAAGGCGCTGACGGTCACCGGACACGAGTCGCTGCTGCGCGAACTCGACGCGCGGGAACGCCAGATGGGCCAGCCCGGGGACGTGGGCGCGGTCCTGGCCGACCGCATCGCCCTGCTGGACCGTCCGGCCTTCGCGGCCTTCTTCGACACCTCGGGCCGATCCCGCCCCTTCTCCCTCAAGGCCCTCGACCACCCGGTCCGGGTCCGTATCGACCTGCCCGAACGCGGCCACGCCGACGCCTCCCGCATCCTGGCCCGCCTGGTGCTCGCCCAGTTCACGGCCAGCGTGACGGTCCGGGACGACCGCTCGCTCTTCGCCTGTCTGCTCCTCGACGACGCGACCGGCGTCGTCACGCCCGAGGCGGTCCGCGGCATCCAGCGCCTGCGCTCCGCCAACGCGGGCGTGGCCCTGACCCTGCGCACCCTGGACGACGTGCCCCGCCCGCTGCGCGGCCCCCTGCTCGGCGCCGCCGGCTGCCGGATGGCGTTCGCCGGCCTCACCCCCTGGGACGGCCAGGACTTCGCCGAGGTCTGGGGCAAGGAGTGGACCGAGGCCCGGGACGTCACCGACCGCCAGATCATCGCGGAGACCCCGGCGGGCAAGGCGCTGCACGCCGTACGCCGGGTCATCACCGGCAAGGCGCCCACGGCCAGGGCGGTCACCGTCCGGCAGGTGGAGCGTGAGCGCTGGTCGGCCTCGGAGCTGGCGCACGGGGTCCCGTCGGGCCACGCGGTCCTCTCCCTGACGACGGTCAAGGGCGACCACGCGCCGCCGCTCCTGGTGGACCTCAGGGGCGTCGGCCGGCCCTGAACACGGTGACACGCACGACCGTACAGTGAGGCAGAATCGATACAGGCCGTTCATACGGGACGGCCAAAGAGCACTGCCCCGTTCACGACCGCATGTTCACGATCGACTCGAAGAGAAGAACTGACGGCCCGATGCCACCGACGCTCGCCTCGCTCGTCCACCACTCCGCGCTGAAGCTGACCGTGCGCGCGGGCGAGGACCGCCTCGACGTGCCCGTGCGCTGGGCCCATGTCAGCGAACTCGCCGACCCGGTGCCGTACATGGAGGGCGGGGAGCTGCTCCTGATCACCGCGCTGAAGCTGGACGCGGAGGATCACCAGGCGATGCGGCGTTATGTGAAACGCCTGGTGGGAGCGGGTGTGGTGGGCCTCGGCTTCGCGGTCGGCGTCAACTACGACGACATCCCCGAGGCCCTGGTCGACGCCGCCGAGCAGGAGGGCCTGCCGCTGCTGGAGGTGCCGCGCCGGACCCCCTTCCTCGCCATCAGCAAGGCCGTCTCGGCGGCGATCGCGGCCGAGCAGTACCGCGCGGTGACCGCGGGCTTCGCCGCCCAGCGCGAGCTGACCAGGCAGGCGCTGAACGCCGGCCCGGAGGGTGTGCTGTCCGCGCTCGCGGCGCAGGTGGACGGCTGGGCGGCGCTGTACGACGCGTCGGGCGCCGTGGTGGCCACCGCACCGGACTGGGCGGGCCGCAGGGCGGCCCGGCTGACCGCGGAGGTGGAGCGGCTGCGGGAGCGCCCGGCACCGGCGTCGTCGGTGGTCGGCGGCCCCGGCAACGAGGACCGGGTGGAGCTGCACTCACTGGGCACCGGCCGCCGCCCGAGGGCGGCCCTGGCCGTCGGTACGGCAGCGGCCCTCGGCACGGCGGAGCGTTACGCCGTCCACTCGGCCATCGCCCTGCTCACCCTCACGACGGAACGCTCCCGCTCCCTGCACGCGGCCGAGCAGCGGGTCGGCGCGGCGGTGCTGCGCATGCTGCTCGCCGGGCAGCCGGACCACGCCCGGGCCGTCGCCGGGGACCTGTACGGCGGGCTGCTCGACGCGCCGTTCCGGATGGTCGTCGCGGACTCCGGCGGCGAGCTGCTGACCGGCCTCGCGGAGGCGGTGGAGTCGGCGGCGGCGCGTTCCGGGGAGGCCGTGCTGGTGGTGCCGGAGGGCGAGCGGCTGGTGGTGCTGGCCCGGGACGGCGGCTCCGCGGTGACGGCGTGCGTCGAGTACGCGGCGGCCCTGGAGGCGGCGCGGGCGGTGCCGGAGCAGGGGGCCCCGGAGGGCGACGAACTCGTCGTCGGGCTCTCCGCGCCGTCCGGCCCGATCGGGGCGGCGGCCGCCTACAAGCAGGCCGAACAGGCGCTGTCGGTGGCGCGGCGCAGGGGCCGGGTCCTGGTCGAGCACGAGCAGCTGGCGTCCGGCTCGGTGCTGCCGCTGCTCGCCGACGACGCGGTCAGGGCCTTCGCGGACGGCCTGCTCAGGGCGCTGTACGAGCATGACGCGACCGGTCGCGGCGACCTCGTCGCCTCGCTGCGCGCCTGGCTCTCCCGGCACGGCCAGTGGGACGCGGCGGCGGCCGACCTCGGCGTCCACCGCCACACCCTGCGCTACCGCATGCGCCGGGTCGAGGAGATCCTCGGCCGCTCCCTGGACGACCCGGACGTCCGCATGGAGCTGTGGCTCGCCCTGAAGGCCACGTCCTCGGACTGACCCGCGGCCCGCACCCGGCGCGGGCTCCTGCCAAACCGGCGCACGTCCGCCCCTCACCACTACACGCCGGACAAGCGCTCATTCCGCCTCCCCGTCCTACGGTGGATCACAAGGGCGACGGACACCCGACACCCGACACCCGACACCCGAGCACGAACACCCGATACGCGGAAAGGCCGGTACTTCCATGACCTCCACCCACGCCTTCTGGCTCGCCGGCCGCCAGGTCACCGGCGAGGAATCCTTCGACGTCACCAACCCGTGGGACGGCCGCCTCGTCGCCACGGTCAGCGTGCCCACCGACGCCCAGACCGAGGAGGCCGTCGCCGCCGCGTACGCCGTGCGCGACGAGTTCGCCGCCACCCCGGCCCACGTGCGCGCCGCCGCCCTGGACCACGTCAGCCGCCGCCTCGTCGAGCGCACCGAGGAGATCGCCCAGCTGATCTCCGCCGAGAACGGCAAGCCGATCAAGTGGGCGCGCGGCGAGGTCGGCCGTGCCGTCTCCGTCTTCCGGTTCGCCGCCGAGGAGGCCCGCCGCTTCAACGGCGGCGAGGCCCAGCGCCTCGACACCGACCTCGGCGGCCAGGGCCGCCTCGCGCTGACCCGCCGCTTCCCGAAGGGCGTCGTCCTCGGCATCGCGCCGTTCAACTTCCCGCTCAACCTCTGCGCCCACAAGATCGCCCCGGCGATCGCGGCCGGCGCGCCGATCATCCTCAAGCCGGCCCCGGCCACCCCGCTCTCCGGCCTGATCATCGGTGACCTGCTCGCCGAGACCACCGGTCTGCCGGCCGGCTCCTGGAGCATCCTCCCGGTCGCCAACGACAGGATGCCCGCGCTCGTCCAGGACGAGCGGCTGCCGGTCATCTCGTTCACCGGCTCCGAGAAGGTCGGCTACGCGATCATGGACTCGGTGCCGCGCAAGCACTGCACCCTGGAGCTGGGCGGCAACGGCGCGGCCGTCGTCCTCGGCGACTACGCGAGCGACGCCGACCTGGACTGGGCCGCCACCCGCATCGCGACCTTCTCCAACTACCAGGCCGGCCAGTCCTGCATCTCCGTGCAGCGGGTCATCGCCGACGCGTCCGTCTACGACCGTCTGCTCCCGCGCATCGTCGCCGCCGTCGAGGCCCAGGTCACCGGCGACCCCGCCGACGACAGGACCGACGTCGGCCCGCTGGTCAGCGAGGCGGCCGCCGAGCGCGTCGAGGCGTGGGTGAAGGAGGCCGTCGAGGCCGGCGCCACCCTGCTCACCGGCGGCGACCGCGACGGAGCCAGCTACGCGCCGACCGTCCTCGCCGACGTCCCGGCCGACACCACCGTCTCCTGCGAGGAGATCTTCGGCCCGGTCCTCACCGTGCAGAAGGTGAACGGCGAGGCCGAGGCCTTCGCCGCCGTCAACTCCTCCAAGTACGGCCTCCAGGCGGGCGTGTTCACCCACGACCTCCAGGGTGCCTTCCGCGCCCACCGCGCGCTGGAGGTCGGCGGTGTCGTGATCGGCGACGTCCCCTCCTACCGCGCCGACCAGATGCCGTACGGCGGCGTCAAGCAGTCCGGCGTCGGCCGCGAGGGCGTCAGGTTCGCGATGGACGACTACACCTACGAGCGGGTCCTGGTCCTCACCGGCCTCGCGCTCTGACTCCGGCCTGCCACGGACAGCCGGGACAGTACGGCCGCAGCCCGCTGTGCGGGGGCTGCGGCCGTTTCCGTGCCACCGTCCGCTCCGGCCGGGCCCGGCACCGGTGTCCGCCGGTGCCGGGCCCCTTCCGCGTGCCGGCCGCTCCGGACCCTCAACCGGAGAAGCCGACGTGCGCGAGCCGCAGCGGGCCGCGCAGTCGCAGGCGGACGTCGTGGACGCCCTCGGCGGCGAAGTCCGCGGTGAGCGAGGTGTAGGCGTACGCGTCCGCGGTCGGGGCGGCCTGTGTCAGCACCGCCCGCGGCGGCCCGCCGTCCAGGGACAGCTCCAGCACGCCCCGCCCGGCCACCCGCGCGGTCAGCGCCGTCACGCCCGCGCCGAAGTCGCAGTCCCGGTAGACGAGTTCGCCGGTGCCGTCGTCGTCCGCCGGGGTGACCGCGTCACCGGCCGACCTCGTGCGGTCCACGATCACGGTGCCCGACTGCTCGTCGAAGTCGGCCGCGGCCAGGCCGTGTTCGGCGACCGGACGCGGAGCCGCCGGCTCGCCGTCCAGGACCAGCGTCGTCCGGAGCCGGACGTCCGCGCTCGACGCGCCGACCAGCAGGTCGTACGCGCCCTGCTCCAGGCGCCGGCCGCCCCGCGCCACGTCCCAGAACCCGAAGGCCGAGAGCGGGACTTCGAAGGTCACGGCGGTGCGCTCGCCGGGCGGCAGGGTGAGCCTGCGGTGGGCGAGGAGTTCACGGCGCGGGCGGACCGACGACGGCTCCACGGCCCGGGTGTAGAGCTGGGCCACCTCGTCGGCCGTCACATCGCCCGTGTTGGTGATCGTGCAGGAGACGCGGACCGTCCCGTCCACCGTCTCCGCCGTCAGGTCGGCGTAGGCGAAGGACGCGTAGGACAGGCCGTGGCCGAACGGGAAGAGCGGGGTGCCCTCGAAGTAGAGGTAGGTCTGGCGGGCGCCGAGCACGTCGTAGTCGAGCAGGTCGGGAAGGTCGGCGTCGCCGGCGTACCAGGTCTGCGGCAGGCGGCCCGCCGGGGAGACGTCCCCGGCCAGGACCCGGGCCAGCGCGGTGCCCGCCGCCTGGCCGCCGTGCGCCGTCCACACCACCGCGGGCAGCCGGGCCGTGTCCACCGCGTACGGGTACGCCGAGACCAGCACCAGCACCGTGTGCGGGTTGGCGGCCCGCGCGGCCCGCAGCAGCCGCTCCTGCTGCGGGGGCAGCGCCAGGGTCGTACGGTCCTCGGTCTCGCGGCCGTTGATGTGCGGGTCGTTGCCCGCGACGACCAGCACCACGTCGGCCGCGGCGGCGGCCCGGGTCACGGCCTCCTCACCGCGCTCGACGACGACCAGTTCGAGGACCGAGGCGTTCTCGGCGGCAACCCGCACGCCGTCGGCGGCGACACAGACGTGGCGACCCGTGCCGAGGTGCCGGAGGAGGTGACCGTTGTCGTGGGGTTCCAGGCGGAACGTCTCCTGGACGACCCAGCCGCCGGGCTGGTCCGCGGCGGCGCGGACGAACCCGTCGTCGGCGACCGAGAGGTAGCGGCCGTCGGGGGCGCGCAGGGTGAGCACGCCCTCGCCCCAGTCCACGAGCGCGAACTCGGTGCCCTCGGCGGCGTCGGTGGTGAGCGGCGGGAGGTCGGTGCGCCCCGCGAGCAGCGCCGGGTCCAGGGCGCCCGCCGCCCCGCGCACCTCGTCGGCGGCCTCGGGCGCCCGCGGTACGTGCAGGAACGTGCCGTCGGCGAGCCGCAGCCGGACCCGGTCCACGCCCTCCGCGAACTCCACGCGCTCCGCGCCGAACCGCTCGTACAGGCCCTCCAGCGGGGTGGAGCGGTGGATCAGGGTGCCGCTGTACCAGTCGAGCTTGCACTCGTCGGCGAGCAGGCCGACCACGGCGATCCGGGCGTCGGACGCGAGCGGCAGCAGGTCGCCGTCGTTCCTGAGGAGCACGACCGCCTGCTCCGCCGCCTCCCGGGCGAGGTCGCGGTGGGCCGGGGTGTCGAAGGCGGCGGTGGCCGGATGCGGGTCGTGGTGCGGGTCGAACTCGCCGAGGCGGAAGCGGACCGAGAGCTGCCGGCGCACCGCCGTGTCGATGTCGGCCTCCGTCAGCAGGCCCTGCTCCAGCGCCCCCTTGATCCGCGCGACGATCCGGGAGCCGTCGGTGCCGTGGTCGGTGAAGCTGTCGACGCCGGCGAGGAGGGCGGCCGCCGTGGCCTCCTCGTGGGTGTCGAAGTAGTGCTCGTGGTCGACCAGGTTGGAGGGCGCGCCGGCGTCCGAGCAGACCAGCAGGTCCTCGTCGGTCCAGGTGCGCAGCTGCTCGCGCAGGTACGGGGAGACGTGGTTGGGGCGGCCGTTGACCAGGTTGTAGGCGGGCATCACCCCGGCCACCGCGCCTGCCTCCACGGTCTCCCGGAAGGCGCGCAGGTCGTACTCGTGCAGCACCCGCGGGCGCACGGAGGAGGACGAAGTGGCCCGGTCCGTCTCGTTGTTGTGGGCCAGCCAGTGCTTCAGCACGGGGGCCGTGCGCCAGTAGACGGGGTGGTCGCCGCGCAGGCCGCGGGTGTAGGCGGTGGCGATGGCCGAGGTCAGCTTCGGGTCCTCCGAGTAGCCCTCCTCGTTACGGCCCCACAGCGGGTGGCGCAGCAGGTTCACCGTCGGCGCCCAGACGTTGAGGCCGACCCGGTCGTCGCGGGCGCGCATCGCCCGGACCTCCTTGGACACGGCCTCTCCGACGCGGCGCACCAGTTCGGTGTTCCAGGTCGCGCCGAGCCCCACGGCCTGTGGGAACACGGTCGCCGGGCCCATCCAGGCCACCCCGTGCAGGGCCTCCTGGCCGGTGCGGAAGGCGGCGATGCCCAGCCGGTCCACGGCGGGCGCGAACTGGTGCAGGAAGGAGACCTTCTCGTCCAGGGTGAGCCGCGTCAGCAGGTCGTCGATGCGCTTCGCGAACGGCAGGTGCGGATCGCGGAAAGGCGGCGTGGGCGGCGTTTGAGCGGTCACGTGCGGTTCCCCTTGCGATGGAGCGGCGAGGCCCTTTCGAAGCGCTTCGATGCTCATTCGACGCAGGGGTGGGTGTCAAGGGATGCACACCGATATTTCAAGCGGCGCATAAGAACAGGTCACCCCTCGTGGCTCCGAGGAATCTTGGAAGCGACCCTTGTGCACCCCCGGGTGTTCACTTAACCTCGCAGCAACATCGAAGCGCTTCGACTGGTCGGTCCGCCCCAGGGACGCAGGACAGCGGCCGGAGCACCGCTTCAGCTCAGCCAGTTCCACTCGAGACACCACAGCCGACGGCCACCGCCGGGTGTCCTGGTGCGCCATGAAGGGTTGACGCAATGACGCCGAACGCCGCCTCATCCGCCCCCAGCCGGAGAAGCTTCCTCGCCTCCACGGCGGTCGCCGCCGCAGCGGTGGCGGGGGGCATGCCGCTGCTCGCCGCCTGCGGCGCGTCGGACAGCGGGTCGAGCGGAGGCTCCTCCGGGGGCAAGGACGCGAAGAAGCTGCTGCCGTCCTACGTCGCGGGCAGCGTGGTGAGCCCGGACATCCCGGCGAAGAACGGCTCGGCGATCGGCTTCACCGGCAAGCTCGACCTGGCGACCCTGAAGACCTCGGTCCCCAAGAAGCTCGGCAAGGGCGGCAAGGTCACCGTCATGTCCCCGTTCTGGGGCTCCCCGCCCAAGCAGGACAACGCCTACTACCAGGCGATGAACGACCTCATCGGCGTCGACGTCCAGTGGCAGAACCAGGACGGCAACACCTACGACCAGAAGCTGGGCGCGGTCCTCGCCTCCAGCGACGTACCCGACGTGGTGGTCGTTCCCAGCTGGAACATGGGCGGCAAGATACCCACCGCCATCATCAGCAAGTTCGCCGACCTCGGGCCCTACCTCTCCGGGGACGCGGTCAAGGACTACCCGAACCTCGCCGCCATCCCCACCGACGCCTGGCAGCGCTGCATCATCGGCGGCAAGCTGCGCGGCCTGCCGCAGCCCTCGCCGTACGTCACCGGCATCGTGCCCCTCTACCGCAAGGACATCTTCGACAAGGAGGGCTACGAGATCCCGCGCTCCGCGGACGAGTTCCTGGCCCTCGCCAAGGAGATCACCGACGCCAAGGCCAAGCGCTGGGCCTGCATGGACATGAAGTGGACGGCCTTCCAGGCCTTCGGCGTGCTCTCCGGCAGCGAGAAGCCGCTCGGCTGGAACCTCGTCGACGGCAAGCTCGTCAACCGCATCGAGACCGAGGAGTACCTCGAAGCGCTGGAGTGGACCCGCAAGCTCTTCGCCGCCGGTGTCGTGCACCCCGACGCCAAGCTCGGCAAGAACGCCCCCGACCCCGGACCCAAGTTCGCGGCCGGCGAGTTCCTGATCTACGCCCAGAACATCAGCCAGTGGTGGAGCCGCACCGCCGAACAGGCCACCCAGAACCCGGACTACAAGATCTGGGGCATGGACATCTTCGGCCACGCCGGCGGCGACCCGCAGCTGTGGGCCGAACAGCCCGCCGGCATCTTCGCCTTCATCAACAAGAAGGCCTCGGAGTCCGTGATCCGCGACGCGCTGGCCGTCGCCAACGTCACGGCCGCGCCGTACGGCACCAAGGAGTACATGGCCACCAACTACGGGATCGAGGGCGCCGACTACTCCGTCAAGAACGGTGTGCCGGTCAAGACCGACCAGGGCAACAACGAGGTCCTGAACGCCTACGTCATGGTCGCCAGCCCCGCCGCCACCATCGCCCACCCCGACTTCCCCGACGTCGCCAAGGCCCAGGTGGAGTGGCAGCAGCGGATGGGCGCCTTCACCAAGAAGTCCAGCTTCTACGGCCAGATGATCACCGAGCCGTCCCGCTACACCAACCTCGGCAACGACTTCGAGACGCTGGAGGACGACATCACCCGCGGTCGCAAGAAGATCAGCGACATGCAGCAGGCCGTCTCCGACTGGAAGTCCAAGGGCGGCGACAAGCTGCGCGACTGGTACCAGAAGCTGCTCGACGACAACGGTTCTTCGGCGAGCTGACCAGGTACCGAGGCAAGGAGAACGGCCGTGTCCCACAGCACGGTGCCTCGCAGCAGGGCCGAGGCAGACGACAGCGCGGACAGGACTCCGGCGGCGTCCGGCGGCGCCACCGGAACCGGGAGGAAGGGGAGCGGCGGGAAGCTGAGCCTGCGGCTCAGATTCAGACGCGACCGCGTCCTGATCCTGATGACGCTGCCCGCGGTCCTGCTCATCCTGGCCTTCAACTACCTGCCGATCCTCGGCAACATCGTGGCCTTCCAGGACTACGACCCGTACGTCAGCGACAACGGCATCGTGTCGATGCTGCACAGCCCCTGGGTCGGTATCGAGAACTTCCAGCGGATGTTCGAGGACTCGGCCTTCTGGGGCGCGGTCCAGAACACCCTGGTGCTGTTCTCCCTCCAGCTCGTGCTGTTCTTCCCGGTCCCGATCGTGCTCGCGCTGGTCATCAACAGCGTGGTCAGGCCCCGGGTCAGGGCGTTCTCCCAGGCGATCCTGTACCTCCCGCACTTCTTCTCCTGGGTGCTGGTCATCGCCGTCTTCCAGCAGCTCTTCGGCGGCGCGGGCGTGCTGTCGCAGCTGCTGCGGCAACACGGCTACGACGGGCTGGACATCATGACCGACCCGTCCACGTTCAAGTTCCTGGTCACCGCGGAGGGCGTCTGGAAGGACGCGGGCTGGGGGATCATCATCTTCCTCGCCGCGCTGGCCTCCGTGAGCCCCGACCTGTACGAGGCCGCCGCGATGGACGGCGCCGGACGCCGGCGCCGCATGTGGCACGTCACCCTGCCCGCGCTGCGCCCGGTGATCGCCCTGCTGCTGGTGCTGCGGGTGGGCGACGCGCTGACCGTCGGCTTCGAGCAGATCCTGCTGCAACGCGACGCCGTGGGACCGGGGGCCGCCGAGGTCCTGGACACCTTCGTCTGGTGGAACGGCGTGCGCAACCAGGACTTCGGCTACGCGGCCGCCGCCGGCCTGGTCAAGGGCGTGGTCAGCCTCGGACTGGTCCTCGCCGCGAACAAGGTGGCCCATCTCATGGGCGAGCAGGGGGTGTACAAGAAGTGACCGCCGTCATCGACAAGCCGCCCGTACGGGAACCGTCCCGGTGGGCCGCCCCGCCCCGCCCGGTGTGGGAGGAGGAGCCGGGCCGGGCCCAGACCGCCGGCAAGGGCCTGGTCCTGACCCTGGCCTGCCTCGGCATCCTGTTCCCGCTCTGGATCGTGATCGTCACCAGCCTCTCCTCCCGCAGGACGATCGACGAGGCGGGCGGCCTGGTGATGATCCCCAAGGGCATCACGTTCGTCGCCTACAAGGAGCTGCTGAGCGGCGGCCAGGTCACCAGGGCCGCGGTCATCAGCGTCCTGGTCACCCTGGTCGGCACGCTGTTCTCGATGACCGTGTCGGTGCTCTGCGCCTACGGCCTCTCGCGCATCGGCTCGCTCGGCCACCGCTGGTTCCTGATGCTGCTGCTCGCGACGATGTTCTTCAGCGCGGGCCTGATCCCCACGTACCTGCTGGTCCAGTCGCTCGGCCTGATGGACAGCTACCTGGCGCTGATCCTCCCGAGCGCGGTGAGCGTCTTCAACATCCTCGTCCTGCGCGGGTTCTTCATGGGCATCTCGCAGGAACTGGTCGACAGCGCGCGCATCGACGGCGCGGGCGAGTTCCGGATCCTGTGGCAGATCGTGGTGCCGCTGTCGCGGGCGGTGCTCGCGGTCATCACGCTCTTCTACGCGGTGGGGTACTGGAGCGCGTGGTTCAACGCGTCCCTCTACCTCAACGACCAGGACATGATGCCGTTGCAGAACGTCATGATCCAGCTGGTCCAGAAGCAGCAGGCCCCGGTGGGACTGGGGCAGGCGATCAAGACCGGTGAACTGTCGTACCTGTCGGTGCAGATGGCGGTGATGGTGATGGCCCTGCTGCCGGTGGCGGTGCTCTCCCCGTTCGTCCAGAAGCACTTCAGGAAGGGGATGCTGACCGGGGCGGTGAAGGGGTAGCCGACTGCGCGTTCCGAAGGGGGCGGCGGGGGAGCGCCGGCGGCCGCGGGTCCGCGGGGGCCGGTCGCGCAGTTCCCCGAGCCCCTGACGGGGCACGTCCCGGTCGCGGGCAGCCGTGCCGCCGGGGCGGCACGGGTGGGCGCAGCGGCACCCCGCGAGCGCCGGTGAGCGTTCCCACCCCCGACCACCAACCCACCCACACGTCCACCGAAGGTTCCCCATGCCCACCCTGAGCCGCAGAACCGTCCTCGCCGGTACGGCAGCAGCAACCGCCCTCACCGCTGTCCCGGCCCTCACGGGCACCGCCCACGCGGCCGGGCCCGAGCCGCAGGCGTACCGCTGGCGCAACGCCGTCATCGGCGGCACCGGATTCATCACCGGCGTCCTCTTCCACCCCACCGTCCCCGGCCTCGCCTACGCCCGCACGGACATCGGCGGCGCCTACCGCTGGGACGCCCGCACCGACCGCTGGACGCCCCTCACCGACCAGCTCGGCTGGGACGACTGGAACCTCCTCGGCGTGGAGGCCCTCGCCGTCGACCCCGCCCACCCGGACCGGCTCTACCTCGCCCTCGGTACCTACGCCCAGTCCTGGGCCGGCAACGGCGCGATCCTGCGCTCCGAGGACCGCGGCGCCACCTGGACCCGTACCGACCTCACCGTCAAGCTCGGCGCCAACGAGGACGGCCGGGGCATGGGGGAGCGGTTCCTCGTCGACCCGCGGGACAGCGACACCCTGTGGCTGGGCACCCGCCACGACGGCCTGCTCAGGTCCGGCGACCGGGGGGCCACCTGGGCGGCGGCCGCCGGCTTTCCGGCCACCCCGTCCGCCACCGGCCAGGGCGTCAGCCTCCTCGTCGCCGCCGGCCGCGCCGTCTACGCCGGCTGGGCGGACGGCGACGGCGGCGCGAGCGCCGTCAACCTGTACCGCACCACCGACGGCACGGCCTGGGAGGCCGTACCGGGCCGGCCGACCGGCACCGCCGCCAGGGTCCCGGTCCGCGCGGCCTACGACCGCCACGCCCGCGAGCTGTACGTGACGTACGCCGACGCTCCGGGCCCCAACGGCCAGTCGGACGGAAGCGTGCACAAGCTGGCCGTCGGCACCGGCCGCTGGACGGACGTCACCCCGGCCGTACCCGGCGGCACCGACACCTTCGGCTACGGCGGGGTCGCCGTCGGCGCCGGACGCCCCGGCACCGTCGTCGTCTCCACCAACAACCGCTGGGCCGCCGTGGACACCCTCTACCGGACCACCGACGGCGGCCGCACCTGGACGTCCCTCAAGGACACCGCGGTCCTCGACGTGTCCGAGACCCCCTTCCTCAGGTGGGGCGCCGAACAGCCCAAGTTCGGGTGGTGGATCCAGGCCGTGGCCATGGATCCGTACGACCCGTCGCACCTCGTCTACGGCACCGGTGCCACCCTCTACGGCACCCGCGACCTCGTGCACTGGGCCCCGCGGGTCCGGGGCCTGGAGGAGACGTCCGTGGTCCAGCTGGTGTCGCCCCCGGCCGGGGAGGCGCACCTGCTGAGCGGCTCGGGGGACATCGGCGTCCTCTACCACGAGCGGCTCACCGCGTCCCCGTCCCGCGGCATGGCCACGAACCCCGTGTCCGGGTCGGCGACGGGCCTCGCCCAGGCCGCGGGCCGCCCGGCGTACGTCGTACGCACCGGCTGGGGCGACAACGGCAACGGCGCGTACTCGTACGACGGGGGCCGCACCTGGGCGCCCTTCGCCGCCCAGCCCGCCCTCGCCCACGACGCACCGGGGCCGATCGCCGTCAACGCCGACGGCAGCGCGCTGCTGTGGTCCTTCGTGCACTGGGACGGCACCAGGTACCCCGCCCACCGGTCGGACGACAACGGCGCCACCTGGACCGAGATCGCCTCCTTCCCGAAGGGCGCCACGCCGGTCGCCGACCCGGCCGACCCGACGCTCTTCTACGTGTACGACACCGACGCGGGAACGCTGCTGGCCAGCACCGACAGCGGCCGCACGTTCACGGCGCGGGCCACCGGGCTGCCCGCAGGGGACAGCCAGTTCCAGCTCGCCGCGGCGCCCGGCCGGTCCGGCGACCTGTGGCTGAGCACCAAGTGGAACGGGCTGTACCGGTCCGTCGACGGCGGGGCCGCCTTCACCGGGGTGGACAGCTGCTGGGCCTCCTACACCCTCGGCTTCGGCAGGGCGGCGCCCGGCGCCGACTACCCGGCGGTGTACCTGGTCGGCTCCACCGAGGCCGTCACCGCCGTGTACCGCTCCGACGACGAGGCCGCGACCTGGACCCGGATCAACGACGACCTGCACCAGTGGGGCTGGACCGGGCAGGCCGTCACCGGTGACCCGCGCGTCCACGGCCGGGTCTACCTGGCCACCAACGGGCGCGGCATCCAGTACGGGGAGCCGGTCCGATGACCGCGGGGAAGAGGCCGCCGAGGCTCTCCGACGCCACCCGCGGCCGCGTCCTGTTCGGCGGCGACTACAACCCCGAGCAGTGGCCCGAGGAGACCTGGCACGAGGACGTCCGGCTGATGACCGACGCCGGCGTCAACTCCGTCACCCTGGGCGTCTTCTCCTGGTCGAAACTCGAACCCCGGCCGGGGGAGCGGGACTTCGGCTGGCTGGACCGGCTGATGGACCTGATGCACGACCACGGCATCGGCGTCGTCCTCGCCACCCCCACCTCCTCGCCGCCCCCGTGGCTGGGGCGGCTGCACCCGGACACCCTGCCCCGGGACGCCGACGGCCGCACCGAGCGGTGGGGCGGCCGCCAGCACTTCTCGCACTCCAGCGCCACCTACCGCCGGTACGCCGCCGCCATCACCGAGGACCTCGCCGCCCGCTACGGCGGCCATCCCGCCCTCACCATGTGGCACATCAACAACGAGTACTGCACCTTCGACCACGGCGACGAGGCGGCCGCCGCCTTCCGCCGCTGGCTGCGCGAGCGCTACGGCACCCTGGACGCCCTCAACACCGCCTGGGGGACCGCCTTCTGGAGCCAGGGCTACGACACCTGGGACGGCATCCTGCCGGCCCGCCACACCCACTACCTGAAGAACCCCACCCAGGTGCTGGACTTCCGCCGCTTCACCTCCGACATGCTCCTGGAGTGCTACACGGCCGAACGGGACATCGTCGCCCGGCACACCCCGCACATCCCGGTGACCACCAACTTCATGCCGCTGTGGATCGGCCAGGACGCCTGGCGCTGGGCGGGCGAGGAGGACGTCGTCTCCGTCGACCTCTACCCCGATCCGCGTGACCCGCTGGGCGCCCAGCACGGCGCGCTGGTCCAGGACATGACCCGCTCGCAGGCGCGCGGCCCCTGGATGCTGATGGAGCAGGCGGCCGGCTCCGTCAACTGGCGCGGTGTGAACCACCCCAAGCCGCGCGGCCTCAACCGCCAGTGGTCCCTCCAGGCCGTCGCCCGGGGCGCGGACGCCGTCTGCTACTTCCAGTGGCGCCAGTCCCGGCAGGGCGCCGAGAAGTTCCACTCCGGGATGGTCTCGCACGCGGGCCCGGACGGCCGTACGTACCAGGAGATCAAGCAGCTCGGCGCCGAACTCGCCACGATCGGGCACGAGGTGACCGGTCGTCAGGTCGAGGCACGGGTCGCGGTCCTGCACGACTGGCACTCCTGGTGGGCCGGCGCCCACGAGGGCCGGCTCTCCACCGAGGTGGACCTCCCCGACGTCCTGCACGCCTGGCACCGCGCCCTCTGGGAGGCCCACCTCACCACCGACTTCGCCCACCCCGAGCACGACCTGTCCGGCTACGCCCTGGTCGTCGTCCCGCAGCTCTACCTGCTCACCGACACCGCCGTCGACAACCTCCTCGCCTACGTCAGCGGCGGCGGCACCCTGGTCAGCGGCTTCCTGACCGGCATCGCCGACGAGGACGACCGGATCCGCCCCGGCGGCATGGACGCCCGGCTGCGCGCACTGTTCGGCATCCGCACCCTGCACGAGTGGTGGCCGCTGGACGCGGGGGAGACCGTCCAGTGCGAGGGGTTCCGGGGGACCCTGTGGTCGGAGGAGATCGAGGCCGTGCCCGGCGCCGCGGAGACGGTGCCCTACAAGGGCGGCGAACTCGACGGACTCCCGGCAGTCCTGCGCAACGGGCGGGCCTGGTACGTCTCCACGCTCCCGGAACCGGAGGCGCTGCGCGAGCTGGTCGCCGGGATCGCCGCCGGGGCGGGCGTCCGGCCCGTGCTCGACGGGCTGCCCGCCGGGGTGGAGGCGGTCCGCCGGGGCGAGCTGCTGTTCCTGTTCAACCACGGGCGTGAGGCGGTGGAGGTGCCGGTGCCCGGTGCCCACCGGGACCTGCTGACCGGGGCCACGGTCACCGGCGTGGCCGCCCTCGGACGGTACGGGGCGGCGGTGCTGCGGCCATGACCGCCACCGGACCCGTCCACGGCACCTGGGAGCCCGCCCCGGCCGCCCGCTGGGAGGACGCCTTCCTGAGCGGCAACGGCCGCCACGGCGCCCTCGTGTTCGGTGATCCGAACGACGACCGTGTCATCGTCACCCATCACACCCTGGTCCGTCCGAACGGCGGCGAACACGCCCGTCCGCCCCACCTTGCCGCCGAACTCCCCGCGCTCCAGGACCGGTTGCTCGCCGGGGAGCGCGCCGCGGCCGAGACCTTCACCGACGGCCGCCCGCTCCAGTGGGTCCAGCCCTTCCATCCCGCCTTCCTGACGAGGGTGCGGACGGCGGACACCGCCCCGGGCTACCGCCGCACCGTCGACTTCACCACCGGCGAGGTCACCGCCACCGCCGCCGGCCGCACCAGCCGCGTCTTCGTCTCCCGCGCCGACGACGTCATCGTGCAGCGGGTCACCGCCGCCGGCCTCGCCGCCCTCGTCGCCCTCGACCACCGGCTCCCCGGCGCACCGGCCGCACTCTCCGTCGGCCACGGCGCGCTCCGCACCCCCGAGGGCGCCCTGCTCAGCCTGCGCGCCCGCTACCCGGGCAGCGACCGCGCCTACACCGGTGTCACCCTCGTCGCCGTCACCGGCGGCACCACCGAACTCGCCCCGCCCGGCGTCCGCGTCACCGGCGCGTCCGAGGTCCTCCTCCTCACCCGGGTCCACCGCCACACCGGCGAGTTCGACGTGACCGCCGAGGCACGGGAACTGCGCGACCTGCTCACCGACGGGCAGCCGTACGACACCCTGCTCGCCCGCCATCTCGGCCGGCACCGCACCGCCTACGGCCGCGTCACCCTCGACCTGGCCGCCGACCCGGCCGAACGCGCCCTGCCAGGATCGGAGCTGCTCACCCGCCCCCGGTCGGCGGCCCTGCTGGAGCGGCTCTTCGCCGCCGGGCGCTACCACCTGCTGTCCGCCGCCGGACTCAACCCGCCCCGCCTGACCGGACTGTGGACCGGCGACTGGGACACCGCCTGGTCCGGCGCCTTCACCAACGACGCCAACGTCAACCTCCAGACCGCCGCCGCCCCGGCCGCCGACCTCCCCGAAGTGACCGACGCCTGCGCGGCGCTGATCCAGCGCCAGCTGGCCGACTGGCGGGAGAACGCCCGCGCGGTGTTCGGCGCCCGGGGCGTCCTCGCGCCCGCGCACAGCGACGGCGAGTCCGGGCTGTCGTACCACTTCAGCCGCGAGTACCCCCTGCACCTGTGGACGGCGGGCGCCGACTGGCTGCTCAAGCCGCTCGTCGACCACGACGAGATCCGCGGCGAACGCGACCCGCGGACCGCCGCCCTGCTCGCCGAAGTCGCCGCGTTCTACGAGGACTTCCTCACCCAGACCGACGCCGGCGGACACCTGGTGGTCGTGCCCTCCTACTCGCCCGAGAACCGCCCCGCCAACGCCGGCTGGGGCGCGCTCAACGCGGCGATGGACCTCTCCGCGGCCCGGCACGCCCTGCGCACCGCGGCCGACTACCACCCCGGCCCGGACGCCGACCGCCTGCGCGCCCTCGCCGACCGGCTGCCCCCGCACCGGATCAACGCCGACGGGGCCCTCGCCGAATGGGCCTGGCCCGGCCTCGACGACCGCTACGACCACCGCCACCTCAGCCACCTCTACGGCGTCTGGCCGCTCGACGAGATCACCCCGTACGACACCCCGGAACTGGCCGCCGCCGCCCACCGCGCCCTCGAACTGCGCGGCGCCGAGAACGACTCCGCGCACGGCCACCTCCACCACGCGCTGATCGCGGCCCGGCTGCGGGACGGCGGACGGGTCGCCGCCGCCCTCGGCCAGGTCCTGGACGGCGACTTCTTCCACGCCTCCCTGATGAGCGCCCACTACCCGCACCGCGACGTCTACAACGCCGACGCCGCCCACACCCTGCCCGCGGTCCTGATCGAGGCCCTCGTCCAGTCGACCCCGGACCGGCTGGTCCTGCTCCCCGCGCTCCCGGCCGCCCTCGCACGGGGCCGGCTGCACGGCATCCGCACCCGCTTCGGCGCCGGACTCGACCTCTCCTGGACCCCCGGCGGTGCGCGGGCCGTCCTGAAGCCGTCCCGGACGCTCCGCGTCGAACTGTGGACTTCCTCCGGCGCGCAGCCGCTCGACCTCGTCGCCGGAGAAGACCACGTCCTCACCGTGGGGACGTGGTGACCCCGCAACTCCCCCCACCCATGGAAGGGACACCATGGCAACACGCACGTACCGCAGAGTCGTGAAGGCCCTGATCGCCCCCGCGCTCGCGCTCGGCGCCACCATCGGCCTCGCCTCGGCCCCCGCCTCGGCCGCCGTCTGGAGCTCCTGCGACCAGTGGGGCAACACCACGCTGAACGGCTACACCCTCTACAACAACATCTGGGGCTCCGGCGCCGGCAGCCAGTGCATCTGGGCCAACTCCGGCACCAACTGGGGCGTGTGGGCCGACCACCCCAACACCGGCGGGATCAAGTCCTACCCCAACGCCAAGGCGGTGGTCAGCAAGTCGATCACCTCGCTCTCCTCGCTCTCCTCCAGCTACAACGTCACGGTCCCCTCGTCCGGCGCGTACAACACGTCGTACGACATCTGGGACACCGGCTACAAGTACGAGATCATGCTCTGGATGAACTACACCGGCGCGGTCGGCCCGCTCGGCACCTCGCAGGGCACGCTGACCCTGGGCGGCCACACCTGGACCGTCTACAAGGGCAACAACGGCTCCAACGACGTCTTCTCGTTCGTGCGCACCTCGAACTCGTCCTCCGGCACCGTCAACGTCCTGCCGATCCTGAAGTGGATCAAGGACACCAAGGGCTGGTTCGGGAACGTCACCATCGGTGACTTCCAGTTCGGCTTCGAGATCACGTCCTCCTCCGGCGGTCTGGACTTCGTCGTCAACAGCGAGAGCGTGAGCAGCAGCTGAGCGGCCGGGCCGGTCCCGCGCACCCCGCGGGGCCGGCCCGTTCCCCGCTCACGCCCGGTCGACCTCGGCGCGCAGCGCGTTGTAGCCGGCGAAGGCCGCGTCGACGTCGTCCCGGGTCAGGCCGTAGCGGGCCAGGTCGTAGCTGTGCACCCGGGAGCCCCTGGGGCGGGCGGCGACGGCGGGGAGGCGGGCCGCGTCGGCCTCGGTCCAGCGGGCGCCGACGGCCGCGTAGAGCTTCGGGGCGCCCGCGGCCGGGTCCGCGCCCAGCCAGGCGTACGGCACGTCGACGAGGCGGTCGCGCGGGATCGCCGCCCGCGCGGCGAGGCCGCGCGAGGCCGAGCGGGCCAGCAGCTCCAGCCAGGTGGCGCCGATCCCGTGCAGGTCGAGGGGGCGGGTGTTGACCGCCATGCCGTGCTCGACCAGGCTGCAGAAGGAGGCCACGGCGGTGGCCGGATCACGGTGCGTCCACACGATCGTGGCGTCCGGGAAGGCCGCGCGCAGCGCGTCCAGGTTCTCCAGGTGCAGCGGCGACTTCAGCACCCAGCGGCGGCGCGGGCGCCCGTACTGGAGCACCTGGTAGATCTGCCTGAGGTAGCGGTAGTCGGCCGCGAAGTCGTGGCGCTCGTGCCAGGGCAGGTACTCGGGGACCACGGCCTGGGACAGCGGCATCACCGTGTGCGGCAGCGCGAAGGTGCACTCCTCGGGGCCCTCCGGGCGCAGGGCGTGGATATGGCGGAAGCGCGGTGCGAAGAGGTCGATCCCGCCGGCCAGGCGGCGCGCGGCCGTGACGGCCTTCGCCCGTTCCTCCGGGCCGCGTTCGAGGTCGGGGGTGAGCAGTTCCCAGAGCAGCGGGCAGCGGTGGTCCCCGGAGAGCGACAGGATGCCGTGGGTGAGGGTGGTGGCGGTGCGCGGCAGGCCCACCACGAACACCGGCCGCTCGATGGGCTCCCGCTCGATCCCGGGGTGCTCGGCGAGCAGCCGGCGGATCCGGGTGCGGTTGGCGAGATGGCGGCCGACGTGTCCGCGCGCGGACAGCCAGCCGACCGGGGTCAGGCGTTCGGCGCCCGCCCAACATCGCAGCAGATGACGGAGGTCGTCGGTGAACCGCTCGTCGCCCTCCGTGCGCCCGGTCGCGTCGAGCAGCCGGTCGAAGGCCCGGTCCGGGGCACGGCGGGAGCGGGCGGCGGGTCGCAGGAGCAGGTCGGCGAGCCTGAGCGGGAACGGGCCCAAGGAGGACACGGCGACGGAACCCTTCGTGGGGGGACAGGGAAGGGATACTGACTACCCCCTCCAACTGCCCTACCACACTGCTGAGTTGAGACATTCACCGGCCGCTTGTCACCGGCCGGGCCGGCTACTCGCCGACCGGCAGTTCCGCCCCGTCCCGCAGGAAGAGCGGAATACGGTCCAGCGGCGCGTCCACCGTCACCGCGGCACCGCCCGGGTACGACTCGCCCGTCCAGGCGTCCGTCCAGCGGGCGCCCGCCGGCAGGTACGTCGTCCGGGCCGTCGCCCCCGCCGTCAGCACCGGCGCGACGAGCAGGTCGCGGCCGAACAGGTACGCGTCGTCCACGGTCCAGGACGCCTGGTCCTCGGGGAACTCCAGGAACAGCGGCCGCATCACCGGCAGGCCCTCCTCGTGGGCCTCCCGCATCACCTTCAGGACGTAGGGCCGCAGCCGCTCGCGCAGCCGCAGGTACTTCTCCAGGATCGCGCCGGCCTCCTCGCCGTACGACCAGACCTCGTTCGGGCCGCCGGTCATGTCGGGGCCCAGCGGCATGCCCGGGTCGCGGAAGCCGTGCAGGCGCATCAGCGGGGAGAGCGCGCCGAACTGGAACCAGCGGACCATCACCTCGCGGTAGGCCGGGTCGTCCGGGTCGCCGCCGTGGAAGCCGCCGATGTCGGTGTTCCACCAGGGGATGCCGGACAGGGCCGTGTTGAGACCGGCCGCTATCTGGCGGCGCAGGGACGCGAAGTCGGTGGGGATGTCACCCGACCAGACGGCGGCGCCGTAGCGCTGGCTGCCCGCCCACGCCGAGCGGTTGAGGGTGACGATCTCCTCCTCGCCGTGGGCCCGCAGACCCTCGTGGAAGGTGCGGGAGTTCTCGGCCGGGTAGCTGTTGCCGACCTCCAGGCCCGGGCCCGTCCAGTAGCGCAGGTTCTCCTGGAAGCCCGGCTTGATCTCCGGCTCGCAGGCGTCCAGCCAGAAGGCCGTGATGCCGTACGGGTCGAGGTAGTTCTCCTTGATCCTCGACCACACGAAGTCACGGGCGTCCGGGTTGGTGGCGTCGTAGAAGGCCACCTGCACGGTCGACGCCACCTCCTTGTCCGGCCAGTCGGCGTGCGCCATCGGGCCGTACTGGGTGCCGATGAAGTAGCCCCGCTGCTCCATCACCGCGTGGTTCTCGCTCAGCGGGGAGACCGACGGCCAGACGCTCACCACCAGCCGGATGCCCAGCTCGTCCAGTTCACGGACCATGGCGGCCGGGTCGGGCCACTCCTTCGGGTCGAACTTCCACTCGCCCAGGTGGGTCCAGTGGAAGAAGTCGCAGACGATCGCCGAGATCGGCAGCCCCCGGCGCTTGTACTCCCGGGCCACGGAGAGAAGTTCGTCCTGGGTGCGGTAGCGCAGCTTGCACTGCCAGAATCCGGCCGCCCACTCCGGCAGCATCGGCGAACGCCCGGTCGCCGCGGTGTAGTTGCGCTGTCCGTCGGCCGGGTCGCCCAGCGTGATCCAGTAGTCGAGCTGGCGGGCCGAGTCGGCCACCCAGCGGGTGCCGTTGCCGGCCAGCTCCACCCGGCCGATCGCCGGGTTGTTCCAGAGCAGCGTGTAGCCGCGGCTGGAGACCAGCACCGGGACGGACACCTCGGCGTTGCGCTGGATCAGGTCCAGCACCAGGCCCTTCTGGTCCAGGCGCCCGTGCTGGTGCTGGCCCAGGCCGAACAGCTTCTCGCCCTCGTAGGCGGCGAACCGCTGCTCCAGGCGGTGGTAGCCGTTGCCGACGGCGGTGTAGAGCCGGGAGCCCGGCCACCAGAAGTGGGCGCGCTCCTCGGCCAGGACCTCCGAGAGGCCGTCGGTGCGCAGGAAGCGGACCAGGCCCTCGGCCGACACCTCGACGGTCAGCGCCCCGACCGTCAGCCGCCCCTGCCCGGCACCGATCTCCACGGTGGAACCGGTCGGCGGGCGCTCGTCGAGCAGCGCGTTCGGCAGGCCGTCCAGGACCGGACCGCCGAGCCGGGCACGCACCCGGACCGCGTCCGGCCCCCACGGCTCGATCCGCAGCGTCTCCTGACGCCCGCTCCACTCCAGCCCGCCGTCCCGCTCACGGAACGTGCCGACGGTGGGGGAGGACTGCGCGAGGCTGACCTTGGGCTGGTCGTCCGCGGGCTGGATTTCGGCAGGCTGATTCATGTCGGGTGCTCCTGGAGGAGTGCAGACAGGGGGGTGCCCCGGCGCGCCGGGGCACTACGAGCGAGGCACTGCTGACAAGGCACTGCAAAAGCGGTACTGCGGACGGTTCAGGCCCCGGCGGGCGCGGGTCCCGTGCTCGCGCGTACCGTCAACTCGGGTGCGATCAGTACGACTTCGTCACCGGCCCGGCCGCCCAGCTTGGCGACCAGGTGTTCCACCGCGTGCCGGCCCATCTCCTGGGCGGGGATGGCGACCGAGGTCAGCCGTACCGAGGCCTGCACGGCGACCTGGTCCGGACAGATCGCGACCACCGACACGTCCTCGGGCACGGCCCGGCCCTGCTGGCGCAGCAGCGCGAGCAGCGGCTCCACCGCGGACTCGTTCTGGACGACGAAGCCCGTGGTGCCCGGGCGCTCGTCGAAGATCCGGGCCAGCGTGACGGTCATCGCGTCGTAGCCGCCCTCGCACGGCCGGTGCAGCACCCTGAGGCCCAGCTCCCGCGCGCGGGAGCGCAGTCCGTCCAGGGTGCGCTCGGCGAAGCCGGTGTGCCGCTCGTAGACCGCGGGGGCCTCGCCGATGACAGCGATGTCACGGTGACCGAGCTTCGCGAGGTGCTCCACACACAGCGCCCCGGTCGCCCCGAAGTCGAGATCGACGCAGGTCAGGCCGGAGGTGGAGGCGGGCAGGCCGATGAGCACGGAGGGCTGGTCGGTCTGGCGCAGCAGCGGCAGCCGCTCGTCCTCCAGCTCCACGTCCATCAGGATCATGGCGTCGGCCAGCCCGCTGCCGGTGACCCGGCGGACCGCGTCCGGACCCTCCTCGCCCGTGAGCAGCAGGACGTCGTAGCCGTGCAGTCGGGCCGTGGTCGCCACCGCGATCGCGATCTCCATCATCACCGGCACGTACATGTCCGTACGCAGCGGGATCATCAGCGCGATGATGTTCGACCGGCTGCTGGCCAGGGCGCGGGCGCCCGCGTTCGGGTGGTAGCCCAGCTCCCGGATGCTCTGCTCGACCCGCTGCCGGGTGGTGGTGGAGATGGACCGCTTGCCGCTGAGGACATAGCTCACCGTGCTCGCCGAGACTCCGGCGTGCTGGGCGACCTCGGCGAGGGTGACCATCCAGCTCTCCAAGCTTTGTGAAGCGCTTCGACAGTGCGCATTGCTGACAGGGGCGAGTGAGGGTGTCTCGACAGTAGCTCCAGTGAAGGCGGGGTGTCCATAGGTTGTCGAAGCGCTTCGACAACTAATTCGCCGGGCCGGGCGTACCACGAACCGTCCCCCGGAAGGCGCCCCCGACGCAACACCGCAGACCGCGGCCCGTGCCGCGGTCAAAGCGTCCACCGATCGGACCGCGGGGGCTGGTGGCGGCGGCCCGCTTCGGGTACCAACGAGTGAGTAGCACTGGTCGGTAACGAACGGTCCTCAACATCCCTTTTCGTGGCGAGGTGAGCCTCAATGTCCGCCCCCACCACCAAGAAACCCACCGTCACCGAGCGGGAAGCCCGCCAGGTGGCGGAGGCCGCCCGGGAACAGGACTGGCGCAAGCCCAGCTTCGCCAAGGAACTGTTCCTCGGACGCTTCCGGCTCGACCTCATCCACCCCCATCCGCTCCCGGCGGGGGACGACGTCCGGCGCGGCGAGGAGTTCCTCGCCGAACTGCGCGAGTTCTGCGAGACGAAGATCGACTCCGCGCTCATCGAGCGCGAGGCGCGCATCCCCGACGAGGTGATCGCCGGCCTCAAGGAGATCGGCGCCCTCGGCATGAAGATCGACACCAAGTACGGCGGCCTCGGCCTCACCCAGGTCTACTACAACAAGGCCCTCGCCCTGGTCGGCTCCGCCAACCCGGCGGTCGGCGCGCTGCTCTCCGCCCACCAGTCCATCGGCGTACCGCAGCCGCTGAAGATCTTCGGCACCCAGGAGCAGAAGGACGCCTTCCTGCCGCGCTGCGCCCGCACCGACATCTCGGCGTTCCTGCTCACCGAGCCGGACGTCGGCTCCGACCCGGCCCGCCTCGCCACCACGGCCGTACGGGACGGGGACGACTACGTCCTCGACGGGGTGAAGCTCTGGACCACCAACGGCGTGGTCGCGGACCTGCTCGTGGTCATGGCCCGGGTCCCGCGGTCCGAGGACGGCAGGGGCGGCATCACGGCCTTCGTGGTCGAGGCGGACTCCGAGGGCATCACCGTCGAGAACCGCAACGCCTTCATGGGCCTGCGCGGTCTGGAGAACGGCGTGACCCGCTTCCACCGGGTCCGGGTCCCGGCCGCCAACCGCATCGGCCCCGAGGGCGCGGGCCTCAAGATCGCCCTCACCACCCTCAACACCGGCCGGCTCTCGCTGCCCGCGATGTGCGTCGGCGCCGGCAAGTGGTGCCTGAAGATCGCCCGCGAGTGGTCGGCGGCCCGTGAGCAGTGGGGCAAGCCGGTCGCGCTGCACGAGGCGGTCGGCGCCAAGATCAGCTTCATCGCGGCGACCACCTTCGCCCTGGAGGCGGTCGTCGACCTCTCCTCCCAGATGGCCGACGAGAGCCGCAACGACATCCGGATCGAGGCCGCCCTCGCCAAGCTCTACGGCTCCGAGATGGGCTGCCTGATGGCGGACGAGCTGGTCCAGATCCGCGGCGGCCGCGGCTTCGAGACGGCCGAGTCGCTGAAGGCGCGCGGCGAACGCGCGGTCCCCGCCGAGCAGCTCCTGCGCGACCTGCGCATCAACCGGATCTTCGAGGGCTCCACGGAGATCATGCACCTGCTGATCGCGCGCGAGGCCGTCGACGCCCACCTCTCGGTCGCCGGCGACCTGATCGACCCCGACAAGTCCCTCCAGGACAAGGCGAGGGCCGGCGCGAACGCGGGTGTCTTCTACGCCAAGTGGCTGCCGAAACTGGTCGCGGGCCCGGGGCAGCTGCCCACGTCGTACGCGGACTTCAGGCACGGCGTGGACCTCTCCCCGCATCTGCGGTACGTCGAGCGGCACGCCCGCAAGCTGGCCCGCTCCACCTTCTACGCCATGTCCCGCTGGCAGGGCCGGATGGAGACCAAGCAGGGTTTCCTCGGCCGGATCGTGGACATCGGCGCGGAGCTGTTCGCGATGAGCGCGGCCTGCGTCCGTGCCGAACTGCTGCGCCGCCAGGGCGACCACGGCCGCGAGGCCTACCAGCTCGCCGACGCGTTCTGCCGGCAGGCCCGGGTCCGGGTCGACGAACTGTTCGGCCGTCTCTGGTCGAACACCGACGACCTGGACCGCAAGGTCGTCAAGGGCGTGCTCGGCGGCTCCTACGAGTGGCTGGAGCAGGGGATCGTCGACCCGTCGGGCGAGGGCCCGTGGATCGCCGACGCGACCCCCGGACCCGCCCGGCGCGAGAACGTCCGCCGCCCCCTGAAGTAGCGGTTCAGCAGTACTTGTCGCTACCGTCCCGCGTCGTCCAGGTGCAGGAGTCGACCTTGGCGCCGCTCGCCCTGGTCAGCGTCGCCGTGTCGCCGTCGTTGTTCCACACGTAGGCGCGGCGGTTCTGGTACTTGTTCGACGCGGTGTCGGTGCCCCGGCCGGTGCGCACCTTCATCGTCTTGTGGGCGCCGATCTTGACGTCCTTGAACACGTACCGGTGGTTGGAGACGTCCTTGAGGGCCCAGCCCTTGAGCGAGACGGCCGAGCCGCCGGTGTTCTTGATCTGCACCCACTCGGCGTTCAGGCTCGCGTTGGAGCGGTTGTCGCTGCCCGGGCTGTCGAACCAGACGTGGTAGACGGTCACGCCCCCGGCCGCCTGGGCCGGGGTGCTGAGCAGAGTGCCGGTGAGCAGCGCGGCGCCCGCGAGCGCGGGCGCGACGGCGCGAAAGCGCGCAGTACGCATGGAAAGATCCCCCCTGGATCAAAACCGAAGTAAGAGAAGTGTTATCACGTGATCTTCACCTGAAGCTCACAATGGGAATTCCGCTCCATAGGGCACCAAGAACTGATAAGGCGCCCGCGCGAGGGATGCGCTGTCCACCGGCCCGCCCGTTGCGGCGACAATGGGGGGATGACCGACAGTCCTGCCAGTCCGGCCCCCCTCGCCGACCCGCATCTCGTGTACGACCCGCTCGCGGGCGACGGCCCGAAGGACGTGGTGATCCTCGGCTCCACCGGATCCATCGGCACCCAGGCCATCGACCTCGTGCTGCGCAACCCCGACCGCTTCCGGGTCACCGCCCTGTCCGCCAACGGCGGCCGGATCGCCCTCCTCGCCGAGCAGGCGCACCGGCTGCGGGTGCGGACCGTCGCGGTTGCCCGCGAGGACGTCGTACCGGCGCTGCGCGAGGCGCTGGCGGGCCTGTACGGCCCCGGTGAGCCGCTGCCCGAGATCCTCGCCGGCCCCGACGCGGCCACGCACGTCGCCGCCTCCGACTGCCACACCGTCCTCAACGGCATCACCGGCTCCATCGGCCTCGCGCCGACCCTCGCCGCCCTGGCGGCGGGCCGCACCCTCGCGCTCGCCAACAAGGAGTCGCTGATCGTCGGCGGCCCGCTGGTCAAGGCGCTGGCCGAGCCCGGCCAGATCATCCCGGTCGACTCCGAGCACGCGGCGCTCTTCCAGTCGCTGGCGGCGGGCACGCGGGCCGACGTCCGCAAGCTCGTCGTCACGGCCTCCGGCGGGCCCTTCCGCGGCCGCACCAAGGCCGAACTGGCGAACGTCACCGTCGAGGACGCGCTCGCCCACCCCACCTGGGCGATGGGCCCGGTCATCACGATCAACTCCGCCACCCTGGTGAACAAGGGGCTGGAAGTGATCGAGGCGCACCTCCTCTACGACATTCCCTTCGATCGCATTGAGGTCGTCGTACACCCGCAGTCGTATGTCCACTCGATGGTTGAGTTCACGGACGGATCCACGATCGCGCAGGCGACGCCCCCCGACATGCGTGGGCCGATCGCCGTCGGTCTCGGCTGGCCCGAACGGGTCCCGGACGCGGCGCCCGCCTTCGACTGGAGCAAGGCCTCGACCTGGGAGTTCTTCCCGCTGGACACCGAGGCCTTCCCCTCCGTGAACCTCGCCCGGCACGTCGGAGAGCTCGCGGGCACCGCCCCGGCGGTGTTCAATGCGGCCAACGAGGAGTGCGTCGAGGCGTTCCGGAGCGGTCTGCTGCCCTTCAACGGGATCATGGAGACCGTCACCCGGGTGGTCGAGGAGCACGGAACGCCCCGTACGGGAACTTCGCTCACCGTGCCGGACGTACTCGAAGCGGAGACCTGGGCACGGGCCCGGGCCCGGGAACTGACAGCACAGAAGGCGACCGCGGAGGCGCGTGCATGACAGCCCTGATGATGATCCTCGGCATAGTCGTCTTCGTGATCGGCCTGCTGGTCTCGATCGCCTGGCACGAGCTGGGGCATCTCTCCACCGCCAAGCTCTTCGGGATCCGCGTGCCGCAGTACATGGTCGGCTTCGGCCCGACCGTCTGGTCGCGGCGCAAGGGCGACACGGAGTACGGCATCAAGGCCATCCCGGCCGGCGGCTACATCCGCATGATCGGCATGTTCCCGCCCGGCGCGGACGGCAGGGTCACGGCCCGCTCCACCTCGCCCTGGCGCAGCATGATCGAGGACGCCCGCTCGGCCGCCTTCGAGGAGCTCCAGCCCGGTGACGAGAGCCGGCTCTTCTACACGCGCGCCCCCTGGAAGCGCGTGATCGTGATGTTCGCGGGCCCCTTCATGAACCTCGTCCTCGCGGTGGCGCTGTTCCTCACCGTGCTGATGGGCTTCGGCATCAGCCAGCAGACCACCACGGTCAGCTCGGTCTCCCAGTGCGTGATCGCGCAGAGCGAGAACCGCGACACCTGCACGAAGAGCGACGAGGCCTCCCCGGCCGCCGCCGCGGGCCTCAAGGCCGGCGACAAGATCGTCTCCTTCGACGGGGTGGCCACCGGCAGCTGGAACCAGCTCTCCGACCTGATCCGCGCCACCCCCGGCAAGGAGGTCGCGATCGTCGTCGACCGCAAGGGCCAGGACGTCACCCTGCACGCGAAGATCGCCACCAACCAGGTCGCCAAGAAGGACTCCAGCGGCCAGATCGTCGAGGGGCAGTACGTCACCGCCGGCTTCCTCGGCTTCAGCGCCGCGACCGGCGTGGTCCGCCAGGGCTTCGGCGCCTCGGTGACCTGGATGGGCGACCGCCTCGGCGAGGCCGTCGACTCCATCGCGAGCCTGCCCGGCAAGATCCCGGCCCTGTGGGACGCGGCCTTCGACGGCGCCCCCCGCCAGCCGGACTCCCCGATGGGCGTGGTCGGCGCGGCCCGCGTCGGCGGCGAGATCTTCACCCTGGACATCCCGCCCACCCAGCAGCTGGCCATGGCGCTGATGCTGGTCGCGGGCTTCAACCTCTCCCTGTTCCTCTTCAACATGCTCCCGCTGCTCCCGCTGGACGGCGGGCACATCGCGGGCGCGCTCTGGGAGTCCCTGCGCCGGAACCTGGCGAAGGTGCTGCGCCGCCCGGACCCCGGTCCGTTCGACGTGGCGAAGCTGATGCCGGTGGCCTACGTGGTGGCCGGGGTCTTCATCTGCTTCACGATCCTGGTCCTGATCGCCGATGTGGTTAACCCGGTGAAAATCTCTTAGCCATACGATGTTCGAAGCGGCCCGGAACACTCTGTTCCGGGCCGCTTCCATTGAGTGGGTTTACCCATGGGGGATGTGCCCACCGCTGTGCCGGTGCCGTAATCTCGAAGCCTGGAACCCGCTTCTGACGGGACCTGGACCTAGATCCACGACTTGGGGTTGCACAGCAGATGACTGCGATTTCTCTCGGCATGCCGTCCGTTCCGACCAAGCTCGCCGAGCGCCGGAAGAGCCGGCAGATCCAGGTCGGCTCCGTGGCGGTCGGCGGGGACGCTCCGGTCTCGGTCCAGTCGATGACCACGACCCGCACGTCCGACATCGGCGCCACCCTCCAGCAGATCGCCGAGCTCACCGCCTCCGGCTGCCAGATCGTCCGCGTGGCCTGCCCCACGCAGGACGACGCGGACGCCCTCGCGACGATCGCCCGCAAGTCGCAGATCCCGGTGATCGCGGACATCCACTTCCAGCCCAAGTACGTCTTCGCGGCCATCGAGGCCGGCTGCGCCGCCGTCCGGGTCAACCCGGGCAACATCAAGCAGTTCGACGACAAGGTCAAGGAGATCGCCGCGGCCGCCAAGGACCACGGCACCCCGATCCGCATCGGCGTCAACGCCGGTTCCCTGGACCGCCGTCTGCTCCAGAAGTACGGCAAGGCGACGCCCGAGGCCCTGGTCGAGTCGGCCCTGTGGGAGGCGTCCCTCTTCGAGGAGCACGGCTTCCGGGACATCAAGATCTCCGTCAAGCACAACGACCCGGTCGTGATGATCGAGGCGTACCGGCAGCTCGCCGCCCAGAGCGACTACCCGCTCCACCTCGGCGTCACCGAGGCGGGCCCGGCCTTCCAGGGCACGATCAAGTCGGCCGTCGCCTTCGGCGCCCTCCTCTCCCAGGGCATCGGCGACACCATCCGCGTCTCCCTCTCGGCCCCGCCGGTCGAGGAGGTCAAGGTCGGCAACCAGATCCTGGAGTCCCTGAACCTCAAGCAGCGCGGCCTGGAGATCGTCTCCTGCCCGTCCTGCGGCCGCGCCCAGGTCGACGTCTACAAGCTCGCCGAAGAGGTCACCGCCGGCCTCACCGGCATGGAGGTCCCGCTCCGGGTCGCCGTCATGGGCTGTGTCGTCAACGGCCCCGGCGAGGCCCGTGAGGCCGACCTCGGCGTCGCCTCCGGCAACGGCAAGGGCCAGATCTTCGTGAAGGGCGAGGTCATCAAGACCGTCCCCGAATCCAAGATCGTCGAGACCCTCATCGAAGAGGCCATGAAGCTCGCCGAACAGATGGAAGCCGCCGGCGTCCCCTCCGGCGAACCCTCGGTGGCAGTAGCAGGCTGACCAAGCACCCCACCAGGGGCACGGAGAACCACACGGCCAACCACGCACGACCCGCACCCGGGTGGAGTCGGTGCCCCGTCAGGGAGTGGGGAACCGCGAGGCCAACCACGTACGACTCGCACCTGGGTGGAGTCGGTGCCCCGTCAGGGGCGCGGGGAACTGCGCGGGCAACCACGTACGACTCGCACCTGGGTGGAGTCGGTGCCCCGTCAGGGGCGCGGGGAACTGCGCGGGCAACCACGTACCACCCGCACCCGGGAGCGGGCCGGTCCGTCGTCGTGGGGGGTCCGGGGGCGCAGCCCCCGGGTACGGCAGGGCAGCCACCCCCGCCCGGAAGCGCACAGCACCCCCCACCGGGCGGCGCGGCTCAGCTTCCGCAGGTACAGTGCGGAGATCAAGCAGAACCCCTCAGCGTGAGGCCCCGCACGTGTTGACGCAGACCACCTCACGGGTGCTCGAACCGAGTGACCTGGACGCCGCGCTCGCCGTACTCGACCGCGAGCCGGTCGCGAACGCCTTCGTGACCTCACGCGTCCAGGTCGCCGGCCTGGACCCCTGGCGCCTCGGCGGCGAGATGTGGGGCTGGTACGAGGACGGCATGCTCACGTCCCTCTGCTACGCCGGCGCCAACCTCGTCCCGATCTGCGCCACCCCGCGCGCCATCCGGGCCTTCGCCGACCGCGCCCGCAGGGCCGGCCGCCGCTGCTCCTCCATCGTCGGCCCCTCCGAGGCCACCGCCCAGCTGTGGCGCCTCCTGGAACCGCACTGGGGCCCCGCCCGCGAGATCCGCGCCCACCAGCCCCTGATGGTCACCGACCGCATGCCCGCCGACATCGCCCCGGATCCGTACGTCCGCCGCATCCGCAAGGACGAGATGGAGGCGATCATGCCGGCCTGCGTGGCGATGTTCACCGAGGAGGTGGGCGTCTCCCCGATGGCCGGCGACGGCGGCCTCCTCTACCAGGCACGGGTCGCCGAACTCGTCGGCTCCGGCCGCTCCTTCGCCCGGCTCGACGACGACGGCAAGGTCGTCTTCAAGGCCGAGATCGGCGCGGCGACCGCCGAGGCCTGCCAGATCCAGGGCGTCTGGGTGGCCCCCGAGTACCGGGGCAGGGGCCTGGCGGCCCCCGGCATGGCGGCGGTCCTGCGCTACGCCCTGGCCGACGTGGCCCCGACGGTCAGCCTCTACGTCAACGACTTCAACACCGCCGCGAGACGGACGTACCAGAGGGTCGGCTTCCAGGAGGTCGGCGCGTTCATGAGCGTGCTGTTCTAGCCGCCCACGACGCGCCCACGACGCGCCCACGACGCGCTCGCGGTCGCACGACAACCGGCCGGACGGCAAGCGGAACCCACCTGTACCCTCCCTCCATGGACCTCGTGATCGGCCCCCTGGACCTCTCCGCGCACGTAGACGAGGCCCTAGCGGTCCAGGCCGTCGCCTTCGGTCTCGGCCCCGACGAGGTGGCCGTCCGCCGCCAGATCGTCCTGCGCCACATGCAGCACCCCGGCGCCAGGGCCCTCGGCGCCACCGCGGCCGGCCTGCTGGTCGGCTTCGTCTACGGCATGCCCAACTCCCGCACCCACTGGTGGTCCACCGTCGTGGAGCCCTACCTCCGCGCCCAGGGCAACGCCGACTGGCTCGACGACTCCTTCGTCATCACCGAGCTGCACGTCCACCCGCGCCACCAGAACCGCGGCGTCGGCCGCCGTCTGATCACCCTGATCACCGACGCCGCCGCCGAGCCCCGCTCGATCCTCTCCGCGATCGACACCGACAGCCCGGCCCGCGGCCTCTACCACTCCCTCGGCTACACCGACCTCGCCCGCCAGGTCCACTTCCCCAGCGCCCCGAAGCCGTACGCCGTGATGGGCGCCCCGCTGCCGCTGCGCCGCGGATGAACCGGCCGCCATTAACGGATTTCCACCGGCACAGCAACCCCGGCTAACCTCCTAGCCATCAACCTTTCCCGGCAGGAGTACGAGAACCATGGCGAACGCACCGGTCCAACGCATGTCCCAGTTGATGGCGAAGACGCTGCGTGACGACCCGGCGGACGCCGAGGTCCTCAGCCACAAGCTCCTCGTCCGCGCCGGCTACGTCCGCCGCACCGCGGCCGGCATCTGGTCGTGGCTGCCGCTCGGCCTGCGCGTCCTGTCCAACATCGAGCGCATCGTCCGCGAGGAGATGGACGCGATCGGCGCCCAGGAGGTGCTGCTCCCGGCCATCCTGCCCCGGGAGCCGTACGAGGCGACCGGCCGCTGGGACGAGTACGGCGCCGAGCTCTTCCGCCTCCAGGACCGCAAGGGCGGCGACTACCTGCTCGGCCCCACCCACGAGGAGATCTTCACCCTGCTGGTGAAGGACCAGGCGTCCTCCTACAAGGACCTGCCGGTCATCCTCTACCAGATCCAGAACAAGTACCGCGACGAGGCCCGTCCGCGGGCCGGCATCCTGCGCGGCCGCGAGTTCCTGATGAAGGACTCCTACTCCTTCGACCTGGACGACGACGGCCTCGCCCACTCCTACGCCCTGCACCGCCAGGCCTACCAGCGGATCTTCGAGCGCCTCGGCCTCGACTACCGCATCTGCGCGGCCACCGCCGGCGCCATGGGCGGCTCGAAGTCGGAGGAGTTCCTGGCCCCGGCCGAGGCCGGCGAGGACACCTTCGCCGACTGCCCGAACTGCGACTTCGCGGCCAACACCGAGGCGATCGCCTACCAGCTCAAGCCGGCCGACGCCACCGGCGTGCCCGCGCTGGAGGAGATCCCCACCCCGGACACCCCGACCATCGAGACCCTCGCCGCGCACCTCGGTGTCCAGGCCTCCGACACCCTGAAGAACCTCCTGGTGAAGGTCGACGGCGAGATCGTGGCCGTCGGCGTCCCGGGCGACCGCGAGGTCGACCTGGACAAGGTCGAGGCGCACTTCGCCCCGGCCACCGTCGAACTGGTCACCGAGTCGGACTTCGCCGGCCGCCCCGACCTGGTCCGCGGCTACGTCGGCCCGCAGGGTCTCGGCGAGAAGGTGAAGTACATCGCCGACCCGCGGGTGGCCCCCGGCACCTCCTGGATCACCGGCGCCAACAAGGAGGGCACGCACGCCAGGAACGTCGTGGCCGACCGCGACTTCACGGTCGACGCCTACGTCGACGTCGTCGTCGTGCGGGAGGGCGACCCCTGCCCGAACTGCGGCACCGGCCTCAAGCTGGACCGCGCCATCGAGATCGGCCACATCTTCCAGCTGGGCCGCAAGTACGCCGACGCCCTCAAGCTCGACGTCCTCGGCCAGCACGGCAAGCCGGTCCGCGTCACCATGGGCTCCTACGGCATCGGCGTCTCCCGCGCCGTAGCCGCCCTCGCCGAGCAGACCGCCGACGAGCACGGCCTGGTCTGGTCCCGCGAGGTCGCCCCGGCCGACGTGCACGTGGTCGCCGCCGGCAAGGCGCTCCAGACCGAACTCGCCCTGGACGTCTCCGAGAAGCTGCGCGCGGCCGGGCTGCGCGTCCTCGTCGACGACCGGGCCGGGGTCTCCCCGGGCGTGAAGTTCACGGACGCCGAACTCATCGGCGTACCGCAGATCCTGGTCGCCGGCCGCCGCTCCGGCGAGGGCGTCCTGGAGCTCAAGGACCGCAGGACGGGCGAGCGCGAGGAGCTGACGGTGGACGAGGCGATCGCCCGCCTGTCCGCGAGCTGACCCGACTTCCCTTCGGACGGCCGCCGGTGACCCACCGGCGGCCGTCCCGCATTCTCAGACGCGTCTCAGAGAGTTCTTCCGTTCCGTATGGGCGGCTCACAGAGTTCTCTCAGGCCGATACCCGAACGTAATACGTGACAGAGAGTCACGTGGGAGGGGATCGGTCATGACCGGGAGAGCGCAACGCAGCCGGCCGGGCGAGCGGCAGGGCGAGCGGCCGGGGGAGAAGGGCGCGGCCGCGGCCGTCCGCCGCGGCGCCCGCCGTACGGCGGCCCTCGGCGCGGCGATCACGCTGGCGGCGGCGGCCGGGGTGTTCGCCCTGGTCGGCACGATGCAGTCGGACGCCGACACGACGGCTAGCGGCAGCACGGGCACGACATCGAGCTCCAGCTCCGGCTCCAGCTCCAAGTCCGGCTCCGACAGCGGAAGTTCGTCGAGCTCGGAGTCGACCGACTCGTCCGGCTCCTCCGGCTCGTCGGGTTCGTCGTCCTCATCCTCATCCTCCTCCTCGTCCTCGGACCTCCAGTCCTCCTCCGACGGGCTCACCTCCGGCAGCGGCTCCGGCGACTCCACCTCGGGGGCGTCGTGACCACCACCGCGCCGCGCACCACGGCCGCCGCCGACTGGCGCGCCCTCGGCACCACCGTCCGCCTGGTCGTCACCGACCCGGCCCTGCTGGACTCCTGCAACCTGCTCCTCGCCCGGCACCTCGCCGAGGTGGACGCGGCCTGCAGCCGGTTCCGCGCCGACTCCGAACTCGCCGCCCTCGACACCGCCCACGGCCGCCCCGTCCGGGTCAGCCCGCTGCTCGCCGAGGCCCTCGCCGTCGCCCTGCGCGCGGCCGAGGCGACCGACGGAGCGGTGGACCCCACCGTCGGCTCGGCGATGTCCGCGCTCGGCTACGACCGCGACTTCACCCTCGTCCGCGAGGACGACCGCCCGGTCTCCCTCCGGGTCCGCCGCGCCCCCGGCTGGCGCAGGGTCACCCTCGACGCCGCCACCGGTACGGTCACCGTCCCCGAGGGCGTCCGCCTCGACCTGGGCGCCACCGCCAAGGCCTGGGCCGCCGACCGGGCCGCGCGGACCCTGGCCGGCGCGGCCGGCTGCGGGGTCCTGGTGAGCCTCGGCGGCGACACGGCCGTCGCCGGCGAGCCCCCGGCGGGCGGCTGGCAGATCCGCGTCCAGGACGTCACCGGCCCGGTCGGCGAGACGCCCGCGCGGGGCTCGTACGACACCGTCGGCATGCGCTCCGGAGGCCTCGCCACCTCCGGCACCACCGCCCGCCGCTGGCAGCGCGGCGGCCACGACCTGCACCACATCGTCGACCCGCGCACCGGCCTGCCCGTCCGCTCGCCGTGGCGGACCGTCTCGGTGGCCGCCGGCACCTGCGCCGACGCCAACGCGGCGACCACGGCGGCCCTGGTCAAGGGCGCCGGCGCGGAGCGCTGGCTGACCCGCCTCGGCCTGCCCTCCCGGCTGGTCACCCACGACGGCACGGTCGTCACCACCCCGGGCTGGCCCGCCGCCGCCCCCGCGCTGGAGGCGGCGGCATGACCTCCGAGACCCTCTGGTACGCGAACCGGGCCACCGGCGCCGTCTGCCTGGTCCTCTTCACGGTTGTCGTCCTGCTCGGCATCGCCGTCCGCCTGCGCACCCGCCTGCCGGGCCTGCCGCGCTTCGGCACGGTCACCCTGCACCGCACCCTCTCCCTGTCCGCGACCGCCTTCCTGGCCCTGCACATCGCGGTGGCGGTCGTGGACGGCTACGTCGACATCACGGTCCTGGACGCCTTCGTCCCCTTCGTCTCCGCCTACCAGCCGCTCTGGCTCGGCCTCGGCACGGTCGCCCTCGACCTGATGCTCGCGGTCCTGGTCACCAGCCTCCTGCGCGACCGGCTCGGCCACCGCGCCTGGCGGGCCGTGCACCGGCTGGCGTACGCCTCCTGGCCCGTCGCCCTGGTGCACGGCATCGGCATCGGCACGGACACCGGCACCGACTGGATGACCTGGCTCACCGTGACCTGTGTGGCGACCGTGGTCACCGCCTTCGCCCTGCGCACCGCACACGCCGTCCGCACCTCCCGCCGGACCCCGGCCGCACTCCTGCACACCGAAGGGGCCCACTGATGACCACGCTCACCACGGATGTCCACATGCCCCCACGCCTGCTGGCCCCCGGCGGCACCCCGGCCGACCTCACCACCCACGAACAACGCTACGGCCCGCTCTCCTACGGCGATCCGGCCGCCCTGCTGCGCACGCTCGCCGAATCCGGCCTCACCGGACGCGGCGGGGCGGGCTTCCCGGCGTACCGCAAGTTCGTCGCCGTCGCCGACGCGGCCCGCCGCACCGGGCGCGTCCCGGTCGTCGTGGCGAACGGCGCGGAGAGCGAGCCGGCCAGCCACAAGGACAAGACCCTGCTCCGCCTCTCACCCCATCTGGTCCTGGACGGGCTCCAGCTGGCGGCCGAGGCGATCGGCGCGGGGGAGGCCCACCTCGCCGTCGAGGACGGCGCCTCCTCCCTGGAGTCGGCCCTCGCCCAGCGCCGAGACCCGGTCCGGGTCCGCGTCGTCCGCCTGCCCGGCCGCTTCCTCTCCGGCCAGGCCTCGGCCCTGGTCCAGTACCTCTCCGGCGGTCCCGCCCGCCCCGTCCACCCGGACCCGCCGGTCCGCGAACGCGGGGTGCGCCGCGCCCCGACCCTGGTCCAGAATGTCGAGACCCTCGCCCACCTGGCCCTGACGGCCCGCTACGGCGCCCAGTGGTTCCGCGCCGCGGGCACCCCCGCCGACCCCGGCAGCACGCTCTGCACCCTGCACGTCCCCGGCCGCGAAGTCCGGGTCGTGGAAGCCCCGTTCGGCATGCCCGTCGGCCGCCTCCTGCCCCTGGAGGGCGCCTCCGCGGCCCTGGTCGGCGGCTACCACGGCACCTGGATCCCGGCCGCGGAGGCCGCCCGGGTCCCGCTGTCCTCGGCGTACCTGGGCGCGGGCGTCCTGGCCGCCCTGCCCGCCGACCGCTGCGGCCTGACCGAGACCGCCCGCGTCCTGCGCTACCTGGCGCTCCAGTCGGCGGGCCAGTGCGGCCCCTGCCTCAACGGCCTCCCGCGGATGGCCGCGGCCTTCCGGACCCTGGCCACGCCGGGCCCCCAGGGCACCGCCCGCACCGACATCTCCCGCTGGGCCGGCCTGGTGGCGGGCCGGGGCGCCTGCCACCACCCCGACGGCACGATCCGCCTGGTCCGCAGCGCGCTCACGACCTTCACCACGGAACTGGACGCCCACGCGCAGGGCCACTGCACCGCGACCGACCGCACCCCGCTGCTCCCCGTACCCACCGAGGAGATCTGACATGGACCAGCACATAGACATCGACTGGACCTCCTGCCAGGGCCACGGCCTGTGCGCGGAACTCCTGCCGGAGCACATCACCCTGGACGAATGGGGCTACCCCCTGGTCGACGGCCGCCCCATACCGCCCCGCACCCGCAAACGAGCCCGCAGAGCAGCGGCCGACTGCCCGGTCCTGGCCCTGAGACCGAGGGAGGACGGAGCGCCCCGTTAGGGGAACGGGGAACCGCGCGACCAGCCCCACGCACCCGCACCCAAACCCGTCAGACCCACCCGGCGAATTCGAGCAGCAGCTCCGCGTCCCTGGGCCGCCCCACGCGCAGCGCCCGCACGCCCGACTCCACCGCCCGGAACAACGTCCACCCCCGCAGCCGCTCCTGATCCACCTCCAGCGACTCCGCGAGCCGCTTGATCCGCCGCCGGGTGATGGACGCCCCCGAGGGGGACGCGATCAGGTCCTCCACCCGGTCCCGCACCAGCCGCGCCAGATCGAACGCGCACTCCCCGACCACCGGATCCGGCCCCACCGCCAGCCACGGCAGCCGCTCCCCGGCCAGCACCTTGCTCTGCCGGAACGTGCCGTGCAGCAGCCGTCGCTCCGGCGGCGCGGCCAGCAGCTCCTCCCGGGCCGCGACCGCGGCCCGCACCAGCGGCGCCACGTCGGCGTCGCCGGCCGCCGAGGCCATCGCCGCCGCCTGCCGCCCGGTCCGCTCGGCCACGGTCTCGAACCGATGGCCGTCCGGCGGCTCCACCCACAGCCGCCGCAGCGTCCCCGCCGCCTCCAGCAGCGCCTTCGCCTCGGGCAGCGACCGCACCGAGACCTCCGGGTGCAGCCGCTCCAGCAGCAGCGCCCCTTCCGCCGCGTCGGCCTCCAGCAGCTGCACCGCGCCCAGTCCGGCCCAGTGCGCCAGCGCCGCCGCCTCGCTCTCCGGCCGGGCCCGCGGGGGCGCCAGCTTCAGCACCGCCGGGGTGCCGTCCGCCCGCCGCACCAGCAGTACGACGCTGCCGCGGCCGCCCGGCACCTGCACCCGCTCCACGGTCAACTCGCGTAGCGCGACGGCCCGTTCCACCGCACTGGGCAGCTTCTCCAGCCACTCGTCACCGTCCGGCGCCGTCTCACCGAGCGCCCTCACCAGGCGCCGCGGCGGTTCGAAAGCCATACGCGAGTCGTTCCCTTCCTGCTCCGGTTCTGCTCCGGTGCCGTTCCGGCGCCGCTCTAGGGGGTCCCCGAGGCCGAGGGGGAGGCCGAACCGCCGGCTTCTCCCAGCGGCGCGTCCCGCTCGGCGAGCCCAGGGAAGGCTACGCTCCCCCCGCGCCAGCGCACCGCCCGCACCGCGGCCTCCCGCAGCGCCCCGGCCGCCGTCCCGCGCCGCTGGCCGGAGGACGCCCGGACCAGGTCGGAGTACACGTCGGCCACCCGCTCCTCCAGATCGGCGGCGAGCCGTACGGCGGCCGCCGCGTCCGCCACCGAGAACGGCAGCGCGTACGCCGCGCTCGCGGCGACGGGCTCACCGCCCAGGTCACGTACCTCGCGGGCCAGCGCGTCCCGGCCCGCGCGGTGCGCGGCGTACGCCGAGCGCGCCTCGGCCAGCCGCCGCTCGCCGACCCGGCCGCCGACGACCCCGTACCCGTACACCGCCGCGTGCTCGGCGGCCAGCGCCGCCTGCAGCGCCTTCAGGACGCCCGCCCTGGCCTCGTCGCTCACCGGTCGCCCTTCGTCAGCAGGTACGCGTGCCCGGCGCCGGCCGCCGCCACCGCCGCCAGCAGCCGGGCCAGCTCGCCCGGCGCCTCCAGCAGAGCCTTGGCCCGCCGGTCGGCGAGGCTCCGCTCGGCCGCGGCCAGTCCGCTCAGCGCGGACTTCTCGTCGGTGGGGACCGCGGCGGAGCCCGACGCCGTGGCCGATGTTGATGTTGTGGCCGATGCCGATGCCGATGCCGATGCCGATGCCGATGCCGTGGCCGACGGCGAGCCGGTGGCCGTGGGGGAAGCCGTGCCCTCCCGGAACGCCGCCGCGTGCGCCGCCACCTCCGACCGCAGCGGCCGCAGCCGCTCCGTGAGCGCCGGATGGACGGCGAGGACGGCGTCGTACTGCCGCAGCAGCCCCTCGCTGTCCCGGGCCGCACGCGCGCGTGCCCGCGAGGCGGCCGAAGGGGTGCCGGCGCCGCCGGCGGAGTCGGAACCGGTGGAGCAGCCCGTCAGCACGACGGCCGAGGCCGCGGAGACGATCAGGCTCCTTCTGCGTACCCCCGAGGGGATGCGCGAGAGCGAGGGGAACGGCACGGCAGACGTCCTCGGGGGCTCGTACGAACACACGCGCGGGAGGGCGGCCCGCAACGATCACGGTACCCGCGCTTCCGCTCGACCGGCGTCACCGGCTCGGCCGTCGCAGGCCGATGTGGACGGCAACACTCCCCGCGACCGGATACCCTTTGACCAGACACGCGCCCCATCCCACAACAGCACACGCGGCCGAGGAGTCACCCGGATGAGCACCACCCAGAGCGAGAGGCTGCGAGAGCTCCTGGAACCGCTCGTCACCTCCCAGGGCCTGGATCTCGAAGAGATCGCCGTGGACTCCGTGGGCCGCAAGCGGGTACTGCGCGTGGTCGTCGACTCCGACACCGGGGCGGACCTGGACCAGATCGCCGATGTGAGCCGTGAGCTCTCGGCGAAGCTCGACGAGACCGACGCGATGGGCGAGGCGGAGTACACCCTTGAGGTCGGCACCCCGGGCGCCGAGCGCTCGCTCAAGGAACACCGGCACTACGTGCGCGCGCTCGACCGCCTGGTGAGGTTCCAGCTGACCGAGGGCGGCGGGGAACTGGTCGCCAGGATCCTGGAGGTCGACGACGAGGGCCTCGACCTGGAGGTGCCCGGCGTCAAGGGCCGCAAGGCCACCTCCCGCAGACTCGCCTTCGCCGACATCGACAAGGCGCGCGTGCAGGTCGAGTTCAACCGCAAGGACAAGAACGAGAAGGAAGAGGAGGCGTAGCCGTGGACATCGACATGAGCGCCCTGCGGGGCTTGGTCCGGGAGAAGGAGATCTCCTTCGACCTGCTGGTCGGGGCGATCGAGTCGGCCCTCCTCATCGCCTACCACCGCACCGAGGGAAGCCGCCGCCACGCGCGCGTGGTGCTCGACCGGAACACCGGGCACGTGACCGTGTGGGCGAAGGAGGACCCCGAGGACCTGGAGGAGGGGCAGGAGGCGCGCGACTTCGACGACACCCCGACCGACTTCGGGCGGATCGCCGCCACCACCGCCAAGCAGGTGATCCTGCAGCGGCTGCGCGACGCCGAGGACGACGCCACGCTCGGCGAGTACGCCGGCCGCGAGGGCGACATCGTCACCGGTGTGGTCCAGCAGGGCCGCGACCCGAAGAACGTGCTCGTCGACATCGGCAAGCTGGAGGCCATCCTGCCGGTGCAGGAGCAGGTGCCCGGCGAGACCTACCCGCACGGGATGCGGCTGCGGTCGTACGTCGTCCGGGTCGCCAAGGGTGTCCGCGGTCCGTCCGTGACCCTGTCCCGCACCCACCCGAACCTCGTGAAGAAGCTCTTCGCGCTGGAGGTGCCGGAGATCGCCGACGGGTCCGTCGAGATCGCCGCCATCGCCCGCGAGGCCGGCCACCGCACGAAGATCGCGGTCCGCTCCACCCGTTCGGGCCTGAACGCCAAGGGCGCCTGCATCGGCCCCATGGGCGGCCGCGTCCGCAACGTCATGGGCGAGCTGAACGGCGAGAAGATCGACATCGTCGACTGGTCGGACGACCCGGCCGAGATGGTGGCGAACGCGCTGTCCCCGGCCCGTGTCTCCAAGGTCGAGGTCGTGGACCTGGCGTCCCGGTCCGCCCGGGTCACCGTGCCGGACTACCAGCTCTCGCTGGCGATCGGCAAAGAGGGACAGAACGCCCGTCTCGCCGCCCGGCTCACCGGCTGGCGGATCGACATCCGCCCGGACACCGAGCTGGCGCCCGAGTAGACGACCCGTTCCCCCGGCCCGGATTCACCCGGACGGGGGGAATAGTTCCAAGCCGCAGGTCGCTTGGATTACGACAACAGCCGTTCGATCTTTGCCCCGAAGGGGTGAGGTCGGTGCGGGGAGGTAGACTTAGCGGTGTCTGGCCGGACGCGTGCCCGCGCATGCCCTGAGCGCACCTGTGTGGGGTGCAGGCAGCGAGCGGCCAAGACCGAACTGCTGCGGATCGTGGCGGTCGGGGAGGATTGCGTTCCCGATCCTCGCGGTACGCTGCCCGGCCGGGGTGCATATGTACACCCCGCCCAGGTCTGTCTGGACCAGGCGGTGCGCCGCCGGGCACTCCCGCGGGCGCTGCGCGCCCCGGGTCCGCTCGACGTAAAGGCGTTGCGCCGGTACGTCGAGCAGTAACACCGTAAGAAGCGTCGTTCGGAACGTCCGTGCGGCTCTGGTACCCCGCGAGTTGGAAGTAGGTCGAGATTGCGATGAGCACTCGATGAGCACGCGATGAGTACGCCCATGAAGTAGCGACGGTCCGGACACACCCGGACCTAAAAGGAGCGAAGTGGCTAAGGTCCGGGTATACGAACTCGCCAAGGAGTTCGGGGTTGAGAGCAAGGTCGTCATGGCCAAGCTCCAGGAACTCGGTGAATTCGTCCGTTCGGCGTCCTCGACGATCGAGGCGCCTGTTGTACGCAAGCTGACCGACGCCCTCCAGGGCGGCGGCAGCGGCAAGTCCGCCCCGCGCAAGGCGGCCCCCAAGCCCGGCGCGCCCTCTCCGGCGCAGTCGGCCCGTCCGGGTGCCCCGAAGCCGGGCGCCCCGCGTCCGGCGGCCCCGCAGCCCCCGGCCGCGCCCGCGGCTCCGGCGGCGCCCGCGGCTCCGGCCCCGGTCACCCCCGCGCCGGCCGCGTCCGGCCCGCGTCCCGTCCCGGGCCCCAAGCCCGCCCCGCGTCCGGCCCCGGCCGCGCCCGAGTTCACGGCCCCGCCGGCGCCTCCGGCCGCCGCGGCGCCGAGCCCGGCCGCCGCGCAGGGTCCGCGTCCCGGCAACGGCCCGCGTCAGGGCCAGGGTCAGGGTCAGGGTCAGGGTGCCCCGCGTCCCGGTGGCCGTCCGGCCCCCGGTCAGGGCCAGGCCCGTCCCGGCCAGGGCGCCCCGCGCCCCGGCGGCCAGGGCCAGCGTCCGGGCGGTGCCCGTCCGGCCGGTCCGCGTCCGGGCAACAACCCCTTCACCTCCGGTGGCTCCACCGGCATGGCCCGTCCGCAGGCCCCGCGCCCGCAGGGCGGTCCGCGTCCCGGCCCCGGCGGCCCCGGCGGTGCTCCCCGTCCGCAGGCGCCCGGCGCCCAGGGCGGCGGTCCGCGTCCCCAGGCTCCCGGCGGCGCTCGTCCGAGCCCGTCCGGCATGCCCCGTCCGCAGGGCGGTCCGCGTCCCGGCGGCGGTGCCGCGGGTCCGCGTCCCAACCCCGGCATGATGCCGCAGCGTCCCGCTGCCGGCCCGCGTCCCGGCCCCGGTGGCGGCGGTCGCGGTCCCGGCGGTGCGGGTCGTCCCGGCGGCGGTGCCGGTCGTCCCGGTGGCGGCGGCTTCGCCGGCCGTCCCGGCGGCGGTGCCGGCGGTGCCCGTCCCGGTGGCGGCGGCGGCTTCGCCGGCCGTCCCGGTGGCGGTGGCCCCGGTGGCGGCGGCGGCTTCGGCGGCGGTCCCGGCGGTGGCGGCGGCGGTCGTCCCGGCTTCGGCGGACGTCCGGGCGGTCCCGGCGGCCGTGGTGGCACGCAGGGCGCCTTCGGCCGTCCCGGCGGTCCGGCGCGTCGCGGTCGCAAGTCGAAGCGGCAGCGTCGCCAGGAGTACGAGGCCATGCAGGCCCCGAGCGTCGGCGGCGTGATGCTGCCGCGCGGCAACGGCGAGAGCATCCGTCTCTCCCGCGGCGCGTCGCTCACCGACTTCGCGGAGAAGATCAACGCCAACCCGGCGTCGCTCGTCGCGGTCATGATGAACCTCGGCGAGATGGTCACGGCCACGCAGTCCGTCTCCGACGAGACGCTCCAGCTCCTCGCGGGCGAGATGAACTACACGGTTCAGATCGTCAGCCCGGAGGAGGAGGACCGCGAGCTGCTCGAGTCCTTCGACATCGAGTTCGGCGAGGACGAGGGCGACGAGGACGACCTGGTGGTCCGTCCCCCGGTCGTCACCGTCATGGGTCACGTCGACCACGGTAAGACCCGACTGCTCGACGCCATCCGCAAGACGAACGTCATCGCGGGCGAGGCCGGCGGCATCACCCAGCACATCGGTGCCTACCAGGTCTCCACCGAGGTCAACGACGAAGAGCGCAAGATCACCTTCATCGACACCCCGGGTCACGAGGCGTTCACCGCCATGCGTGCCCGTGGTGCGAAGTCGACCGACATCGCGATCCTGGTCGTCGCGGCCAACGACGGCGTCATGCCGCAGACGGTCGAGGCGCTCAACCACGCCAAGGCGGCCGACGTCCCGATCGTCGTCGCGGTCAACAAGATCGACGTCGAGGGTGCCGACCCGACCAAGGTGCGCGGTCAGCTGACCGAGTACGGCCTGGTGGCCGAGGAGTACGGCGGCGACACCATGTTCGTCGACATCTCCGCCAAGCAGGGTCTGCACATCGACTCGCTGCTGGAGGCCGTGGTCCTCACCGCGGACGCCTCGCTCGACCTGCGGGCCAACCCGAACCAGGACGCGCAGGGCATCTCCATCGAGTCCCGTCTCGACCGCGGCCGCGGTGCCGTGGCGACGGTCCTCGTCCAGCGAGGCACCCTGCGGGTCGGCGACACGATGGTCGTGGGCGACGCCTACGGTCGCGTCCGCGCCATGCTCGACGACAACGGCAACAACGTCGCCGAGGCCGGCCCCTCCACGCCGGTCCAGGTCCTGGGTCTGACCAACGTCCCGGGCGCCGGCGACAACTTCCTCGTGGTCGAGGAGGACCGTACGGCCCGCCAGATCGCGGAGAAGCGTGCGGCGCGCGAGCGCAACGCGGCCTTCGCGAAGCGCACGCGCCGTGTGTCCCTCGAGGACCTGGACAAGGTGCTCAAGGCCGGCGAGATCCAGCAGCTCAACCTCATCATCAAGGGTGACGCTTCCGGTTCCGTCGAGGCTCTCGAGTCCTCCCTGCTCCAGCTGGACGTCGGCGAAGAGGTCGACATCCGCGTCCTGCACCGCGGCGTCGGTGCGGTCACGGAGTCCGACATCGACCTGGCGATGGGCTCCGACGCCATCGTCATCGGCTTCAACGTCCGCGCGGCCGGCCGCGCGGCGCAGATGGCCGAGCGCGAGGGCGTGGACGTCCGGTACTACTCGGTCATCTACCAGGCGATCGAGGAGATCGAGGCGGCCCTCAAGGGCATGCTCAAGCCGGAGTACGAAGAGGTCGAGCTCGGTACGGCGGAGATCCGCGAGGTCTTCAAGTCGTCCAAGCTGGGCAACATCGCCGGTGTCCTCATCCGCTCGGGCGAGGTCAAGCGCAACACGAAGGCCCGCCTCGTCCGCGACGGCAAGGTCATCGCGGAGAACCTCAACATCGAGGGCCTGCGCCGCTTCAAGGACGACGTCACCGAGATCCGCGAAGGCTACGAGGGCGGTATCAACCTCGGAAACTTCAACGACATCAAGATCGACGACGTCATCGCGACGTACGAGATGCGCGAGAAGCCGCGGGCGTAACACCCACGGTTGGTGCCGGCCGACGGGAGTCCGCTTCCGTCGGCCGGCACTTTTCCCGCTGAGGGCTCGGCCCGTGGTCCGGGGCGGAGCCCCCGGTCACGGCGGCGGAAAGTCGGTCGAGCCCCCGGCAGGGACGGGGTACCGTTCCTGACAGGGCCATCGATCCCGAGCCGGCGGGTTAACCGGTTGCATACATGTACGTGGGGACCCTGTCCTTCGACCTCCTCCTCGGCGACATCCACTCGCTCAAGGAGAAGCGCTCCGTCGTCCGCCCGATCGTCGCCGAACTCCAGCGGAAGTACGCCGTGAGCGCCGCCGAGGTGGACCATCTGGACCTTCACCGCAGGGCCGGTATCGGCCTCGCCGTGGTCTCCGGCGACGCCGCGCACCTGACCGACGTACTCGACCGGTGCGAACGGCTGGTCGCCGGCCGCCCCGAGGTGGAACTGCTGTCCGTGCGACGGCGTTTCCACGGCGACGACGACTAGACCTGAGACTTGAGAACGACAAGAAGAAAGAACGGGAGACGGACCAGTGGCCGACAACGCGCGGGCGAAAAGGCTGGCGGACCTCATCCGAGAGGTGGTGGCCCAGAAGCTGCAGCGCGGGATCAAGGACCCGCGGCTCGGCACCCACGTCACCATCACGGACACCCGGGTCACGGGTGACCTCAGGGAGGCGACCGTCTTCTACACGGTGTACGGCGACGAGGAGGAGCGGAAGGCCGCCGCCGCCGGTCTGGAGAGCGCCAAGGGCATCCTCCGGTCCGAGGTCGGCCGTGCCGCCGGTGTGAAGTTCACGCCGACCCTCGCCTTCGTGGCGGACGCCCTCCCGGACACCGCCCGCAACATCGAGGACCTCCTCGACCGGGCGCGCCAGTCCGACGCGAAGGTCCGTGAGGCCTCCGCGGGCGCCGACTACGCCGGAGAGGCCGACCCGTACCGCAAGCCGGGCGAGGACGCCGCCGACGAGACGGACGACGCCGCCGAATGACCAGCAAGCCCACCCCGCCCGACGGCCTTGTCATCGTCGACAAGCCGTCGGGCTTCACTTCGCACGACGTCGTCGCCAAGATGCGGGGCATCGCCCGCACCCGGCGCGTCGGGCACGCCGGCACCCTCGACCCGATGGCCACCGGCGTCCTCGTCCTCGGCATCGAGAGGGCGACCAAGCTCCTCGGGCACCTCGCCCTCACGGAGAAGGAGTACCTGGGGACGATCCGCCTCGGGCAGAACACGCTCACCGACGATGCCGAGGGCGAGATCACCTCGTCCGCCGACGCCTCCGGGGTCACCCGTGAGGGCGTCGACGCCGGCATCGCCAAGCTGACCGGCGCCATCATGCAGGTGCCGTCCAAGGTCAGCGCCATCAAGATCGACGGCGTGCGGTCGTACAAGCGTGCGCGCGAGGGCGAGGAGTTCGAGATCCCGGCCCGCCCGGTCACCGTCTCGTCCTTCGCCGTGTACGACGTCCGGGACGCCGTCGCCGAGGACGGCACCCCCGTCCTCGACCTGGTCGTCTCCGTCGTCTGCTCCTCCGGCACCTACATCCGCGCCCTCGCCCGCGACCTGGGCGCCGACCTGGGCGTCGGCGGTCACCTCACCGCGCTGCGCAGGACGCGCGTGGGGCCGTACAAGCTGGAGTCGGCACGCACCCTCGACCAGCTCCAGCAGGAGCTGACCGTCATGCCGATCGCGGACGCGGCGAACGCCGCCTTCCGGCGCTGGAACGTCGACGCCAAGCGGGCCCGGCTGCTCACCAACGGCGTGCGGCTGGAGATGCCCGACACGTACGCCGCCGCCGGTCCCGTCGCCGTGTTCGATCCCGAGGGGCGCTTCCTCGCGCTCGTCGAGGAGGAGAAGGGCAAGGCCAAGAGCCTCGCCGTGTTCTCCTGAGACCTGCCCGTGGAGCGGCGACCACGGGGTCTTGCGCCGTCGCCGCTCCACGGTCCCCCCTCGGTTCCCCCACCCCTAGGGTGTATCCACCCGCCCCGGCCTATTCACCCGACCGAGCAGGCGCTCGGAGTGAACCGGGGGAGCGGAGGGGGGCGCGTTCGACACCGGCCCTGTCCCGCTGATCATTTCGCCCCTACGGTCGGTGACGAGGGCCTGCCCGGCGGCTCGGCCGCGGGCGGGCGACGGCGCGGGGAGGTTCGATCATGGTGGGACGGGGCCCGTGGTCCGGGAGCGGTCGCCGGGCGGCGGGCGGTACGGGGGAGGCGCGACGGGACACGGCGGCAGGGCCCGACGCGCGGCTGGTCCGGGTCCGGGACCTCGCCGGGCGCCCGCGCGGCACCGGCTTCCTCGCCGACCACCAGGGAACGCTCGTCACCAGCCACGAGGCCGTCGACGGCCTCGCCCGGATCGTGCTCCAGGCGGCCGGTGACCGCGTCTGCGTGGTCGGCTCCGACGCCGTCGTCCCGCTGCCCGCCCTCGACCTGGCGCTGGTCCGCACCGAGGGCCTGGGCGTGGAGCCGCTGCCGGTCACCGTACGGGAGCACGTCCCGGCCGGCACCTACGTACGCCTCGCCGCCGACCGTTGGCGCGAGGCCCGGGTACTGGCCGCGACACAGGTGACGTACACCGCCACCGACGGCTTCCACCTCATCGAGGACGCCCTGGAACTGGCGATCGGCACGGCAGGGCAGGACGCGCTGCGCCTGGGCGGCGGGGCGGCGGGAGGGCCCGTCCTCGACGCCGGGACCGGCGCCGTCCTGGCCGTCCTCGGCACCGCCCTGCGCTCCGACCGACGGGACGTCGGCTTCGCCGTCCCCCTCCACCACCCCGGCCCCGGCCCCCTCGCCGACCTCCTCACCCGCAACGCCGCCACGGTCCCGGCCTACGGCCCCGACCTCAACCCCGCAGCCATCCTCCAACTGACCACCGCATCCCGTGCCCACCAAGCCCCCACCGAACAGACCACCCCGGGCCCGGCAGACCAAAGGGCCGCAAGGAACAGCACCCCAAGCCCCGACGGCCCCACAGCCACATACTCCACGGACCTCGCCGGACAGCCCGCCGTGGCCACGGCGTACCGAAGGGGCGCGGGGAACGGCGCGCCAAGCCCCGACGCTCCCGCAGTCTCGGTGCCACCCGCGGCTGGCTGCTCCACGGACCTTGCCGAGCAAGCTGCCGTGGCCACGGCGTACCGAAGGGGCGCGGGGAACGGCGCGCCAAGCCCCGACGGACCCGCAGCCTCGATGCCACCCGCGCTCGCGGTCCCTTTCGGCGGAGCCGATCCCCTGTTCCCCGTCGAACGAGTCGCCCTCTCCGAAGAGCTCACGGCGTTTGCCGAAGCCACCGGCACCCGCTCGGTCCTCGCCCTCGTCGGCGCCCCCGGCACCGGCCGCACCACCGAACTCACCGCCCTCGCGGCACGGCGCGACCGCGCCGCGGCCCCCGCCCCCACCCTCATGCTCCGCGGCGCCGACCTCAAGGACGCCGACGGCTCCGTCGCCGACGCCGCCCGCCGCTCCCTGGAGCACGCGGTCCGCGCCGTCGCCGCCTCCCGCAACCAGCTCCCGGGCGACCTGGGCGAAGTCACCGTGGAGCGGCTGGCCCGGCTCGCCGCGAGGGCCGGCCGACCGCTGCTCCTCCTGCTGGACGGCCCCGAGGAGATGCCCCGGGCCCTCGCACACCGGCTCGGCGCCTGGACCACCGGCACCGCGGACTGGCTCCGAGACACCGGCGCCCGCCTCCTGGTGGCCTGCCGCGAGGAGTACTGGGAGCAGGCCGGCGCCGCGTTCCCGCCCGGCCTGCTGCACGGCCCCGCGTCCGGCCCCGAGCCGCCGTACGTCCGGCTCACCGACCTCACCCCGGACGAAGCCCACCGGGCCCGCGCCCGCTACGGCATCCCCGACGGCACCCTCACCGACCGCGACGCCCACCACCCACTCACCCTCAGCCTGCTCTCCGACATCCGAGCCACCCTCCCCGAGCCCCCGGCCGCCCTGGACGCCCCGGCCACCACGGCCGCCGCCCCGCTCGACCGGCACGACGTCCTCGCCGCCCATCTCGACCTGACGTGCCTGCGTGTCGCGGTCCGGCTCGCCGCCGGGAACGGACTGCGCGGCACCGCCGTACGGCGTCTCGCGGCCAGGGTCTCCGGACAGGTGCACGAGGCCGCCCGGCGCAGCCTCGGGCCCGGACAGGGCCGGCTGGACCGGGAGTCGTTCGAGGCGGTGTTCCCCCCTGGCCCCCTCCCGGCCCACCGCGACGGCCCCTCCGGCTGGGCCGACGCCGTACTCACCGAGGGCCTCCTGGTGCCCGCCGGCGACGGCTACCGCTTCGCCCACGAGGAACTCGCCGACTGGCTCCAGGGCACGCACCTCGACCTGGACGAGGCCCTGCGCGCCCTCGTCCACCGCCCCCGCACCCCACACCCACAGCGGTCCGTCCCGCACCACCGGGCCGGCCCGGTCGTCGAGGCACTGCTGCTCCTGGACCGCCACCACGGCCCCGCCCGGCTCGCGCCCCGGCTCCAGGATCTGGCGCACGCCCTCGACCGCGACCCCGGCTCCTGGTGGGCCGCGCGGCTGCTCGCCCGGACCCTGCTGCGGCTGCCCGACGCCACCCCGTACACGGGGGTGCTGCGCCTGCTCGCCGACCGGGTCGTCGGCCGACGACCCACCACGCCCACAAGGCCCACCACGCCCACAAGGCCCACCACGCCCACAAGGCCCACCACGCCCACAAGGCCCACCACGCCCACAAGGCCCACCACGCCCACAAGGCCCACACG